>NZ_QTKX01000001.1:1599954-1919945 GCF_018424685.1 Mesobacillus boroniphilus
CCTTAGAGTGAAGATGCTTTATCCTATGCACTTTGATTAGATGGGTCTAGGCATATGCCCTTATGCATTTGCAAAAATCAAGGCAAGTACCCAATATGAACCCTTGATTTTCTATGAGATGTACTGGCCAAAAGCAACACAAAAAAATTTTTTCCGTTTTATTTGCTTCTATTGTGATGACAACATGACTGTGACTTGAATATGTATGGAGGAAGAACAAAAAGCACAAGGGTCTCGAGGGAATTGGTGTTGGAGCTGGTTTAAGAATACTACAAGTAGTTATTCATAACTAAATCATTTTATATTTTCCTGGTTAACAAAAATAAAATGGCGAAGACACTGTCTTCGCCATAAGTTTATCCTCGAGAACCTCCATAGCATCTTGAGGAATTGGCCGCTTAAATGCAGTCGCTAAAACCATTAAATTGTAACTTGTTGATTCTGATAAACTCTTACACGGAATTGCAAGAAAGTTTTTTCAACGATATTATGGAATGTTCCTTCTTCGAATGGCCCGTGGTTAGGTAATGGATAACGGTCAATTGCTTCATCCCACTGTACAATACTGCTGGATACTAGTTCACAGAAAGGTATCTGATTATAGAATTGGGTGCTTACTTGATGGAACTGGGAAAGGTCGCTTGATAGCAATTGATCTTTTTCAGGGAATCCGTGACCCAAGTCCTGCGCTCTGAAGAAGTCAAATTCTTCACGGGTATTAGGAGTCGGAAGTACTGGATCGGTTAGAAAATCAGTAACAATAGTTACACATTCGAATGGAACATCTACAGTAAGCGAACGCATTTCAGATGCTACACAGTCGCTTTTAGCATGCGGGCAAGGTGTTGCATATTGGATATTCTTCCGGATGAATCCCTTGATAAATAAAGGAATTCCTGTATCGGGATTTGAGCTAGGACCTAATAGCAATCTGCATTGGACGATTTTCACCCGTTTTTTAATATCCTTGATTTCCAGCACTGGATCAGGGAAATGGATATCCGCTACAAGATGGTCCGTAACTGTAATATCAGCCAGAGTAACAGGAAGGTTTGCTGAAGGTGCTAATCCTGGTGTAGGCACATTCATGCATTCATTACTGGATGCAGACTTATTTACATTTACGCATCCGCGTTTACCTTTATGGTCATTAGTCATTCTATTTCCTCCTTTTTAATTTCTTGTACAATTTATCCTATTCCTGCTAGATTTTTTGGACTAGATGAATGAATCAGCACAAATGCGGATTTTTTCAGTTTTTTAAGATTTCCACGTCTTTTTAATTCCTTACTTCCATTGAAATTAGGTACTTGCACAATTGAACATGCCTTTTGCATAGGATTCAAAAGGAGGAGGATAAAATGAACAATTATAATTATTTTGCAGTCGACATAGGCAACAGCTGGTATAAAGTTCTAGCCTCTGATCATGGAGAGCTAAGGGAATACCAAATGCCAAACGCCATCGCATTGTATGATGATGAGTTTTACGAAAAGCCCTATGACGAGGAAGATATTGACCTTGAGGAGAATTTGATTGTAGAGATAAAAAGCCCGGCGATCACAAACAAAAGAGAAATTTTTTATGCTGGAAAAGCGGCTGCAAAGCAAAGAAATGTCAGCCTGACAGCAAGCAATAATCAAAAAGCTGACGAAGACCGCACATATATCCTTCTATTTGCCGCAGCTGCCTACCATGCTTCTATAATAAATCCAAATGACATCGAATTAACCTATTGTATAGACCAATTAGCTGTATCTCTTCCAACCACGCAATATAAGGAGAGGAAAGAATTACTCAAGCAGCGCTTGATTGGTAACCATACCATTACACTCCATAAGGTACCGGGAATTCTGGAGCCGAAAGAACTGATTGTCAAGCTTGAAATCAAGGATGTGATTGTAGGCGCGGAAGGAGCCTGTGCCTATTTAGGATTGATTCGGGATGTTGATACACTGACAATTAAAGACCATAACCTAGTGAAGGATTCCAAGAAAGGAATCATCATTGGCGACCTGGGCGGTGATTCAGTAGATTTCGTTGGAATCAAGAACAGTAAGCCTGTAGCCTCAGTTGAAGGCGACCATTTTGGAATCAATTTGTTCTTGGATACTATCATAAAAAAAGTCAGCAAGAATGAATTATACACTTTCGACTCAAGGTCAGAGCTTGAAGAAAAACTTTTTGCAGGCCAATCAGAGTGGTATGTCGAACCTTTTGCCGGTGTCAGGAAAGATATTAGCAAGTATGTGATCCCTCAATTGAGGATCATGGCTATAAAATATCTTGAGCACTTTGACCGTGCCAGGAGCAGTTCCAGCGAAATTAAGGGGGCGTCCCGCTACATCGCAGTTGGTGGTGCAGCAAAACTTGCCCAGAATCAAATCCAGGAAGCTGCCGTAAGATGGGCTGATAAAGGGCGCCCAATTGAGCTGACTTTTCCAGAAAACCTGGAAAAACTGAACGTCTTCGGACTCATGATTTTAGCCAAAATGAATCAACTAAAAAAACAACATGAGAATACCGAGGAACTAATTTCCATTGAAGGATGATCGGTATGTCAAACACCTATACGGATTATGTAAATAAGATCGCGATAACTGTCCCTGAACGATATATTGATGTTAAGACTGGAGAGTCGTACTCGGTTTCACCAAAAATAGTGGACCAAATCGAATATCATGCCGATAACAGTTCACTGAGCCATCTTGTTCTATCCGCTCTTCATCATTACCTAAATCCCAAGCCCGTATTGAGTGGAGGCTCTGCTGAAATCCTTCAGCAGCTTGCTGACATTCGAGCGATGCTTGAAAATGGAACCTTCCATATCCAGCCACTAGTAAAGGAAAAAACCATTAAAGAACAAACAGATGCCGCAAAATTACTCAATATGAAGGAAGTCGAAGATATCCTTGAAGCGTTCGGGGGCTAGTCATATGAACAAAATTAAGGACGGTACTAATGTACACGTCCTTCACTTTTGTATTTTGGTCTTTTGAATCAATCTATCTTCATAGGTAAAATCAGTTTCTTTATTTAAGTACGTCTGAAATAATTGAGAGTAGTTTTGGGTAGTGACGGATGAAGAATTCATGGTCTGTGGTTACGGCTTTATTATAGAAATCAATCATTTGAAAGGCCGCTTGTTTTTTGTAGAGAGCCGGGATGTGGAAAAAATCTATGATTGGGGAATAGGTCCCATCCCCTGCAGGAAGAAGATATCCTAAAAGCAAATCGCTTTCCTCGGGCTGATGGTACATTTCATTATATACTCCGACTAACCTCAGCTTCATGCGAATGACATCATTAACAACTAGCACTCTTTCTCCAAGGATTTCATCAATGTAATAAACACCTGGCACTGCATTTTTCCATTCACTGATTAGAGTGTGCAATTTGGGTTTCATTCTGCTCTTATATCGGGGCGACTCCAGATATAACTCAAAAATAGTCTTGTTTTCATGGCTCACGCTGAAGCGGTGGGAAAACACAGCCCAGGAAATAAAGTGAGGAACCAGTACGGAGGCAATTTCTTCAGGAATCTGTTCTGTTTCTATAAAGTCACCAACTAACCCAAGCAAATATTCACCATAATAATCACTACTGAAATTGAATATTTCTCCAATTTCATCAAATGCAAGATCTTTTATTTTTTCCTGAATTGAGACTATTTTATGATCTACGGTCATTTTTCTCTCCTTTCGGTTTTGATGGGATCACCTCCTTATCATATCAAGAATACATATACACACACGGGTAATATTTGTCTGGAATTTACAAATTTAAACTTCATTAAAACATGCTCATATTATACTTTGCAGACATTCTTTCAAGTAGCTTAATCCCACCAATGCTGTTCCCTTTCTCATCAAGGGCTGGCCCTAAAATGCCAATTCCAAATCTGTTTGGAACTGACCCCATGATCCCGCCTGATACACCACTCTTCGCAGGAATTCCGACCCTGACAGCGAACTCTCCCGACGCATTGTACATTCCACAGGTAACCATGAAGGTTTTACATAGACGAGCCACATGGGCAGGAATCAATCGGCGGTTCGTGACCGGCTCCAAACCATCCATTGCGAACACACAACCAATGCGCGCAAGATCCAGGCAATCCATTTCAATCGCACATTGCTTCGTATACACCTTTAACAACTCTTCTACATCCTCATCAATAACCCCATGCTGCCTCAAAAAATAGCATAATGCCCTGTTCAAATCAGAAGTTTCATATTCAGACTTAGCAACTTCCTGTGAATACCCAATTGAAGAATTGCCTGCCAGTTCCTGGATGAATGAGAGAATTCGGTCAAATCGTTCATCCGAATCATTCCCTTTGATCATATGAGTAACTGCTAGGGCGCCTGCGTTAATCATTGGATTCAACGGTTTCGAAGGACTGAATTCCAGCTTAACAATTGAATTGAACGGATCACCTGTTGGCTCATAACCCACTTTGTCAAAAACAGCTTCTTCCCCGTAGTCTATCAGGGCGAGTGCAAGTGTCAGTACTTTTGAAACGCTTTGCAAAGTCAGCTTCTGCTGAATGTCTCCTGCCGAAACACAACTTCCATCATCATGAAAAATAGCGACGGACAACTCTTCAGGATTCGCTTTAGCCAATGCAGGAATGTAGTCTGCAACCTTTCCTCCATCAGTGTACTTTTTTGCTTCATGTACCAGTTCATTCAATTCATCAGTAGTTCTGCAAGGCATAATAAAACTCCTCCGAATAAATAATATCTTAACAATTTCCAACTCACATACATCATAGCCATCTTTTCCATAGAAAAAGGGCAATGATTTGAACATTGCCTAATTTTATTGAAATGCTGTTTTCGCATGATTGCGCTTATCGAACATGTCTAGCATCTGAATTTTTAAAGGCATCGTGGATCTTTTCGATGAGACTTTTGAAAAGGAAACGCATTAAGCTGTGAAAGAAACAAAGTTTACGTAAAGAGACTAATTAAAAGCGTCCTGACTTTAATATAGAATAAATAATCCATAAAAACATCCCGAATGCAATGATAAACCCTACTTCAATTGCAGGTACGCTTGTCAGTATAGTATTATTTCCAAATGTTGCGCCGACAATCAGACCCAGTACAACAATACTGAAGGCAAGCAGTGTTAAACTGAAGGAAACCTGATTGCTGATCCGGTCGAATTTATGAAGGATTCGGTTGATTTCCGATAAACTGATCTCAAATTTCAAATCCCCTTTGGAAGCTTGATTTAAAACCTTATCAACCTGATTCGGAATATTGGTAAACGTATCTGATAAGTCCTCCGCTTTATTCCAAAGCCTTTTTCCCATTTTAATCGGATCGTACCGCTCCCTCATAACCTGTTCCCCATAAGGCTTAGCAAACTCAATCATATCAAAGCTTGAATCAATACCAGAAATGATGCCTTCAATCGTAATCAACGCTTTCCCCATCATCGTCATTTCCTTAGGCAGGATGATTCGATGTTCCTGTGCAGCGGTAAATAACTCCTTAACCGTCAAGCCTAAACTCAATCCATCTTTTGATGAACTTTCAACCGTTTTCCTGATTCCATCTACTCGATCATAAAAATGCTGTTCATCAATATCTGAAGGAACATTGGCCATACTGAAGATAGACCGGACGATTCGCTGGGTATCCTTCTGCATGATTCCCATCATCATTGAAGCAGAATCATATCTTAGGCTAGCTGAAAGCCGCCCTACTTGACCAAAATCTATGAATATAAGCTGTTGCGCTTCTGGATTATAAAGAATGTTGCCGGGGTGCGGATCACCATGAAAAAAACCTTCTTTTAGAATTTGGGTTATAAATGCACTTACTAATAGATCAGCAATCCTTCGTTTTTCCTCATTTTCAATAACAATAGTATTCAATTCGTTGAGCTTGATACCCTCAACCTTTTCCATGGTTAGAATCTGGGGAGTCGAGTATTCATGAAAGACAACCGGAACCTTTATGGATTCACAATCTTCAAACTGCATTTGAACCATATCCGTATTACGGGCTTCTTCAGTATAATCCAATTCCCTTCTGATTGATTCAGACAGTTCTTCAACCATATCAGTGATATTGTAATATTGTGCCCAGTCATAACGCTGTTCGATTAGTCTCGCAATATCTCTTAAAATTTCAAGGTCTGTATGGACTGTCTGCTTGATACCCGGCCGCTGGACCTTCACCATTACAGATTCCCCTGTTGACAGTATTGCTTCATGGACCTGTCCAATCGACGCTGCTGCTACGTAATCTTCGTCAAAAAAGCGGAATACATCCTCAACAGGCCTGCCAAACTCATGGTGAAGCTTCTCCTTTATTTCATTTACAGGAACAGGAGGGACTTGATCTTGCAACAGTTCCAATTCCTTTACAATCTCTTCAGGAAGCATATCACTCCTAATACTGAGGAGCTGGCCAAGCTTTATAAAAGCTGGCCCCAATTCCTCCAGCATACACCTTATACGGTAACCCGCTTCCTTTGTGTTTCCACTTTTAACATCTGCAGTGATCCGATCCTTCAATGAAAGGACATGGAACAGCCCCACCTCTTCAAGCACATAACCAAATCCATATTTCACAAATAATGAAGCTATCTCTCTGTATCTATTTAAACGTCTCAATCGGTCTGTCAACATTCCATCACCCGCTGCTAGTCAATGTCTTTTGAAAATCCCGGCGGAACATTTTCCATTCCGTTTTCAACCTGGTCAATCTCTTGATTTAATCCGCCGTTTCGAAGCTGTGAAATTTCTTCCTTCAATAAAACAAGTTGCGCCTGGACAGTGTCTAACTCTTCCCTTTTAACGAAACCCAGGTCAGTCAGCTGGGTTCTCGCCATCTCCTTGAATTCCCTATTCCATTCCCCGGTCTTCGATTCACCCTTTTTGAAAAAATCGTCAAAGATGGTGTCTGCTTCAGCCTGGGTCATATTCCCTTTCTCAACCAACTTCATAATGGTTTCATCAACCTTCTCCTTACCGGCAATAGCAGCTCCAAGCCCAAGCAAAAAGCCGCTCTTTATAAAATTATTCATCTAACGAACCTCCTCTATATAAATCAAGTTACTTATTAGTACCCCAAAATAGTGTGCAATCACCTTATTAAATAAAAAAAGCACCTGTTTCTATTTAAAAACAGGTGCTTGTGCCTTACTGGATAATGTACCACAATCTCTTAAGGCCATTGCGCAACTCAAATAAAATCTTACTAGTTTTGGCCAATGAATGAATAAATTCAAAGTTTAATCACATCCACTTTATCCAAATAAGCCCAATTTTGAGGAGCTTTCAAACTAAGCTGCCAATAGGTTGCGCCATAAAGCTGATATAAATCGATCAATCTGTATTTTTCAATATAGCTCCGAATGTCTTCAAACCACACGATATGCTCTTCGGTGCCTTTCCAATACCTGAACCAGGGTGACCTGGCTGCTGAATCATACTGGATGACCGAACCAGCAGAAATAGCAAGATTTTGTGCGTCCAGGACGGAGAGCGCACGATACTGATTGGTCAAAACGACTTTATCATGACCATAAAGCGGGAGACCGATTTGCAATTTCCCACGAGGTATCAATGTCAATGAATACCTGACAACGAGTGCGATCCACCATAAAGGAGAAACAGGATCAGGCGGGCCTCCCGGATACCCGTAATCGATGGTCATAACGGCC
Source organism: Mesobacillus boroniphilus (assembly GCF_018424685.1). Lineage (NCBI taxonomy): Bacteria > Bacillati > Bacillota > Bacilli > Caryophanales > Bacillaceae > Mesobacillus > Mesobacillus boroniphilus. The sequence goes on from NZ_QTKX01000001.1 coordinate 1,607,641, forward strand.
ACAATGTCAGCAATTTCCGCAATCGTTTTATAGTCATACGCTCCAATTATCGGATTTGTCGGGAGATCTTCTGTCTTTGCATGAACGTTCACATGTAATATGAGATACCCCATTGCCGCCTTCAGTTCACAGAGGAATGTGTTGAAATCTTCCCTTTGCGCCGGCGGAATAAATTCCAGGTCGACACTTATGCCGCCATAGCCTCTCTGGTTCGCTAAATTCACAAGACTGGCAACAAGGTTCCTGCGGTAGGTCGGAGATGCCAATACATTGCCTGCGAGTTCTTTACTAAAACCGGATGCAGCAGTGTTTTGGATCAATAATAATGGGATGACATTCAATTCTTTGCTTTTTCGGACGATAGGGGCATCATCCCCCCACACATAGGCATATCCTTCTTCTGTAAAAGAAAATGCCGCAACAGCAATAAAAGTAAGCTTAGGGGCCATTTTTTCTAAATCGGCCAGAATGGTTTGAGAGGCGCCTGGTACGATGAATCCAAGTGTTGAAAACTGCGGTCTAACAGATGAAGGAATATTGATGTTCTGACCAATATACAAACTGTTTGGATCAAGCCCCGGATTCGCATTTACGATGCTGCTGACACTCGTCCTGAACTGTAAAGAAATCCTCCATAGTGTATCGCCAGCCTTGATTTTATAATAACGCGTAATTGGCTGCTGATCTGGAATATAGAGTGCAAGCCCAGGAATGATTAAGCTCGTGGAAGGAAGTCCGTTGACATCAACAATACTTTGGATCGAGACACCATATGTCCTGGCGATTGCCCAAAGGTTCTCTCCTGACCTAACTACGTGGACAGCCATCTGATCACACCTTTTTATTTTTTCCTTCTATAATCATATGGCGATTCACTTGTTATATACTACTGTCATCCAAAAGAAGCAGGTCTTCTAATGAAGCCCTGCTTACAACTGACTATTTCCAACCATCCCTGTAGTCCGCCCGTTTCCTGTTTCTTGCTGAATAGCAGGAATCACAGATTTGATATGGGGAATCTACATGGATTCCCTTTCCACAATGCCTGCATTTCTTTTTATAATTTTTGACTTCCGATTTTAAAAACTCATGAACATCGTCACTTAATCCTGTACGAATCCTTTCCCAATAAACAGCCTCAGTTTTTCTGCCAAGCTTATATAAAAACAACAAATGCAGGCCAATTGCTTTATAAGAAAGCTCCAGTTCCTCCAGGGAGGCCGTTTTGACAGGCGGCTCCGGCAGTTCTGCATCTGCGACGATTGCTCTGATTGTTTCAAGCCATTGTTCAATAAGGGCAGGTTCTCTTGATGAAAAAGGCAGGTGAAGAAATCCATACAGCTCCATCATCGGCAGCCTCGCTTCAATTTCAGTATCCCTGATATATTCATAAAGCTCCCTTTCTTCTGACAGCGAAGCTTTATTCGTCCCTTTAGGGCTCTCGAACTTATCCCATAATTCAAAGAAAACAGCAAGTGAACGGTGATATTTTTGAAACCTTTCAAAAATACCAGAAGTTGGAGCAATGGAAAATGTCTCAACAGGGTTGTCCTCTTTTTCAAGAAGCTTTGTCATTAAACTAATATCTGAGGTGAATGCAACTCGACCGACGTTGTAAATCCCTTTTCTGCCGGCACGGCCCGCTATTTGCTTTATCTCCTGGGAAGTAAGCCTCCTTCTCCTTGTTCCATCGAATTTTTCATTTTCCAAAAAGACGATTCTCCTGATTGGCAAATTCAGACCCATGCCAATAGCGTCGGTAGCTACTACCACACTTGTTTCTCCTTTGATGAAACGGTCGATTTGTTTTTTCCTTGTTTCTGGAGGCATGCTTCCATAAATCATGCTTACCTGGCGACCGCTGTTCTGTAGTCTCGATGCATTCTCAAGCACTTGTTTTCGCGAGAAGCAAACAAGTGCATCGCCTTTCTTGGTATCTTTCAGGCTGAACTCTTTATTCTCTACCTGGAGAGGAATATCACGAGTGTATTCATATATTTCCGCCACCCCATCATCCAGCAGGTCCATCATCATTTCCTTGATATTCTTGCTGCCGATGATGTGGACTTCCTCTGCATTTGCTTTTGTAATGGCTTTAAACCAGGAAAACCCTCTATCCTTATCAGCAATCATCTGTGATTCATCTATGACGACCACTTCATAAAATTCCTTTTCGTGGAACATTTCTACTGTGCACGATATATGGTTTGCTCCTTCCACAGGCTTTTCTTCCTCGCCTGTTTTAAGCGAGCAAGGAACGCCCTCTGCATTTAGCTTTTCATAAACCTCAAGAGCCAGCAGACGAAGCGGAGCCAGATACAAACCAGTTCTTGCTTCCTTCATTCTTTCCAGAGAGTGGTGGGTTTTCCCTGTATTTGTTTCACCTATGTGCAGAATATATCTAACATTTCTTCTCAGTGAAGGATTGTATTCTCTGCCGAAAATGTCCTCAAGCATGCGAGCTTCTTCTTCCCTTTTCCGTTCAAGCTCGGCCAGCTCCTCTGCCTTTCTGCGTTCCCTCTCTGCAAGGTCTCTTTCATAGATTGCATGATGCGCCCGTTCTTCAAACTCTAATTCAGCTAGAGCCAATAGGTCTGTTACGTACTCTTCCTGAAGCTTGAAAAGAAAACCATCTAAATAAACATCAGCCAAGTCGTTAATGATTCTTTTTGTCTCGGCGACTGAAAGCTTGTCCTCGAAAACTTCCTCATATTCGCTGAGAATTTGCTGGTCAAGATGTTTCATTACCTCCTCAGCTGCTATTCGTGTAAAATACTTTAAAACACTGTTCTCAAAATGATACTGGTAGGTCTCATATTCAAAATAAAAACGACCCCAGCTAGCTGTTTGATGGATCTGTCCCGTCAATTCATCAAAAAAGTCAGCCATCGTCCTGTAATCATCAGGGTTGAAAGAGCCAATATTGGTCAATCTTTCTTCTAGCATGTATGTGTCGATATCCTTGTACTTCTGATTTCCATTTAAAATTTTCTTTAATTCCTTTGCCATCTCATGCCGGATTTTTAGATATGCTGACTCCTGGAAGTCACTTAAAACCGTGTGGCCAACCTGGTAAATCTTTTCCTTTATGCCTGCCTTCTTCTCCAGCAACCGTTCCTCTTCAGCTTTTTTGAGGAACATCTTTCTCGCACGAGTATACTGTGCTTCCCAGTTGTGCTCATCGATTACAGACTTGATCCACTCCATTGTATTGAAAGGTTTATAGTCTCTCATTTCATTCCTGAAAAGCTTATTAATTAACTTTCTATCGACACCTTCTACAACAAATCCCCGCTCACTCAAAAAAGCCTTTTTATCACGCTTTGAGAAATCATTAGTAGCCTTGGTCAGCCACACATTCAGCCAGATCTGGCTGATATAAGTACTTCTTTTATCTAGATACTCCTTGAAATCAGGAAGAGTTTCCAATTCACCAAGAAAATTCTCGATATCATCCATTATCTTAGTTTTTGTGTTCTCCACTGACTGCTGATGGATCAATTCAATTTGTTTCATATATGAACCCCTTAAAATCTGTATAATATAAGCTTTAAGACAAGCCCCAAATAGAATATTGGCTTAAAGCTGCTAAAGTTACAAAAAGAACCTAAATAAAAGGCCGCACAACGAGATGTGCGTGCCCTTCCATTTAGTATTCTTCATAAAATCAGTGGAACGGCTTGACTATGCGTTCTTCACCTTTAACTTTTTCATGACTTTGGTTAGAACCTTTTTGTCGTCCTTTGTTACACTTTTAGGTTTAATCGGTGATACTGGTTTAATTTTATCGATGTTATCGACACTTAGGATTTCAAGGTAAAACGGAGTAGTTTGCCGATTACCCTTCAGATATCCCTTTAAAATTTTCATTTTTTCAGAGGTACCTGTAAAAGCACCTTGATAATCCCATTCTATTTCATTTTTATATCTTGAATCCATTTTTTCTTTTAAAGCAAATGCTTCAGATAATGCATCCTCCGGCGTCATAAAATAGGATTGTGTTCTCCTTAACCCCTTTTTTTTGCTGCCATCGCCCGCTTTTGCCTGATAAAGTTTTACTAACATTTCCCTCATCCTCTCTGGTTTGGTCTCACGCCTTCTCATGGTAAGTGGAAACACCAGAAGACCCGAGGAATTACGTATATAGATAGTATACCCTTTTTTCCATCAGTTACCTATTAATAAGGAAATAAATGAAACAAAAACAAAGGAGCGTGTTTCTGTACACGCTCCTTTTCAGGATTATTTGGCAATAACAGCCTCTTTTTCATTGTTTCTCTCATGACGGATCGTTGCCTGTGCAGCAGCCAGCCTGGCAAGCGGCACACGGTATGGAGAACAACTTACGTAGTCAAGTCCCGCATTGTAGCAGAATTCGATCGAACTCTTTTCACCGCCGTGCTCTCCGCAAATACCAGTCTTTAGGCCAGGCTTAGTCTGGCGGCCAAGTTCCACACCTGTCTCAACCAACTTACCCACTCCCTCACGATCAAGGACTGCAAATGGATTTTCAGTAAGGACTTTTTGTTCGATATACGCCTGAAGGAACTTCCCTTCAGCATCGTCGCGGCTGTAACCGAATGTTGTCTGTGTCAGGTCATTCGTACCAAATGAGAAGAAGTCAGCTTCCTCGGCGATTTGGTCTGCAGTCAATGCAGCACGCGGTATTTCAATCATTGTTCCAACAGTATATTCAAAATCTTTTCCAGTTTCTTCTTTAATGCTTTGCGCAGCTGCGTTTACCAGCTCACGCATTTCCTTCAACTCATTGACATGACCGACTAGCGGAATCATGATTTCAGGCTGTGCATCGATACCCTTATCAGCCAAGTTCGCTACAGCATAGAAAATCGCTCTTGCCTGCATTTCATAGATTTCCGGATGAATCATACCAAGGCGGCAGCCACGGTGGCCAAGCATCGGATTGAATTCGTCCAATTGCCGTACCTTCTTAAGCAATGCTTCCTTTTCCTTAAGCTCTTTCGATTCTGGGTCCAGGATTTGCAATTTCGTAATCTCAACAATAAGTTCTTCTTTATCAGGCAAGAACTCATGTAAAGGCGGATCCAGCAAACGAATTGTTACAGGCAGGCCCTGCATCACTTCAAGGATTCCTTCAAAATCCCCCTGTTGCATCGGCAGTAGTTCATCAAGTGCTGCGTTTCGTTCATCGTATGTTTCAGCAAGGATCATTTTCTGGACAATAGGCACCCTTGCTGCGTCCATAAACATATGTTCAGTACGGCATAGACCAATACCGCCTGCACCAAATTCCAGTGCCTTGGCTGAATCCTCAGGATTATCTGCGTTGGCACGGACTCCAATTTTACGCTCTTCATCAGCCCATGCGAGCAATAGCTGGAACTCTTCTGAAAGCTCAGGTTCGATCATCGGGATTTCACCAAGCATGATTTCACCAGTTCCACCGTCAATTGTAATGATATCACTATGTTTTACTACCACTTCACCAACACGGAATTGTTTTTCATGCAAATCAATTTTCATTGCTTCGCAGCCACATATACATGCTTTCCCCATTCCCCGCGCTACTACAGCGGCGTGGCTTGTCATACCACCACGACTCGTAACGACAGCCTGTGCCGCAATGATTCCATGGATATCATCTGGAGTTGTTTCTGGTCGGACAAGAATGACCTTTTGGCCATCATTTGCAAGCTGTTCTGCCTCATCCGCATCAAACACTACTTTCCCGGTAGCGGCACCTGGTGAAGCAGGCAGTCCTTTTGCCAGCTGATTGCGCTCGAAATTCTCATCAATTCGGCGGTGCAGAAGCTGATCCAGTTGTTCTGGATCCACGCGAAGCAGAGCGGTCTTCTTATCAATGATCCCTTCCTTGACCAGTTCCGTGGCAATGCGGATTGCTGCTTGAGCAGTACGTTTCCCAGTTCGAGTTTGAAGGATGAACAACTCTCCGCGCTCTACTGTGAATTCAATATCCTGCATATCCTCGTAATGCTGTTCAAGACGATTGCAAGTATCAACGAATTGCTGATAAACGGCAGGCATTTCATCCTTTAATGTCTGGATTGGCTGTGGTGTCCGGATGCCTGCAACGACATCTTCTCCCTGGGCATTGATTAAGTATTCGCCGTACAATATACTCTCTCCAGTGGATGGGTCACGAGTAAATGCTACACCAGTACCGGAATCATTGCCCATATTCCCGAAAACCATGCTCTGGATATTGACAGCAGTTCCCAGGTGTGAAGGAATTTTATTCAAACGGCGGTAAACAATCGCACGCTGGTTATTCCAGGAATCAAATACAGCGTTGATGGAAAGGAATAACTGTTCCTTAGGATCCTGTGGGAAAGGCTTTCTTGTATGTTTTGTCACAATATTCTTATAGCCCTGAATGACTTCCTTCCAATCCTCAGCAGTCATTTCCGGATCAGATGCATATCCTTTTGCTTCCCTAGTTTCTTCAAGCAAGCGTTCAAAAAAGAACACATCAACATCAAGGACGACGTCACTGAACATTTGGATAAAACGTCGGTAAGAATCATAAGCAAACCTTGGGTTGTTCGTAAGCTTTGCCATACCCTCGACTGTTTCGTCATTCATTCCAAGGTTCAGGATGGTGTCCATCATTCCAGGCATTGAGAACACTGCACCAGATCGCACGGATACAAGCAGTGGGTTCTCAGGGTTTCCTAGCTTCTTGCCAGTTTTCTCTTCAAGCTCCCCAAGCGCTTCAAGTATCTGTGCCTGTACTTCCGCCGGAATCGTTTTGCCAGCGTCATAATATGCATTACACGCTTCCGTAGAAATTGTGAATCCGAAAGGTACCGGCAGGCCGATATGTGTCATTTCCGCCAAGTTCGCTCCCTTACCTCCCAGAATTTCTTTCATACCGCTATTTCCTTCATTAAAAAGATAAACAAATTTAGACATCAGCCAAAACTCCTCTCACTTTTTAAAATATCGAGTATCAATCCTGCAGTTTCTTCGATCGCTTTATTGGAAACATTGATGACAGGGCAGCCAACACGCTTCATGATTTTCTCTGCATAATCAAGCTCTTCCAGGATTCGTTCATAGCTTGCATAATTTGCCCTCGCACCCAGTCCAAGCGCTTTCAGCCTTTCAGTCCTGATTTCGTTCAGCTTATCCGGCGAGATGATCAAACCGACACATTTACTTCTTGGTATCTGGAACAATTCATCTGGCGGCTTTACCTCGGGAACAATTGGTACATTGGCTACCTTATAACGCTTGTGAGCAAGGTACATCGATAATGGTGTTTTTGAAGTCCGTGAAACGCCAACCAGTACGATATCCGCTCTTAATATGCCGCGCGGGTCTCTGCCATCATCATATTTGACGGCAAATTCAATCGCTTCAATCTTACGGAAGTATTCATCATCGAGCTTTCGCATCATTCCCGGTTGATGGTTTGGCTCCTTATTGAACTTCTTCTCAAAGGCATTCATCAGTGGATTCAGCAAATCCACTGCATATATCCCTTCCTCTTGGGCCCTTTTATCAAGATAAGCCTTGAGAGCTGGAACGACGATGGTATAAGCAATGATTGAACGCCCTTGCTTCGCAACCATGATGACATCTTCAATATCTTCTTCGTCCTCAACATATGAATTCCTTCTAATATCAACCTGGCCTCCGTTAAACTGGGTTGCCACAGCCTTAACTACAAATTCTGCCGTTTCCCCGACTGAATCGGATACCACGTAGACAACTTCCTTCATATCCAAAATGCGCTCACTTCCTAGACAGATTTTTGCTCTGCGATTTCTAGATAAACCTTTGTAATGGTTGTTTTCGTTATTCTTCCGATGACTTCGTATGATTCGGGTTTATGCTTGAGTTCCCGAACGACAGGGAGAGAATCAATTCTGTTTGTAACAAGCTTCTTAGCAGCCTGGACCAATGTTTCTTCAGGTTTCACCGTAATAATGTTTGGCATCCTCGTCATGATGACGCTTACAGGAAGATCCTCGAGATTCTTGTTTCCGATAGCAGCCCTCAACAGGTCTTTCCTTGAGATGACTCCAGCAAGGCAACCTTCAGAATCAACAGCATAAAGCGTTCCTACATCTTCAAGGAACATCTGGACAATGGCATCATAAACAGAAGAAGATTTTTGAACGACAATCGGATGGCCTTTATAGTCATTGACCTTAAGGTTAAGAACTTCTGTCGGTTCAAACAGTCTCTCTTTATCCTTATTGAAAAAATAGCCGACTCTCGGCCTTGCCTCGAGGCTGCCTGCCATCGTCAGAATCGCTAAGTCGGGACGGAGAGTCGCCCGCGTCAACTTCAGCTTTTCAGCAATTTGTTCACCGGTTATCGGGCCATCCTCCTTGACAATTTGGACGATTTCTTCCTGTCGTTTTGTTAGTTTAATAGAACTCACCACCAACGTACCCCCAATAATTAATATGTAACATTATCAAGGATTTTTCTAATGTGTTATCCTTATTAACTTATAGTATATAACATTTAGCGAAAAAGCAAAAGGAAAGGTTTTGATAATTCTTTGAATATATTAAAGAGCTGGATTTGTAGCGTTTTAATGGGATAGATATTAATTTTATAAGCTTAAAATATGTCATACTGTTTCTCATAGTTAAAGGTTGTATGTCTTAACATGCAGATTTTTTGTACTGCTTTTAGTGAAATCGGCGAAAAGTTGTCTGAACCTGGTGCTACTTCTGACAGCCTAAGGGAAATAGGCGATAAGCTGTCTGGACCTGGTGCTACTTCTGACAACTTTAAGGGAAAACGGCGGTAAGCTGTCTGAACCTGGTACTACTTCTGACAGCTTTAAGGGAAATCGGTGAAAAGTTGTCCGAACCTGGTACTACTTCTGACAGCTTTAAGGGAAAACGGCGGTAAGCTGTCCGAACCTGCTGCTTCTTCAGACAGCTTTGAGTGAAAGTAGCAAATAGTTGTACTAAATCATGGAAAATAACCTTAAAAAATCCCCCTGAGCACGGTTCAGGGGGATACAATCAAATTTATAGACTTAGTTCTAACGTAACGGGGCAGTGGTCACTCCCCATGACAAAGCATTCTGCTCCTGCTTCTTTAATTGCAGGTGCCAGTTTTTCAGAAACAATGAAATAATCTATACGCCATCCAATGTTCTTTTCTCTTACTTTATTCATGTAAGACCACCAGGTGTACACATCTTTAGCCTCAGGATGCAGGTGACGGAAGGAATCGACGAAGCCACTGGCGAGTAGCTCAGTCATTTTTCCCCGCTCCTCTTCTGTAAATCCGGAATTTCCACGGTTTGGTTTTGGGTTTTTCAAATCGATCTCATTATGGGCGACATTCAAATCGCCACAAAGGATTACTGGTTTAGTCTCGTCCAATTCAAGTAAGTACTCCTTTAGCTTGTCTTCCCAGGCCAAGCGGTATCCGAGGCGGGCCAAATCACGCTGCGAGTTTGGGGTGTAGACATTAACGAGATAAAACTTTTCGAATTCTAAAGTGATTGCTCTGCCCTCATGATCGTGTTCAGCCGATCCAATTCCATACTTTACTGATAGAGGCTTTTGTCTCGAAAAAATAGCTGTTCCGGAATAGCCTTTCTTTTCAGCATAGTTCCAGAACTGGTGGTACCCTTCTAATTCAAGGCTGATCTGGCCTTCCTGCAGCTTTGTTTCCTGAATACAAAAAAGGTCTGCGTCCGCTTCTTTAAAGAAATCTAAAAACCCTTTACGAGCACAAGCCCTTATTCCATTTACATTCCATGATACTAATTTCATAAATCAATAATCTCCTTGATGTTTTTTCATCCACAGTTAAAAACTCATATTGTTCTATTCTAGCAGTCTTCAATCAGTGATTCTAATATAGTGATTCCCTTTTTGATATCCTCAACGGGTGCATTCGCAAAAGAAAGCCTGAAATGCTGCATTTTTTGGGTTGCATAAATCCGCCCGGGATTAATCAACACACCATTAGCGAGAGCTCTCCTGTACAAATCAGGTAATGAGATATTATGATTCAATTTAACCCATATGAAAAATCCGCCAGTAGGCCTGTTCCATTCAGCAAAACGGCTCAAGTGTTTTTCCAGTGCTTCCAGGGCAGCATTTCTTCGTACCTTTAGCTGTTTTCTTACATTCGATAAATGCTTCTCATACAATCCGCTGGATAGCCATTCTGCGGCGGCACGTTGCGATAAAGAGCTTGAACCGTAGTCGGTCTGCATTTTTAGGTCAGCCAGCCGGTCAATGACCGCTTCCGGACCGGCAATCCATCCAATTCGCAATCCAGGATTCAGGCTCTTCGACAGGCTCCCAAGATACAAAACATTTCCATGCCTGTCATGCGATTTAATGGAAGACGGCGGAGGGGAGTCCAGCCATAAATCGCCGTACACATCGTCCTCAATGATTGGAAGCTGTGCACTTTCTGCCAGCTTGAGCAGTTCTTGCCTTCTTTTTTCCCCCATAAGAGTCCCAGTGGGATTATGAAAGGTTGGATGGCAGTATAACACAGATTTCTTACTGTGATGCGATGCCTTTATCATCTCAGGAATGATGCCCTCATTGTCCATCGGGATTCCATGCAGCTTCATTCCTGCAGACTGGAAAGTGGATAAAGAATATAGATAAGATGGATCCTCGAGGAATACTGTTGACTCTTTTTCCAATAACCCAATCGAAATAAGGTGTAAAGCCTGTAATGCACCCGAAACGACTAAAATGGATGAAGCATGGACCATGATTCCTTTTTGATTTAGGTATTTAGCAATGGCTTCCCGCAACTGTGGATTTCCTTTCGGGTCTTCATAGCCGAACGGCTCCAGTTCTTGTCCAATCTTTGTTAAAACAGTCCTCATATCCTCGAGTGGGAATAAATCTTTTGATAGTTCTCCTTTACTCAGCTGAATTAAATTCTCATTGGACTCTGCCAGATTTATAGCCTGAACCGTCGACAGGCTCGCCTGATGGGTGCCCAGTCCCACTTGTTCATTCCAATTTACTGGAGGTGCAGACCGCATGAGTGTCCATGTATTGTTAACGACTACCGTTCCCATTCCCAACTTACCTTCAACCAGCCCATCAGCAGCCAATTCATCGAGCGCTGTTACAACTGTGCTTCTGTTCACACCGAATTGCTTTGCAAGGTCACGCTGACTCGGGAGCCTGCTGCCAACTGGCCAAATACCGTTTGTAATCTGTTCTTTTATATAATGGATTATCATTTTGTACTTTGGCGCTTTCATGTCTCCTGCTCCAATCAAAATTGGTTGGGTTTAAAATACCCCTATTGGTTGGATACATTTTACCAAGACCCAATTATATTTAAAAGATAAAACTGATTTACTGGGGTAAATTGGATGGTTTTTAACAGGGGTTGATTACATGGACATTAGAATGGCAGCAGCACACTTGCTCGTAATTTTATTATGGGGATCGGCATTTGCGGGGATCAGGCATGGTCTCGAAGGGTATTCTCCAGAGCACTTGTCATTCCTGCGGCTTTTGATCGGGTCAGTCGTACTTGTTTGCTATGCAGCATTAAGAAAAATGAAGCTTCCAGAAATAAAAGATTGGCCAGTGATATTCCTGTTTGGATTCCTTGGATTCGCAGTCTATCAAACAGCTCTTAATTTTGGTGAACAAACTGTCCGAGCTGGCGCTGCAAGCCTGCTCGTTTCTACTTCACCAGTTTTTATTGGTTTATTAGGAAGGATGTTCTTCCAGGAGCGCACCGGGAAATGGTACTGGTCTGGCGCATCCATCAGCATGGCAGGAATTTTTCTCATTTCCTTCGGGGCTGGCGGAAGTTTCGAGCTTGGTATTGGCATACTCCTTATACTAATTGCTTCATTATCTGAGTCAATTTACTTTGTGTTCCAAAAAAAATACTTAGATAAGTATGGAGCTCTACCTTTTACTGCCTATACGATTTGGGCAGCCACTATTTTCATGGGTTTCTTTGCTCCAGGCATAGTTTCCCAGATTACTGAGGCACCAATAGGAGCTACGATTAGCGCTGTTTACCTTGGTCTATTCCCTACGGTGGTTGCTTACTTTGCAATTGCTTATATTACAGCTCAATCTGGCGCATCTGAAGCAGCAAGTTCCCTATACCTCACTCCAGCAGCTTCATTCCTTATTGCCTGGATTTGGCTGGGAGAAGTACCGGCAATCCTGACAATAGCAGGCGGTGTGATTACCCTTTTAGGAGTTTCCCTGACCTATTTCAAGGGGAGGCATGAAATGGCAGAACCCTCTTTAAAAATCAAAGGATAGCTGCTCCGATTCGCCTTCCTCTTTTTTCAGGATGTCCTTTCCTTTGCTTTTTAAGGCCTGGTATTGAAGCCGGGCATGTTTATTCATCTTTTTCACATCAACCATAGGTGCTTCATAGCCAAGCTGATAAAAAGCAGGGTAAAGCCACGGTTCGTGGATGTATTCGTCCGGAAGCTTACTTAACTCAGGGATATATCGGCGGATGAAAGCGCCATCCGGATCAAGCTGCCTCCCAACTTTAACAGGGTCAATGATTTTCATCTTCCTTTTCATTCCCACTTGTTGCTGGACATAGAAATCATGTACTGCTGGTTCGTAGTCTAAATATAACTCTGCCAGGGCAGAGGATGGGTTCCGCTCATCCAGCGATAAAGTATTTGCAATAAAAGACGTAACCATAGCGCGCAACGAGAAATTCATCCATCCCGTTTTATCCAGACTCCTCATGGCTGCATCGATAATCGGGATTCCCGTCCTTCCCTGCAGCCATCGCTGGAACCAATCTTCATTCCATTCCCTTTTGATGTTACTATCATTTGGAAGTTGCTGATCTTTATTTTCTGTACTGCAAATTTTCATTCGGGCAGTAAGCTTTGATAAAAACTCCTCAAGCTGGATTTTATCTTCCTCCAGCTCACATGCTTGCAATTTCTCATCAGTTTTTTGAAAAACAGTTCTGACCGATATATTTCCCCATGTTATATAAGCAGAAAGCCTTGATGACGAAAGCGAGGATGGCAGCGGTTTTTGGTGATTTTCGATGTAGTTTGAGAATCTGCCTTCTAGGAATGAATCCAGCGTTTCAGCAGCCTTCATTTCTCCACCTTGCTGACCAAAGCGGATTTTATTTCCCTTGACTTTGAAATTCTGAAGTTTTTTAAAATCAGTGAACAAAAAATCAGGTATTTTTGACGGTACATCAATCTTGTTTGGAACTTCAGCAAGCAGTTCTTTTAAATAAGAGTTCAAACGATTATTAAATAGCTTACCCGGGACATTTTCAAGTTCAGGACCATAAGAAAACACGCGCTGCTCATTTTGCCTCGCCCACTCCGCAACTATGTCCATTAATCTTATATCATTGTGCAGAAATAAGTTAATAGAATCATAAATATCCAACAATTTATCCAGGACCATCTTCATCTCATTGATTGCGAAAAAAAGTTTCCCGCCCTGGTCCTCTATGCCTTTTGCCAGCTCATCCAGGCTCTCAACAACAAATTCAAAATGGCGGGCGGAAAGCGGCGCCTCCTTCCATAGTGAAGGCTCAAAAACGTACAGTGGCAATACCTCTCCTGCCCTGGCTGCTTCAGTCAAAGGCTGATGATCAGAAATACGCAAATCTTTATTGAAAAGGACGATGTTCATTCGAATCACTCCGTAATTTACTCAAATGCCATGGCACTTTAGAAAGCTCAGTGCCGTCAATATTAAACCTGAAGCTGAAAAACAGAAAAGGCCGCCTAGGCACTTCTAATTTAATATTTCTCTTAAAAGGATTCCGAACATGATACCCATGAACATGGATGTCAAGGTGCCAAGGAGAAAGTATTCCGCCCAGTCACGATCATCCATTTGTTTAAAACGGGCGATTGATTTTGCGGTAACAATGAAGGCGATTGCAGGATACGAGCTGTAGTATGTAAGTAAGATAACCAGAAGTCGCTCGATATAGCCAATCAGCTTCCCGCGTGACATATCGTGTTTATTGAAGATCATATAGCTGTATTGCTCGGACAGCCCTCTTTCACCATTGCTGGTTTGCTGATATGCCGGCTCTTTCAGCTCATTTTTAAAAGTATATTTCCCTTCAAAGGTTAACAGCTGTCCGGGCAGAGAGCCGAGAAGGATGCGGATTAAATGTCCGCTGACTGTTGTCCCCAATATTAAAATAATCACAATGACGAGGATCGTACTAGCAGCGTCCATTTGGCGCCCTTCCTCAAACAGAAGCTTTATAAAACTATCAAAATTGGAGATTAGCGATTTTTGATAAAACAATTGCAACGCTATCAATAGCATGAAAAGATGCAGCAGCTGGTCTAATATAAAAAACCATAGTTTATTTAAATTTTCGCGTGCCGTATATTGATCCACGAGCTTGATTTTTACAAGGTCAATGATTAGATGTGTACTCGTTATGAATAGAACCGGCCAGACGACATTCATTACAGGGTCATTCTCCCGATAAAAAAGGAGCCAGCCTGCCGCGAGCACAGCTGTGTTCACCAGGAAATGATGTAGTATATGCTTTTTAATATTGTTCAGCTTGTCGTGCACCATACGATCAGTCTGAAGGTAAAAATCTGCTAGCAGATGCGCAATAATCAAACTCAATAAAAGCATGCCTTCTCCTTTCACCAGAACCTAGAAGCTGAAAATATCCTGCAACTGGCTTTTTATATTTGTTCTAATGCTTTCTTCAAAAGTCTTCGTTTGGTTAAGTTTCAAATCCGGGAACTCGTTTCCCTGGCTGGCATCTAAAACACTGACGATATCACGGAAACTTCGGAGGACTTGCTCGCAATGGCCCTTCTTAAAATGGCTGTAAACCGTAGGAGCTGAACGATCGAGAAGCTCTGCTACGGCATTCTGCTTTCCGTAAATGAGATAAAGCGAGCACACAAGCCGTTGGATTTCAGTCTGCTGCATTCTCAATACATGCTGCAGCATGAGCATGCCATTCATTAATGTCTGCAAATTAGGATCACCATCGTGTCTTTGAAAAAAGAAGGAATCCCTGTCCTTTTGTTTTTTAAGATGGTCGTTCGCGTTTCTCGCCTGCTTCACCAATGGATGAATCCACTTTTCAATATCAACCTCTTCTACTTTCCTATCCAGACTTCCATAGGCAAGTCCAAAATACGGAAGGTTATTTTGATATTTCCAGAGCAAGCTGAGATAAAAGGCTGTAATAAAAGCGGATGAATACCCTTCGGCCAGAAGAATAAGTTCATCCCCAGATCGGTGTTTAACCTGAACAGACACGTTTTTTCCGTACCAATTTTTAATATATGTCTCAAGCTGCCCTAAATAACTGCTCAATTCCTCACCATACCCTGCAGAAGAAGATTTTGTTACATCCATTATGAATACAGAAACTGGCCGCATTGCCATTCCACCCAACATTTAAAATTAGACTTATTAACCTAATAATATGTAAATTAGATAGTATAGTCAAATTTATTGAATATTAGACTGGACAATTAAATTATTTTTATACAGTTAACCTCTTCTGTATTTTAACAAGAGCGTATGTTCGATTCAATGGGTAAATACGTACAAAAAAAGAGCCCTCAGGCTCTTTTTTTAAATTCTTATTCTTCGGTAACAACGACCTTTTCCATAACATCTCCATTGCGCATCGCTTTTGCCGCTTCTAAATTAGAAGTAACTTTCCCGAATACAGTGTGCACGTCATTTAAGTGTGGCTGTGATTCATGCACGATGAAGAACTGGCTGCCGCCTGTGTCTTTACCCGCGTGTGCCATTGAAAGTGAACCTGGTTCATGCTTATGCGGATTACCTTCTGTTTCACACTTGATTGTGTAGCCTGGACCGCCAGTCCCTGTTCCAGAAGGGCACCCACCCTGACTAACAAAACCAGGAATTACCCGGTGGAAGGACAAACCGTTATAAAAGCCTTCGTTTGCAAGCTTCTCAAAGTTCGCAACTGTACCAGGTGCTTCATTAGGGTAGAGTTCGATTTCGATTTTTTCACCATTTTGCATTTGTATGTATCCTTTTTTAGCCATGAAAATCATCTCCTTATGGTAAAATCATTGTTATCATACCACTATTCCAAATAAAAATAAAAGTATCCACCTTCAAATTGTATTTTTCCAACATGGTTGTGTTAAAATATAACTGCCTCTGCCGGACATTCGCTTGTTGCGGGACACTTAACCACTGTACGGCCGGCAGGGGCCCTGCTTTAGCAGGATGATCAAATACATATTTTCAAACCTTGCCTTGTGGTAAGGTTTTTCTTTTAATTAGAAATTTAATCCAATATAACATTGAATGTAATCTTACTTACATTTTGGGGAATATAGATTTAAATTGTATTCATTAAAACAGTATTTTCGTAGACTTAAAGTTTTTCAAGACAAAGTTTAATCTCAATTATCTAGCAGGTTATTAATTTCAACCATACCAAGGAGAATTTATGCTAAATCTAATAGATTTCAAACATAAAAAATGGATTTCAGCAATATCCTATGCATTATTCATTATATACATCGTCATTGCCGTCATTTTGTTGTTTCTCAGTCCTTACAGACAGTCTGCGTATGAAATTAATTCTGCAGGCACCAACCCTTATAACATCATCCCATTTAAAACAATCACAGACTACATAAAAGCTTCTTCGCACATAAATCAAAGTATCTGGATGTCTAATCTATTTGGCAATGTTCTGGCCTTTTTCCCATTAGGAATCTTCTTACCCTGGTTGTTCAAAAGGTTCATTGGATTTTGGAGAACGATCAGTTCTGTCTTTCTGGCGACTTCATCGGTGGAGATCCTCCAGTTTGCCACTAGAGTTGGCAGTTTCGACATTGATGATATCATTCTTAACACAATTGGCGGTGCATTTGGCTACCTGGTAATCAAGATCATTTACCTACTTATATTGAAGGGGAATACACATGAACATTAGACTGTTAAAAAACGGCGAACAGCCGCCCTGGAACCTGCTCCTCCTGGCTGATCCTTCTAAAGATTTGGTTTCACAATATTTACATAAAGGTTTGTGCTATGTTGCGGAGTCAGATGACAAAGATACAGTCGGAGTAATCGTCATGGTTCAAGTTAGTAATCAAATTATTGAAATTATGAATCTAGCAGTTGATCAATTACATCAAGGTAAGGGTTTAGGGACCAGCTTGCTTAAACATGGGATTCGGTCCGCAACCGAAAAAGGTTATAGTGCAATTGAAATCGGTACAGGAAATTCAAGTATCCACCAACTGGCACTTTATCAAAAAGTGGGCTTCCGAATCACTGGAATAGAGCATGATTTTTTTATAAGGAATTATGAAGAACCCATTTTCGAAAATGGAATCCAGTGCAGAGATATGATCCGATTATCGATGCCCTTGAAGAATGAAGCGCAGTTGGCGGAATAAAAGAGAAAAGGACCTCAAATCAGGTCCTTTTTCACTTGGATATTAAACGTTCCTTTAATAATGGGAGTTCCTTGTAAATCCCCACTACTTCATCCATTTTCATCCTCACGAGGCCGCTTGAGGATGGGGCAATAAAATCGACAGTACCAGCGACGACAGGTTCATCCTGCTTTCCCCATGGAATATCTTTTTTGCCGCTATATTGCTGGTAAACACCTTTACCAACGAAACAAACGATTTTCGGACTGTATTTTTCAATCTTTTGTCTTAGCTCTAGCTTCCCCTGCTGGTATTCTTCTTTTGTAATTTCATCCGCTGCTTTAGTCGGTCGAGCAACGATGTTCGTCATCCCGTAGCCTAGATCCAGAAGCTGATGATCCTCTGTTGAATCGTACTTTCTTGGCGTGATGCCTGCTTCAAAAAGAATCTTCCAAAATCTATTGTTTGGATTGGCGTAATGATGACCTGTTTCGGAAGAACGGATGCTCGGATTGAAACCAACAAAAATGACATCAAGATTTTCACGTAAATGATCAGAAATCGGCTCCATAATCCCCACTCCTCTCCAATTTTTATGTATTATAAATGCACTCACCAATATCGGGGAGGCAGCTCATTATTCTTGCTGATATTCTTGAAAATCCTGAGATGGAACAGAAACTCGTCATAATACATCGTTTCGGCACTTTCAAATGAATAAGCGTCCGAAAAGTGATCCAATAGTTCTGTATCAATATTGTCTTCAAGGTCGCTCAGCCACATTTTATAGCCGTGCTGTTCATAAACATTAGATAAGCCTGCCCAATCGAACATATCTTGCATTTCCTTTTCACCCATTCTATCACTCCTTCAGCTCTCACCTCCATTTTTCCATACTTTCACACACCTTATACAAGGTCCACTAGTCTCTCCCTAGGTATCTCGAAAGCAGGAATTTCATCAACCTTGCTCCTGATTCCTCTAAAATAAGCCAGGTTTATTTAACCTGGCTTCCCCGAACCCTTTATTTTGCTTCTGTCACACGTTCCGGGTGTGTATGAACATTCAGAGAATGATTTCTGATAAAGCCGATAGCCATCCTCTCTGATTGAAGTTTTACTTTGCAGTAATCTCCTTTTATCCAGAAAGCTGAATAATCAAACTTGAAAAAGCAGGCAACAAGCTAAATGCTTGCTGCCTGCCTATTAAGCTACTTATCCTCCAGCGTGCCATTCTGGCTTTGGTGGATATCCTGATTTTCCGGTAGCTGAGTAGTTCTTTCAAGCCCCTCTGTATCTTCACCCATTCCTTTAAGGAACTCAAAAAGCAAAGATAGCGCGCGGTTTATTTCCGGGTCTTTCAAAGAACGGACTATATCATAATATCCAAGTTTGTCCTCACCCTTGCTATCAGTATATTCTGATACTCTAGCAATACCAGAATTCAATTTCAACAGCAAAGGTTCAAGCTGCTGAACATTGATTGTACCGAGAACGCCAACCATCAGCAAAAGGTTCTTGATTGTATTGGTAGCTTCGGGCTTGTCTACTGCTTTTATAAGAACATTCAGGACCTTATCCCCTTCACTGAACAATCCGTCCAAAAGCGTCAGCACCCCGCGCTGATTCATATGCTTAAGGATGTCCATCGACTGTAAAATCGCTTCCTTGTTATCAAGCAAGGCGGTCTCGATTTCCTCCAGGTCCATTTTTCGTTTTTCTTCCTCTGTCAGCTGTATTCGCTTGATGTTAGTGACTGCTTTAGCCATGCTTGGTCCGCTCCTTCTTCACAGAATCTCCAGGAAAGTTATAATCTGGACGTGCCCATTTCTTCTCTACTTGGACGCCGATTTGCGGCTGTGGATTGCCATATCGGAAATTATTCCAGGGCAAAGGATTGACTCCTTCATATTGGAGTATTACCATTTTGGCCTTCGTCTCCTTATAAGCTGGAGTATCCGTGTTTTTATCACCATAGCTGCTTGTAAGGAGATTGATCGCAGCATCGCCCTTGTCATTCATAGGCAAATACACTTCCTTTCCTTGCACTCTGTCGGTAACAGTACACCTGACCTTCAAGTTGCCGTATGGCGATGTCAGCCTTACGAGTGTTCCATCCTTCAAGCCCCTTTCTTCCGCAAGCTCTGGTGAGACTTCAAGGAATGTTTCAGGAGTCTTCGAGGTGATTCCTTCTGACTTATAAGTTAGGTTCCCTTCATGGAAATGCTCAAGCAAACGGCCATTATTGACATGGATATCATATTCCTCTCCATATTGAATCGGAATCGACCATTTTACCGGGTAAAGACGTGCTTTACCATCCGGGAAAGGAAAACCATCTAAATACAATACGGGGCTGTCCGTTCCATCCGGATTTACTGGCCATTGAAGGCTATTGTACCCCTCCAGGCGTTCATAAGTAACTCCGGAGTAGATTGGCATAAGACTTGCTGCCTCTGCCATGATTTCACCAGGATTTTCATAAGTCCAGCCTGCTCCGAGGCGGTTAGCAACTTCAATCAGGATTTGCCAATCTGGTTTAGATTCACCCACTGGATCGAACACCTGATACAAACGTTGAATTCTGCGCTCCGTATTTGTGAATGTTCCTTCCTTTTCAAAGCTAGGACTCGCTGGCAGGACTACATCCGCAAACTGCGCTGTACGTGAGAAAAACACATCCTGGACCACAAAGAAGTCCAATTTTTCATAAGCAGCATGAACGTGGTTGATATTTGAATCAACTAACCCCATCTCTTCCCCTTTGATATAAAGGGCTTTTAGGGATTCGTCATGCATTCCTTCGATCATGTCATGGTTATTGATTCCAGGCTCTTCAGGCAGCCTTGTTCCCCATGCTTGCTCGAATTTTTGCCGAGCTTCATCATCGGTCACCTTCTGATATCCAGGGAGTGAGTCTGGACTGCTGCCAAAATCCCCAGCCCCTTGAACATTGTTATGACCCCGAAGCGGATATGCTCCTGTTCCAGGACGGCCATAGTTTCCGGTAATCAGTAATAGATTGGAAATTGCCGTACTAGTGTCACTTCCTCCAAGATGCTGTGTTACTCCCATTGCCCACAGCGCACAAACGTTTTTTGCATCATGGATGCTTTCAGCTATTTCCATAAGGATTTCTTTTGAAAGTCCGGTAGTTTTTTCTGCATATTCGAGTGTGAACCCTTCCAAACTCTTCACATACTCAGAAAGTCCGTTGACTTTATCATTCAGGAACTCCTCATCTGCCCAGCCCTGATCGATAATATACTTTGTTACTGCAGAAATCCAGACGAGATCACTGCCTGCCATAGGTCGTATAAACAAGTCAGCACGGTCAGCCATTTCATGTTTACGCAAATCAGCAACAATGACCTTTTGCCCATTCAGCTTTTGGGCCCGTTTTACTCTTGTTGCCAGGACAGGATGAGCCTCTGCTGTATTGGATCCAACGATGATGACCAAATCAGCCATCGCGATATCTGTGATTGATCCTGCATCCCCTCCATGGCCAACTGTCCTGAACAACCCTACAGTAGCTGGCGTTTGGCAATACCTTGAGCAATTATCAATATTATTCGTTCCAATTACCGACCTTGCCAGTTTTTGCATCAGGTATGATTCTTCATTAGTACATTTCGACGATGTTATGAACCCAAGAGAATCGGGACCATACTCATTCTTGATATCTTTGAATTTCCTGGAGAGCAGATTAAGCGCCTCATCCCATTCTGCTTCTCTAAAGCTGTCTCCTTCACGAATCAACGGCTTTGTCAGGCGCTCTTCGCTGTTAACGAAATCCCATCCGAATTTACCTTTTACACATGTAGAAATTCCGTTGGCTGGCGCCTCAACCTGTGGCTCGACCTTCAGGATTTCGCGGCCCTTCGTCCATACATCAAAACTGCAGCCCACTCCGCAGTATGTGCAAACAGTCTTTGTTTTCTTGATTCTTGATTCACGCATTGCAGCTTCCATATCGGATATAGCCAGTATGGAACCGTAACCGGTTTCGACATTCTTGGTAATATCAATCATTGGCCTCAAAGTTTCTTTGGCGATTCCTGTCAAAAAGCCGGCTTGGCCTTCCATTCCTTTTTCCATCATCGCGTTACACGGGCACACCGTTGAACAATGACCACAAGAAACACAAGATGATTCATTGATTGGTACATCATTGTCCCAAATGACACGTGGACGGTCCCGTTCCCAATCGATTCTCAGCGTTTCGGTTACCTGTACATCCTGACAGGCTTCAACACATCTACCGCACAAAATGCATTGATCAGGATCATATCGGTAAAAAGGGTTTGATTCATCTTTTTCATATGGCTTTTGATCAAACGGGATGCTCTGGTGATTTATTTTCATTTCCTTTACTGTGTTATGTACCTCACACATCCCGTTATTGTAGTCACAGACTGTACAGTACAGTTCATGATTAAATAGGATCTTGTCCATCGCCATTGTTTGTGCCTTCTTAACATCTGGAGCCACTGTGTCAATGGTATCCGCGTCGTTCATGACCGTCGAGCAAGACCTGACCATTTCTCCATTCACTTCGACAATACAAGTATCACACGTCTCGATTGGTCCAAGGCTTGGATGATAGCATATACTAGGCACTTCAATCGAACTATCTGAAAGGTATTGAAGGATTGTTTGATTTTCTTCGGCCGTCACTTCGGCCCCGTTGATTGTCACATTAATTTTTCCAGACAAAGCCTCATCTTCCTTTCTGTTCTATCAAGAAATCGCTCCCTTTCTCACTACCCAATCCACGAACGACTTTAACCACTTTTCAAAGAGTTTTGGGAAAAAGGAATAAAGACCTTCTGATTCCCAAATAATATTTCTCTTCCACAAGAACAAAAATAAAAGCCCTACCTGGATTAGATCAGGTAAGGCTTTGTTATCAGAGACTATAGAAAGCGGCAGGCATCGTTCCCAGCTTCATCAGAGGAAAGAATATACAGAGACTTTCCTCTGTTGGATTTTTCTTTAGAAAAACCCAGTCTCTCTAAGTCATCGTAATCACCATTCAAGATGATTGCTGAAGCGAAAAGCAATGCCTGCAGATGGAATAGAGAAACATCAATAATATCTGTCAGGGAATCGCCAGGAATGACATCCGCCAGTACAGCCACCCTGCCACGAATCCCAAGTCTTTCATAGACATATTCGATACTATCGGCCATGGTGTCGGAAATCGATGCAGCAGTACCAATGATGTCATTCCAATTTTCATCAAAAACATAAGCATGCCAGGAAGATTGTTTTGAGGCATTTAGAAACTCGATTTTAAGAAATTGCTTGTCTTGATCGAAGTGATAAACTGATTTCAGAACATCCATAGCTTCCCTCCATTAGTGAAGTAGGAATAGTTTCCCACAGCAAGGCAAAGTTAATGAATTAGTTTTGCATGATTTAAATTTGTTAGTAAATACTTACAACGAAGTTACTCGAAGCATGATTTTTTTTGATAAGGGAAATAAGTAATAAACAAATATCAATAGGTGTAAGGAGGACAATAAAATGGAGCCAAATCAAAATAATCTTAAAAATCGAAATGAGGAAAATGAACAGCAGCACAGCATGGTATGCAATGATCAATTATTTTTTCAGGAATTAAGGATAGCAGCTGAAGAAGCAGAACGCGAACGCATTGATACAGATCAAAGAAAGGCATAATAAAAGAGAAAGGCAATTCTGCCTTTCTCCCCATTACTTCATTAACTACTGATTATTTCACCTTTCGAAATTCACGAAAAGCAGCTTAACTAATGAACCGGTCTCTTTCCGCGGCATCTTCTTCTCGTTGTGCTTCTCGTTCTTCATACCAAAATTTAATATGGGTAAGGATCGAGAAAACAAGGAAAAAGTTCATCGACCAGACACTGACAAACGGGGCCATTCCTCCAAACTCAATCGTCTCGTACTGTTTTAAAACCATAACAATATATGACTCAATGAAAACAAGGACAAAGCCGGCTACACCTGCAATTGCCATACGCATCATAATCAATAACCACCTTATTGTATTATCAGATTATTTAAATAATACGACTAATTATTGATTAGCGCAACTATTTTGTTCATTATTTTGCCACATTTACGCATTGACAATTTGGCATAGTTCTTTTTATCCATGGCTCTCTCTTATACTTTGTTGCTTTCTCAACTATTGATTGCATTCCTTGTTTGTCCTCGAAAAGAGTCCCGATACCTATATTAAAATTGGTACAAGAGTTCGAAAAACAACAATCGATGCGAAAACAACCTTATCTATTCAACTTCTTTTGCTTTTGCATGATCTCATATGATTTTTCAATAATATCTGTTAATACATCGCCTTTGTATATTCTGCCGACTTTCGTATTTTCCTGATAGTATTCTACAATTTCATCAAGCTTGTCAGATGTATCCTTGGAGACTCTAACGTTCAATTGAATTCTCTGGGTTTCATTCATGGATTCGGCTACCCTCCAAATACTTCCACTTCTTTATAAAAACAAAAACCTATCATATTGCTAGCAGTTTGATATTATGTAGATATATGTCGCTAAGCATACTGCAACGTCCTCTATTTTAACATATTCCATCATCTTGCAACACTAAGTTATATTAATACTCGGTTTTCCCTAAAGTCTTACAGGGTAATTTATATCGAGATTTGTTTTTTGTAATTGTTCAAGGTTTTTGTTCGATACTGGCACTTGGACAAATTAAGGTTTGAATCTCATCAACACTGATGCCCCATTAAATTATGATAGTTTATTAAAACGACATGGAGATTTTCTATGAAGCTTTCAAAATGGTCGTACACAAAGAGATATAATATCAAAGCACAATTTGACGTTTTTCCAAACTCAGTCGTCATATTCCGTCAAATCAAAGATTATTATTTTGTCTATACTGTTAATTGGTCATTCAGTGACCCGGTTGTTTCGAAAACCGTGCTGGAGGAAATGGAGCGGCTGTTGAATAAAGAGCTCGACACTCTCGAAAGCTACAGTCGGAGAAAGTTTTTCAAGAATGAGTCCGAATGACTTAAATTTTTTAATTTAGCCATTTACAATTCAGACTATTTACATTAAGTTGATTTTGGAAACAACAACTGCATAGATTTTTGCACTAGGAAGCCTTTGGCTGAGATGAACTTTGTTCTGCCCCTTATTACCCGATCTGGATAATACCAGCGAAGATTGCTTATTCCATCATGGCAGGTTATCAATTTCTCCCCTTGATAAAAGATGAATTCGAGATTATCAGAAGTGCCCATCGAATAAGAGGTGCGGGAAGAACAATAACTCTTCTGGATAAACTTAAGCAAATAAAGAATTATGCGATTCCTTTACTGGCAAGCGGAATCATGAAAGCAGAAAGAACAGCTGTTGCAATGGAGTCAAAAGGTTTCACAGGAGATAGGAATAGAGAGTTTCATAAAGTCATAACCGTATCAAAAAAGGGTTGGATACTGTTTTGCTTACTAGTCAGCATAGTTCTCGTAAGTGCTTTTACTTCACACAAGCTTGGATACCCGGCATTGTATATGGGTGAACGCTAAATAAAAACCAGCACCTGATAAAAACAGGCGCTGGGTTTACATTTATTTTTTGATTGTTAGCATTGCTTCCCAATCGATTGTACCATTTTTGACTTGCTCACGTTTTTCCTTATTCATGATGTCTGCCGGTCTCCCGCCTTTTGGCCAGTCGCCTTCATGCCCTTTAAATTCAGGACGGTCATGTGAAAGAATATAAGCTGCCAAATCGATTGCTTGCTGGTCGGATAAAGTTCCACCCTGAGCTTTAGGCATGTTCTTTTGAACGTATCCCGCCATTTTCGTCAATCTTGACATACCTGCACCGTCATTAAAAGAATTTTCTCCCCAAACTGCAGGTCCTGTGTTTGTTCCAGTACCAGAACCATCTGCTGCGTGGCAGCTCGCGCAAGATTGAGCGTAAAGCTTTTCACCATCCTCAACGCTAGGAACAGGATATTGCTTAGGCTCTTTAGGCGCTCTCCAAGACAGCTCTGCACCAGCCGGAACGCCTTCTGACATGTATTGCAAGTACGCGATCATAGCGCGCATTTCTTTACTGTCAGTTGGGAACATTTTTCCGTTCATACTTCGAATCATACACCCATTAATCCGGTCTTCAAGGGTATAGACCTCACCTTCCCGAGGCCTGTATTCTGGATAGACGGCAGAAAGTCCAATCATTGGTGCTTCATCTTTCACTGTGCCTCCATTAGCGTGGCAGCTTGCACATGAAAGATTATTGCCAACGTACTCATCGGCTACTGTATTTGTTTCCATGACTAGCTCATGGCCATATTTAATACTTTCCCCAAGAGGACCATCAGGTACGTCCTCCATGCTTGGCGGATTGAATTCAATTTCTTTGCTGGCACTCTCTGTTTGCGGCTGAGGCGCAGTTGCTGTTTCAACTGCTCCCAGGTCCTGGCTTATTTTCCAGCCAACGAATAATGAACCGAAGATTAAAAACCCAATAATTATCGCAAGACTGTTTTTCATAACATTTTCCTCCTTATGTAATTTCTTCAAATCTGCTAATCACTTTCTCTATACCTATTCTAGTATAGGTAACTCCACTATTTTTACCTTAAATATGTAGAAATAGTGAAAACTATAAGAATAGGAAAAAGGAGCTGGATTTCTCCAGCTCCTACTTTTCTTTTCCTAAATAATACAGGAACCACACAGCGTGGTTTTGTTCATCATAGGCTGCACGCCTGAAAATTTCCTTTATGACCTGATCTGCAGCTTCATCTGCCACTTCATGATAAAAATCAGTTGTTTTTTGTTCATCTTTGAAGGATGATTCAAGTCCTTCAATATACGTTTCCCCACATTCTTCAACCATCTGCGGGCGTGGCTGCTTTCCTGTTAAAGTTGTATAAATTTGTGAAAACTGCCGAAGATGCTTTTTTTCATCATTAAGTATTTCGTTGATCTGCTCCCGCTGTTCAGTATTCGGTGCCATACCTGCAAGCTTTGCATAGCATTGTGTGGCACTGTATTCGCCATTTATAGCTTTAATTAGGTCATTAACAAGCTTTTGGTTCTGTCTGTAATGGTCATAATATGGATACATGTCAAACCTCCCCAAACTATTTTGTATTAGTCTATGGGAGAGGAGAAAAGGGTGTTCTCGGTTCCGCTTATTTTGGATTAAGCCCCTCATATTCAACAAAAATACCCTTTAAATACTTCTTTTCTATTACCACTTTGATTCCGGATTCCTTCATGTAGCGACCTGTATCCCGGTTTAAATGACAGCCATCACACAGCCGTTTCCACGCGGGAGTCAGGACATCCTGCATGGCCGCAAGGGATTTCGACTCAGTTCTTACATGCTCGAAAAGGACAATTTTCCCGCCTTTTTTACATACTCTTCTCATTTCTTGAAAAACCTTTTGCGGCTCACTTACGGAACAAAGAACAAGCGTGGCCACAACAGTATCAAATTCTCCATCCTTGAATGGAAGTGTCTCTGCCCTTCCCTGATAGAACTCGACCGGCAGTTCGACTTCTTTCGCCCTGCGTTTTGCCTGATCAATCATATAGGGATTTGGTTCCAATGTAACCACCCGTTTCACCATTTCATTAGCATAATAAGGAAAATTCGCTCCTGTACCTGCACCAATTTCAAGAACATTCCCTTCTAGTCCAGAAACTATCTTTTTCCTGATCCGCGCTATCCACCTTTTCTCAAGAGGTCCCATGACCGTATCATATAAAACAGCAAACCATTTCCCCAAAATCAATACTCCTATCTGTTACGTTTTTCACCATTATAATAGAAAGGCCCTGCAGAAGCTATTGCTTAAGTCAGGACCTTTTTTATGGCAACACAGATTACCTGCTGCCTATTATTCGATTTTGGTTATTCAATCCTAAGTATGTTAGGGTTTTAAAACTACCTTGATACAATCATTTTTTCGGTCATTGAACATCTCATACCCTTTTGCTGCATCTTCAAGCGGAATTTTATGGGTGATGATATCAGTTGGGTCGAATTCACCGTTTGTGACCATTTCGAATAGTTGTGGCATATAGTGAATAACCGGAGCCTGTCCCATTTTCATGGTGATATTTCGTTCGAAGAATCGGCCAAGCGGGAACATATTGTACCTTAATCCATACACCCCGGTAATTTGTACGGTTCCGAATTTTCTTACAGCTGTATGGGCAATTTCCAGGGCGGAAAGCGTTCCTCCCTGCAGCTTCAGTTTCTGTTCCACTTTTTCCACAACAGACTTCTTTCCATCCATTCCTACACAATCTATTACCACATCCGCACCGCCGTCAGTCAAGTCTTGCAGGAATTTCCCTGGATCATCTTCCTGTGTAAAATCAAAAATTTCTACCTTATTGGTATTTTTAGCATGCATCAGCCTGTAGTCGAGGTGATCGACAGCGATGACTCGTTTTGCCCCTTTCATCCAGGCGAATTTTTGCGTCATCAATCCAATCGGCCCGCTCCCAAGAACAATTACTGTATCTCCCTTTTTTACCCCTGCGTGCTCTACACTCCACCATGCAGTTGGGATGACATC
The DNA here is from genome assembly GCF_018424685.1 of Mesobacillus boroniphilus. Lineage (NCBI taxonomy): Bacteria > Bacillati > Bacillota > Bacilli > Caryophanales > Bacillaceae > Mesobacillus > Mesobacillus boroniphilus. The sequence continues at coordinate 1,635,589 of NZ_QTKX01000001.1, forward strand.
CGACAGGAATAATAGCGATTCATCTTCTAGCTCACATGATTCAGGTACGACAAATGACGTGAAATCAGCATATGGCACCTTTAAATATTCTGCCTGTCCACCAGGGTGGTTGCCATATTGTTCGGTGTACCCAAAATAACCCCCTGTATCCTTGTATTCATTCGTGTTATCACATTGGCTTTCCATCTGATTCTGGCAGTAAAAACATTCACCACATGAAACATTGAAAGGAATGACCACACGATCTCCTTTTTTTAAATTCTTAACGCCGGGACCTGCTTCTTCAACAATGCCCATTGGTTCATGTCCGATGATGTAGCCAGGTCTTAGTGGCATGTTGCCCTGATAAAGATGGAGATCGGACCCGCAAATAGCCGTAGAGGTGATTTTTATGATCATATCCTGTTCATGTTCTATTTTTGGTGCTTCTACATTTTTTACTTGTACGTCTTTAGAACCTTGATAAGTAACTGCTTTCATAAATTCGCCACCCCATTCCAATTAAGTACATTTTATGTTTCCCTCCAAGTCGTCAGAGAAAACACTTATGGAAGCTTTCCTATAATTTGCTTTGTACATAAATTACCCTTCAATAATGCAAGTTATAAAATGGAGGTGTTGAAAAATGGAGCCTAAACAGCCAGGAAATAAAAACCTTCCTGATTTCAAGGAAATGACAGACCGAGTTATCGCTGAACCGGCTAATGGACCCCAGCTGGTCATTAAAACAAATTTGGATCCGAGTGATGCAACCGATGATAATCCTTATTTCAAAAATGATCAAATTACTGATTCTGAACAATTCAAAGAATATTTCGAGGAGTAGACAATGGAAAAAACACAGGCTTACCTACGCGAAATCATTTCCAATTACACGGAAACCTATCCTCTTAGCAAGAAGATCTATGATCGCTTAGAACAAGGTGATTATCCAACTGAGGGGGACTTTGTCAGGGACCTAACCGCTGAAGAAATAGAATTTTTGAATAAAATTCTCCCTGACGCGATTGAATACGCAAAAAATGAATTAGACGAAACAAGAGCACAGCAATTAAATGAAGTATATGAATTGCTTTATTGAACATTGGAAGGGATAGCCCCTTCCACTCTCAAAAAAAAATCTATAAAAATAAACAAAAAAACAGCAGTAAATCTGCTGTTTTTAACTATTTACTGAAGCTGCATGCTCTTCGACGGGCTCTTCACCCATCTTATCCTTGTGGTATATTGCATTGATTTCTCCTCCAAGAACAAGGGCAAGTCCGGTCAGGAACAACCAGAGCATCAAGACGATGACACCACCGATGCTTCCATAGGTAGCTGAATAGTTTCCGAAATTGCTAACGTAAAAAGAAAATCCCAGGGAAATCAGCTGCCAGACTACTGTCGCGAAAACCGCACCTGGTATTACGTGCTTGAATGGATAATGTTTATTTGGAGCTACTCGATATAAACCTGCCAAAACTGCTGCCATAACAACAATCGCTACAACCCATCTTACAATGTTGAAAACAATATCAAATGGCTCTGGAATTTGGATGATTGATTGGACTGTATCCAATATGACTCTTCCGAATACTGGCAAGAGGAGTGCCACAACAAATGCCAAGATCAGCCCGAATGTCAGCATAATAGATACAAGTCTTGCCTTAATGAAAGATCTCGTTTCCTTTACATCAAACGCAATATTCATCGCTCTAATAAAAGCGTTCATGCCACTCGACGCTGACCATATCGTACCTATGATACCAAAGGTTAGTAGTCCGCCGTTTCGTTCACTTACCAATTTGACAACATTATCCCTTAATAATTCAGCTGATTGTGAGGGCAATAATTTATTTACAACATTTATCGCCTTCTGCGGATCGATATTTAAGTATGGGACAATTGCTATCAACAGAATCAGCAATGGAAACAACGAAAGCATATAATAATACGCCTGTTGAGCAGCCAATCCCGTTGCCCGGTCTTTTTTCAGCTCCCCTAGCAGGCTTTTTGCATAGTACTTAAGCTTCTCTTTCAATTATGACTCACCTCTCATTGACATTTAAGTATGCTTGTCTTTTCCCCGTCATGTGAGGTTTTAATCATGACAAAAAATCCTATATATAATGCAAAGAAAAAAAGCGCCAGCCCCGACAAGCGCTGCCCGCCTTTTAGCGCCACGTCCTCCCAAAAGCTACCGCTTTCGGTCGTGCGATGAATCGCTTCGAAGCCTTCCTTGTCCTGTGGCTGGCGGGGCTAGCACATCGTGTGCCACGGAGGGCCGGCCGGTGACGTCGTTCTTCGACTTCATTGGGCGGACCGAAATCGAAAAGTATAGCCGACTGACCAGAAACGCAGAAACTGGAGACTCCGACAAAGAAGCGCTTTTTGCTTCTCCCGCGGAGTTGAAGTTTCGAAGTTTCTAGGAGGCGACACTAGACAAGCGTCTCGAGGAGTTTGGAGCCCGCAGCTAGACAAGCAACTAGAGGGGCTAGACGCTAGAGCTAGATTAAGTAAACTACATGTAGTTATCCACAACTAAATAGATTTTATAATTTCCTAAAAGACAAAAAAGACCATCGCTGGTCTTTTTCACAAATCTACTTATCGTCATCTACATATGGGTCATGTTCGTAAGCAGGAAGGTCGCCAAAGGTTGTCATAATTCCCTCTTCATCCAGCTCGTTTTCGTATTTCTCATGTTGCTTATTTGGGTAAACGGTAACTTCCTTGCCGGTAATATCGTTTCCAACAAAATTCTCAAAATCCTCAACATAGCCTACATTTTCTTCTGACTCAATATAAGTGTCGTTATAGTGATCCTTGGGCGTCATAAAATCAGATGGAGTTTCTGACGTTCCCCAGCTAGAAACCTCTTGCCAGGAATCTTCTGCGTCATAGGCGACATTTTCATCCTTGTTGTCCAAATCAAATTTTCCAAAAGGCGGCATGAGCACCCCTTCTTCTATAGGTCGGTTATGGGAAACAGTCCGTTCTGGCGTATGTTCAATACAAAATGTCGTTTCTGGTACAGCCTGAAGACGCTCATATGGAATTTCACGCTCGCAAACCTCGCACTTTCCATATGTTCCTTTTTCAATGGCCTGAATGGCTTTATCTATACTCTGGATTTGATATTCTACATGATCGTTCAGTGCAATATCTTTCTCCCTTTCATATAACTCAGTTCCTTCATCCCCTGGATGGTTATCATAGCTCGAAAGCTCGCCAGTTGACTCGTGAGCATGTCCACTTGTTAAATCAAAATGGTCATTCGCGTCCAGGTGGGACTCCAAGTTTTTTTTATTTTTGAGAAGCTCTGCCTTGAATGCCGACAGCTGCCCTTTTGTTAGCATATCAGCTGCTCCTTTCTTTAGTGCAGTTTTCATTAGCTTGCTGCAATCTTCCCGATTTAATAAAAGGTAATAAGTGTTATCTTTCCCGCAAGTACCATTATTGCAACAGAAGTCATAGTATATATGACAACTTACAATCAGGAGTGATGCCTATGCCTTTATTTGTAAACGGATTTGTTTCACCACAGATTTTTAGCAATAACGATGATATAGCTGAACAGAGCAACCAGGAGGAATTCCGACTCAATTATTTACAAGAAATCCTTAATGAGCAGCAAAAGCTCAATGGTGAATTGACAAGTAGTGTAACAAAATTCGATCGTACCCTGGAGCATAACAGGCAAGAACAATATACTCAATTTCAAGAGATGGTTTCATTTTTGGCGAAGCAGGAGAATTTTTCAGAAAGGGTCATGGAAAACATCTCTGAACAGAAAGAATCCACAACTGAAATCGATGATAAACTGATTAAACTCGAAGAAATGCACGAACAATTTTCTAAGGCTCTTTTGAATCGGGAGCTGACCAGCGAGGCGGTTTTAAATCAGCTTGCCCATCAGCAATCAATGATTCAGGACTTGAACCGAAAGCTTCTCGAATACGAAGATGTCACTAAAGCTCTGGTTATACAGGCTCAAAAGCAGGAAGAACTGCAGGATATGCTAGCAAAACATGCGGATTTGCAAGGTATCTTCCATGAAACAATTATGGAACGACTCGGAAAACAGGATGCCGTTGGTGAAACAATTTCCGATCAACTTGGCGAAATCAAGACCTCTTTATCGACAAAAGCTAACGCGATCCTTGAAAAAGTCGAAGAACAGACCTCCAAATTCACACAGTTTTTCTTAAGTCTTATCATGCCCAATATCACTCAAAAGAAAATTATCAAAGGAAAAACGTTTAAGACAAAAACAAAACAGGAAAAATAAAAAAGCATTGGCAAATGCCAACGCTTTTCTAAATTATATTTTAGTCCAAAATGGTAACTTTAACTTGCTTTCTTCCCCATTGAAGGGCACCGCTTTGAGTAGGGATAAAGACATCAATGCGGTTTCCTTTAATGGCTCCGCCAATATCTTCGGCAGTGGCATAGCCATAGCCTTCAACATATACTTTAGATCCAAGAGGAATAACAGTTGGATCAACAGCAATTACTTTTGCATTTGGGTTTGCTTTCAGGTTTACACCTGTCTTTGTGATTCCAGAGCATCCTGTGCAATTTGCTGTATAAGCTGTCGCTTCAACGGTAATCTGGTTTGTAGCAGCTGCTGGCTTTGTTGCAGCTGGTTGTGCAGTTACCTGATTTGCAGGTGCTGCTGCGGGCGTTGCTACCGGAGTTGCAGCCGGCTCGGCAGACTTCGTGTTCTCGACCTTCATATCAGCTGGCATATTTGTATATACAGCGAGTCTCATTCCTGGATGAATAAGGTCAGAAGATAATTTATTCCAATCTTTAAGATCATTCACTGTTACGTCATAAGCCTTGGCAATACTCCAAAGTGTATCACCTTTTCTAACTTGGGCATATTTAATAGGAGATACTTCTAGTAAATCATTCGGATGAATTACATCACTCGTTAAGTTATTCCATTTTTTTAGTGAATCTACTGTTACGCCGTATTCCTTAGAAATACCCCAAAGTGTATCCCCCTTATGTACGACGATTTCTTCTGCCTGTGCTTGTGTACCGGCAGCTCCAGAAATTGCCGCTGCTGCAACCAAAGATAATAATGACTTTTTCATTTGTTTGCCTCCCATCGGCTAATTTTTATCACGTGAATTATCGTAACATAGAATTTCGGTACAAAAAGAACAAGCACATTTAAATTGGATTACGAGAATAACAGAATTATAACGAGAACATGTCATATTTACAGAATATTCTGTTTATATAATACTTTCGTAGGAATAATTTCTAGGTGATTTGAAAATTATTCTATATTTTTCTTGTAGAACCATATCTTTCTTCAATAAACTGATTTCTGTTTTAATAAAATAAATGCTTTACATGACATTAAACTTTAGTTCAGTGAAAAATAAGAATAGAGATGATTTTAAGAACATAGCCTTATACGATTAACCAAAATAAAAAAGCTAAAATCCCACGCAGGAGATCTTAGCTTTTTAGCTTATTATGCGATTGTTTCGATTTTAACTGCACATGCTTTAAATTCTGCTGTACCAGAAATAGGGTCATATTCATTCAGGGTAAGGACATTAGTTGGAACCTCGGACCAATGGAAACTCATGAAAACGAGGCCTGGAACTACCTGTTCTGTTATTTTTGCTTTTACTTCAAGAGTCCCTCGCCGTGAACTCACCCTTACGAGATCTCCATCATTAATTTGAAGGCGCAGTGCATCTTCGGGATGAATATCCACGGTCTCCTCTGTTTGTTTAATTTTCACTCCTGCTGCATAGTGCCGCGTCTGTGTATGAGTATTGTACGACTCATACCTCCGGCCAGTCGTCAGGGTGAAAGGAAAATGTTCATCCGACTGTTCAAGCGGTGGTGTGAATTCAACTGGTACGAAACTGGAGCGCTTTTCGTTTTCTTTTTCATCATGGAACCTTTCGTGAAGCACTTTCGTGCCAGGATGAGCTTCGTCTGGACATGGGTAGTGGATTCCATATTCTTTTTCAAGACGTGCATATGATATGCCGCCATACATCTCCCAGACAAGTTCTCTCACTTCATTCCAAATCTCTTCGCTTGAACTATAAACCATCGGATAGCCCATCCTCGCAGAGAGTTCACATAATATCTCCCAATCTTCTTTCACTCCTGGATGTGCACTGACCGCAGTACGTACACGCTGTACTCTCCTGTCTGTATTCGTGTATGTCCCGTCAACTTCGCCCCATGACTTAGCCGGCAGCACAACATCAGCCATCTCAGCTGTCTCCGTCATAAAAATATCCTGGACAATTAGTAAATCTAGTTTTTCTAATAAGCTTCTGGTATGGTTCATATGGACATCTGCAACTAGCGGATTCTCCCCTATGCAATATAATGCTTTGATTTCACCAGTTTCGATTTTATCAAAGGTCCTCGTCTGGGTGTCACCGACTTTTTTGCTGATTTCTATATTCCATTTTTTTTCGAAGCGTGCTCGGTACTCGTCGTCCAATAAGCTTACAGCACCGGTAAGCTGGTTCGGCAAACAGCCCATATCCCCAGCACCCTGGACATTATTCTGGCCCCTTAAAGGCATGATTCCGGAGCCACGCTTTCCAATCTGACCACTCAGCAATGCAAGGTTTGCGATATCGAACACATTGTTTACTCCACAGTGATGCTCTGTAATACCGAGTGTGTAGGCGATCATAGCTTTGTTGGAATTTGCATACAGGCGAGCAACCTCTATAATATCTTCTGCCGCCAAGCCTGTGATTTCAGCTGAATATTCGGGTGTGTAGCGTTCAACCTTCGACAGCAACACATCAAAATCTTCAGTGTGCCTGCCAATGAATCCTTCATCATACAGTTTTTCTGTAATAATAACCCTGATCATTGCGTTGATCAGCGCAATATCTGTACCGACGTTAATTTGCAGATGTTTATGAGCAGACTTGACCATATCAATTCTTCTAGGGTCAATGACGATTATCTTAAGACCACCCTTAGCAGCTTTTTTCATTCTATTTCCAATGATCGGATGGGCTTCTGTTGTATTGGAGCCCATTAATAAAAGTACTTCTGCCTCATCTATATCTTCTACTGTATTCGTTGGGAAACCGCTTCCAAAAACAGTCGCCAGACCGGCGACACTAGGAGCGTGTCAGGTTCGGTTACAGCCATCAATATTATTGCTACCTATAGCAGTCCTCATAAATTTCTGGGTTATATAGTTTGATTCATTGGTTGTGCGGGCACATGCGAACATTGAAACCGATTCTGGACCAAAGTCATTTTTTAAATCAGACAATCGGCTTGCGATGAAACCATATGCTTCCTCCCATGTAGCCTTTACCAGCTCTCCTGCTTTCCTGATCATAGGTGTATTCAATCTTTTCGGCGCATGGACATATTGATAGGCAAAAGCACCTTTTACACATGTTTGCCCTTTATTTACAGGTGCTTCTTTATCTCCCCTGATTTTCACAATCTTATTATCTTCTACTTCTAATATCAAACCGCAACCTGTACCACAATAACCACAGACCGTCTTTACATGGCTAATCGTTGACATAGCTTCCCCCTCCGGCAATTTTACATAAGTACTACCTTTACTTCCATAGTAGTCTAAATCTTCAAAGCGATGTAGAGAAACCAAAAGTATTTTTTGACATATTTCCAACATTTTTTCAACAAATTCTGATTTTGAAAGTCTGGAGTGGTTGCTGGAGTTCAAAAAAAAATAAGGCAGGATCAACTCCTGCCTCATTCCAGACTTTCTATTATGCTGTTTTTGCTGGGAGCATAATTTTGAATGTTGTACCTTTGTTCTGCTCGCTTTCAATATAAACCTTGCCATTGTGACTTTCAATAATCTTGAAGCTGACCATCAGGCCGAGTCCATTTCCATTTTTCTTGGTCGTATAAAAAGGTTCACCAATTTTTTCTAGAGTTTCCGGAGGAATTCCTACACCTGTATCCTTGATGGAAATGACGACATTGTCATCCTGTATTTCTGTTCTCACTTTTAAATCCCCACCATCAGGCATTGCTTCAATTCCGTTTTTAATAAAATTCAAGAATACTTGCTTCAGACGGTTCTCATCACATTCAATCTGGATGATTTCCTCTGTAGCATCGAAATCCAGTTTGACATTCCTTTTTCTAGCTTCAAATTTCAACATTGAAACTACATTTTGGACGATCGGAATGATATTCTGTTCCTCAAGCTCAACAGCCTTTGGTTTGGCAAGAACCATGAACTCTTCAACAATATTATTGACACGGTCAATTTCGTCAAGAATGATTTCGATAAACTCCTGACGTTGTGGTTCTGTTTCGTCAAGCTGCAGGAATTCAGCATATCCTTTCATTGATGTGAGTGGATTTCTGATTTCATGGGCAACACCAGCAGCGAGCTGGCCAACGGCAGCAAGCTTATCCTGGCGGTGCAGCATTTCCTCGGATTTTTTCTTCTCTGTGATATCGTTACGTATGGCAAGGTACTGATATGGCTTACCATTTTCGTTCAAAAAAGGAACGATGGTAGTAGCCACCCAGTAAAAAGAACCATCCTTCGCCCTGTTTCGGATATCCCCTTTCCAAACCTGGCCAGACCCAATGGTTTTCCAAAGATTTTTAAAGAATTCCTTGGAATGCAATCCGGAATTCAAAATGTTGTGGTCGTTACCGATTAATTCTTCCCTGCTGTATTTAGAGATTTCACAGAATTTATCATTAACACTTTTGATGATCCCCTTCTCGTCAGTAAAAGCCACGATGGAAGATTGGTCAAGGGCAAAATTAATATCACTAATCTCTTTCAATGTTTCCTCTAGGCTTGCCTCCGCCTGCTTTCTTTGAGTTATATCAGAACGGATCGAAACATATTGATATGGCCTGCCTTTACTATTCAGGAATGGAACAATCGTGGTATCAACCCAATAATAAGAACCATCTTTCTTCTTATTCCGGATTTCCCCCTTCCAAACCTCTCCAGAACCAATCGTTTTCCACATATCTTTGAAAAATTCCTTTTTATGAAGGTCTGAATTCAATATCGAGTGATTTTGACCTAACAGTTCAGCTTCACTATATCCGGAAATCTCTATAAATTTTTCATTTACATATGTGATATTCCCTTTAGGATCCGTAATCGCCACAATGGCTGATGTATTAAGTGCATCCGTAATATCTTTCAAATTCGTATCTGTAACTGCCAGCCTTTTGCTGATCAACGCACTTGAACCAATCAAACCAGCAAGGATAAGTACCGAGATAAAAACAATAAGATAACCGATCAAAGACTCTGGAATCTCGGTCTGCTGGACAAAACCGTTGCTCATGCTGATTGAAGATGCTCTTGTTAAAAGAAAATGACCTTCAACAATTGCAGCAGTCACGAAAAGAGCGCTTAGCGGCTTAATCCAGCCATGGTTTCCTTGAGTAAAACTTTTCGTAAAGAAAAGCATCCAAAAAGAAAAGTAAAATGACCCGAATACAAGAGCAAGTGCAATCAGTAAAATGAAAGGCTGATAACTAAAATCGAACTTCATTGAGTACATTCCCAGGATATGGACAACTAGAATTGCAAGCATCATGAATAAACTTCCAGCAAGCATATTGATTTTTTTCACCGACTTGCCAGTCATTGCATAGAACGCCATTGCCGTAAAAGAAATAACCAAAATAATTGATAAAATAGTTATTGGAATTCGATAAGACACAGTGCCATTGAGATTCATTGCGAGCATTCCAAAGAAATTCATAACCCAAATCCCTATTCCAAGTGAAAATGCCCCGCCCAAAAACAGGAATCGCTTATTCCGATCAGAAGTTTTTATAAGACTGAATAAATCAAGTGCTGTATAAGATGACATGACTGTCAATAAAATAGCTACTATGAGTAAAATTGGATTGAAGGATAATTCCGGATTATCCATTTAGGCATCATTCCCCATTTAAAGTTTCATTTCGATTGTATGTTAAAACGGAAAAGAATAAAAGGGTTTATTAAATATAATGTAATAACTTTGTCACTTTTATCTATTGACAATTGAAATTTATGGGAATCCGATTCACCTTTGTGGTTGACTTTTCTACAAACAGCCTCACGAACTCATAATCTCTGAATCACATATACCCTCACTACTTATTGACTAATACCCCAAATAGATCATATGAACAAAAACCTATTTTTTAATTTTTTCAAAAAAAGGCTACACAAATTTTCTATTTATGTTTATACTGTACTATAACAGGTTAAGTAAAATATAAATTGTACTATAAAAGGAGGAGTTTTATCATGATGAGTCCGGTTGAATTTTTTCGTAACTTACCAAAGAAGGTGTGCCCTGAATGTGGTGAAGGGATGCATGAACAAGCAGAGTCCTATTTGATGGAATGCGATCGCTGTTTATCGAAAAAAGAGGAATAATGTGAAAAGGCACCTTTTAAAGGTGCCTTTTTATCTAATAAAGAAAAAAAACTTACATAGAAAAAGAAGCTCATTTGCGAGCTTCTTTTTTAACATCTTAGGAGACCCAACCAGCATCAGCCCAAAACATTTTGGAACTATTGAGTTGTATGATCCTCTTACTATAGCCGATGTGTGTTTGTTCCGCATTAAAGTGTCTTACATAAAAAGGTTTACCTTTTTTATGACGACCCTTTACAAACACATTTTTCGGTATAATCACCGAGAGACTCATTATTCCCTTTAGTAATCGTTTAGCACTTTACTTCATTTTTATCATGCATCCCGACTTACCAATCCAGTTGGATGGCAAGCTGCCTTCAAGGATATGTTCTCCTAATGACTGTTTCACCTGAATGTTGTTGAATTCCTTTGAAGCTGGTACCTTTCCAAGTATCGATTGATACTCTGTTGGTTAAAAGCTTCTTTCCAGCGTACCAGTAAAGAATAGGCTGGACTATCGCTTCTTCCCTTTTGAAATGAACCATTTGGGAGGACAACATCATTCTGGTTTAACTTGTGTTCAGATTCAAAATCCCTGCGGCTGGTGATACTGATTTTGTGAAGAGAAGGTAACAACACTTTAGGAATAAACCTTTTTTCGTTCACTACGGAACGAACACAATTGGTTGAGCCTCCTAAGATGTTAATGACTTTCTTTCTACACTTTTATTATACCACCTTATCCACATGTAAACCCTTACATTTGTGACAAATTAATGTCTTTTCCAATATTTATGACACGGGTTAAATTACCCGTATATCCTATATCTCAATACAAAAACTACTCTTATCAGGGGGTGAGACTATGGACATTAATAAAGATAAAGATGATTTAAAAAGGGACAAGGATTTACTCAAATCAACTTACACACCAAATCAACGATATGTGCCAGGAGGATCAGTTGATGAGCACAGAGATTTCGAAGCAGGAAATATTATTCTTACAGGGGATGAAATAAAACAGCAGAATGAAAATTTATGATGGGAGGGTGTCTCCTATAACTACATCCAAGCGTAAACAGCTGATGATAGAAACTTAACGAAAAGAGGTATTCCACTTGGATTTAATCGATCCGAAAAATTTAAAATTTGGTGATGAAGTGTTCGTTATATACCGGAACCCTCATGTACCTTCTGTTTCAAACATAAGAGCTGGTGAAATAGTTCCGCATCCAAAAGATCCTAATGAATTTGCCTTGTTCCTGAACGAAACCTTACATGTAATTGAAGACGATGATGCTCTATTTGCTACACAAGATGCAGCAGAACAAGCTTATTTTGAAGCGATGGACCCATATAACTCTTAGTCACCCCCTTCCTATCCAAGGTTTTAACAGTATTTAAAGGGGTAAAAATAGAAATGCAAGCCAATTTCTATAAGGAGGGATGAAGATGAAAGTTTTATCAGCATCTTCTAAGCTCGTCATTGGCTCTGCACTTGAAGGAGGATTTGTCCATCTAAAGAAAGGCATCCTTACCCCCAACAAAGTGATACGACGTGGAAAGCTTTAAATTGGCAAATCCTCTTTCTCTACAAGCACATCCATCCAGGGGTGTGCTTTTCTTTTTGGAATTTTTAGAAAATTAAAGGGTTTTCTTATCATTAAACGAATTTAATTAACCAATAAAAATGTGTGGGGTGAATCAAATTGCTTCAATTAGAAATGGAACCTGCCTTGGAACCTAATGAAACCCGATTGCAACCTTCTTACAGAATGGACCTCAGAAATTATTCAGAAAAGGAATACAATAAGTTTGTAAAATTGAATACTGTGAATGATTGGAGCCAGCTAAGCTGGAAAGATGTAGGAAGACCATACGAGGTAACTTCCTTTGCGCAGGAAAAGAAGGACTGGGAAGAAGTCAATCATCAAAGTCTTCCGGCGAACATTTCCTGGCAGATGTTCAACAAATCGTTCCACGAATGGTTCGTCAAGGATGTTCCTGCTGAAATGGACAAATCTAAACAAAATTTCATGAAGAGCCTTAAGAATTTCAAGCTCACAGAAACAAAGTCTGCGTTAGGTGAAATGATTAGGATACACCTATGGAACTACGCTCACAGGATTGAGGACGGCATTTGGGACCCGAGGGGCAAACGTGCTTTGTTCGAAGGTCTTGATTTAATCAAGCCAAGAATCCTTTTTCTTGGAGCAGCTGAGGGCTATGAAGCAATGCAATTAAGTTCAATGTATCCAGGCGGTGACATAGTCTTTGTGGATTACGATCCTTTCTGCAAGGATACAAGGTTTGCGGATTTCCCTGACACTTATCCATTTCTGGGAGTCAATCCGTCAACAGGAGGCAACAAAGTCTACCATAAAAGTGATTTTGAGACTGAATACATGGTTGAAGATATTCGCAAGCTCCCTTTTGGGCGGGAATTTGATATCGTCCTTAGCGTCGGATTACTAGAGCACTTCCCGGATTCTTTAAAAAGCGAAGTCGTTGATTGGCATTCGAGGTTCCTAAAACCAGGTGGATATATCATAATGACAACACCCAGGGCTCAGTTAAAATCCAAACTGTATTATGAAATAATGGCCGATGTCATGAACCATACATACAGGGAACTGATGACAGTCGAGCAGATGGGCCTTTATTTATACGAAAATGGTTTGGACATTTTAAGACATGGTTATATCAAAGTCCATAACGGCATCGTAGCACGGCCTAGATAAGCTCAGGCCCTTCTTTAGAAGGGCCTATGCATTTTAAAGATCCGATCTCTTTACCGGTTCCTCTTCGTTATTTGTCTGATTACCAGTACTTGAAGTATATCCTACTCGATAGACAAAATCTTTCTTTTGCTTTAACGCATTTGGCATTTTGTATTGATCACCATTCGATTGGAATTCACCTTTTTGCGACACTTATATCCCTCATTTCCTGCTTACTGATGTCCTCGGTTATTGAATTCATCTTCAGCTCCGGACGAGCGCTCAACTTTTCCGCCGATTTCCCCTTCTGCATAACTGTCGCTAGCTTGTTCATGTGTCATTGCAAGCCCATTTGAGAGTTCATCATTTTTTTGATAATCCGATGTATCATACATACGCCCTGCAAGTTCAAGATTTTTGCCTTTATTCTCTTTCATGAAGTCCCTCCTTTCGTACTTAAATTATTTTTTGATATAAGTACGAAAACCATACTTCTGTTTTCAATAGTATTGAAAACAAAAACCCTTCAAGTAAGAAGGGTTTAATCATCTGCAAATTATAGTAAGTGCTCTTTATCTTCACTAATAACCTGTTCTAAAAGACGTTTTTTTATCATCCTGCAACAACCAGACTGTCAGCAATACACCAATTAAAGTGAGTGCAGCAAAAAATATGTACACCCCATAAATACTGAATTCTTCAAAAATGATCCCGCCGAAGAATGTGAAAAACCAATTGCCCAATCCGTTGCCAACTGCGGAATAAATCGTCACTGCCGTTGCTGTAATATGCAATGGCGTTATATCCCGAATATACTGCAAGCCTGCTGGAATAAACAATCCTAGTGAAAAACCCTGAATTACAGCTGAGGCGTATACAAGTGATAAAGCAGGCTCCGTAAAATAAAAAATCCATCTAACCAATGAGACAAGAGCTGCAATAAAAGCAACCTGAAGCAGTCCTATTTTACGAATCCAGCTTCCGGCAACCCTCATAAATGGAATCTCGGATAACACTGCGATAAGGAATGCGATACCTATACCTGTATATGTGCCACCTCGGTCCTCCACAAACAAACTGAAGTAAAAGTTATTGGCCAGGTTAGGTCCAAAAACCATGAATGTAACCCCAAGGAAAACAAGAAACTTCTTCATCCGCATTAAATCCTTCATCCCTGAGAAAAGCCCGCTCGGACGTCCCGAAGATTCTTTTGGCATTTTCACCGAAAAAGCTGCGGAAACCAACAATGTCAGGAAAAAAGTGTAGAATATCACTTGCGGGTTCCACTCGGACAATCTTCCCATCACAAATACAGCCAACCCAAATCCCAGGGATCCAAATAAACGGACATTGCCATAATTGACTCCAGCCTTGCTTGTGTATTTTAAAGAAATACTATCTGATAAAGGAATGATTGCGCTTTGAAAAACCGCGAGTATCGTCGCTACAATTATGAACGAAAAAAATCCTTCAAAGAAAATATAACCTAAAGCGGCTATACCTGTTATCAAAGTAGTTAAAGTGAGCAGCCGATTATGGAAATTTTTCATGTCGGCAAGCATTCCCCAAAACGGCTGGAAGAAAATCATAATAACTGGTCCAATAGACAGGATAATGCCAATCTGATATCCATTTAAATTTTCAACTTCGCTTAAGTAAACACTTAATAAAGGAAATAAACTCCCTATGCCAAAAAACACAAAAAGATAAAAACCTTGCAAAGTAAAGATGTTGCGCTTAACGTGCTTGTCCATTTGCATCCTCCGTACTGACAATTATAGAGTTATATTTTACCACTATTTCAATATAAGAATAGATCATTTCGTTTTATGCATGATAAAAGAATAAATAAAGCGTTTTCAATTATCGTATGTCATGTTAAAATAATGTTGCTATTGAGTGATCAGACGTCTGCTCACTGAAAAATTCATTAACCATCTTGCCATAAAAGGCGGTGAAAACATGAAAGAAATCATCTTAAGCTTAGTTGCTGGTTTAGCAGTAGGAGTCCTTTTTAAATTTCTGAAACTTCCTCTTCCAGCACCTCCAGTTCTAGCGGGTGTCCTGGGGATTGTGGGGGTTTATTTAGGTGGAGTTGTCGGAGAATGGATCTTGAATTCCTTTAAAGGATGACAGGAACAGCTTTAGCATAGGCTCTTTTCGTATCTTTATAGTATTCAACTTTTAAAAAATACGTATTAAAATGCCTGCCAGCTCGGAAAGCTTGGACGAACAGAGCCCGATGCCCATAAATCGTGGCTTCTTTAAATAGAACTATCCACTGCGGCGAATACAGAGATAGCAAAAATCCACGGATAGCTCCGCGGATTTTTTAATTTCTTTTCATTCGTTTTAATGCATTTTGTCCACACACTGATTGGGATGTTATCTTCTACGACGTTACTTTTTTTATCGAACTGCTATCATCAACATTGCGCTTTTTATCATAAAGATGAATAGGGGAAACCCCTTAGAAGTTCAGAAGAACGTTGCCATACCGAAAAAGAAGAGCCCTTTATAAGAAAGGCTCTCCTTGCAAGTAAATAGAATGATTAAATTTTGTCAAAAATCATCACGTTTAACACTTTCTTCAATATGTTTTTTACTCATCTGGTTCAGCAGCTTTCGGTGCTCCTTGGATTCGAAGATAATACTGAAATCATAATCTTCAGGATAAAGCTCTGATGCAGGCAGATTCAGCTTCAGTCGTTTATAATTTACCTCGATTTTACCGTCCCTGACCTGGACGAGATAATTCCCCTGTCTGTCTGGCCCTTTAAAGATCACTCCCAGCTCTCCTATACTTAAGACATGTACACTATCCCCCATTTCAAATCGCGTTACCTGTTTCTTCGAAATTGCTGAAGACTTCTTTCTCTTGTGCCTGTTTGCAATGATTTGCTGCTCTCTTGCTTTCAACGCCGCAGGGTCATTTGTAAATAACGCTGTATAATCCTTCTCAGATTTGTAGGTTATCGTATGCGCCCGTTCGATCAGCTTCGGATGGATACCAAGCTTCAGTGCAATGGCAAAAGCCTGGCTGTCCCCGCCTTTTCCGATACGCAGGCGGTAAGTAGGCTTAAGTGTCTCAAGGTCAAATTCCATTGAACCATTCATGAAATCCTCATGATTGTCAGCAAAATCTTTGATCTCGCTGTAATGAGTTGTTGCGAATATGGTCGCCCCTTTATTGTTCAGATTCTCAAGGATAGCTGTAGCTAGGCCCATCCCTTCTCCCGGGTCAGTTCCTGAGCCTAATTCATCAAGAAGGACAAGCGTCTTGTCATTGGTTTCCTTCAATATTTCTATGATATTGACAATTCTGGAACTGAAAGTACTCAGATTCTGTTCGATGCTTTGACCATCTCCTATATCGACAAGCACTTTATGAAAAATACCGGCAGTGCTCCCCTCTTGAACCGGCAGAAGCAATCCGCTTTGTGCCATTAACGACAGCAGTCCTGCTGTCTTGATGGACACTGTTTTCCCGCCTGTATTCGGTCCTGTAATGACAAGAGCATGATAGTCTGTTCCAATTTCAATCGTTAACGGAACTGCTTTTTCGCCAAGAAGCGGATGTCGTGCTTCGTTAAATAGAATGATTGGATCGTCATGGATCGCTACTCTTTTTGCATCAATAGACCGGCAGTATTTTGCTTTTGAAAACAGATAGTCATAATGGACCATAGTCTCAATAGCAATCCGAATCTCCTTCTCTTTCCCCTCAGCCAGACCAGTCAAGGCGAACAGCACTTTTTCCACTTCAGCTTGTTCTTCTAAATAAAGCCATTCCATCTGATCCTGAAACGAGCCAATTTCTTCGGGTTCAACAAAAAGAGTGGAACCAGATGCGGATGTATCAAGCACTGAACCTCTTACCTTGCCGCGATATTCCTTCTTCACTGGAACCACATACCTGCCGTTTCTCTGGCTAATGACAGCCTCTTGAAGAAATGGTTTTATTTTTGCAGATTTCAGGAGCTGGTTAAGCCTCTCCTTTAAACGTTCTTCCTGGATTCCAATTTGTTTCCGTACCTTCAACAGGTCCCTTGATGCGTAATCATCAATTTGGCCATTTCGAATACATCTTTGTATCTCAGCAGCAAGATCGGGAAGTTCTTCAATCGCATATACATACGCAGAAACTCTAGGAGCGCAATACTCCTTATCTTTCATAAAACGTCGTATCTTATTGCAGGTTTCCAGGAATGACAGCAGCAGCACCAGTTGTTCTGTCCGTAGCGGTATTCCCTTGTTAAAGCCTTTAAGAACCGTTTCCATCCCTTCAAGACCGTGGATTGGAACACTGGAACTAATCTTGAGAATTTCAATTGCTTCAGAGACTTCCTCCTGCCATGATGTAATTTGTTGCATATTGATGGAAGGCTGCATTTCCCTTGCTTTTATTCGCCCTGATTCAGTCAAAGCAAAGCCGGCGATCTCTTCCTTAATTTTGTCGTAACCAAGAACGGTAAACGTTTGTTCGTTCAAATTTTACTCCTCCTTAAATTTCCGAAAAGCGCAAGCGCCTTGTCCAGCCCCGACAAGCGTTGGAGGCCGATCAATAAAGCCGTTTTTTGACTTCACCTGAGCGGACCGAAACGACTCGAGGGGCTACGCGCTGGAGCTGGACACTAATCGTGGTACAAATAACTTAAATTTTTTATAAATTAAAAAAGCCGCAATGGAACAAAGTCCACAGCGGCTTCTACAAATGCCTTGCAGTCATGGCTGCAGGCATTCCCTTCCAAAAGAAAAAGCTGTGTACAAGTACACAGCTTCTGCTCACGGATATCAAGCATGCTTTACTATGTTCATTGTTCTTAACATTCAATCCAGCACACAGTTAAATAAACCTATTATAGGCCTAAAAAAAGTCCAGATTGACCGTATGAAATTAACGGTTTAGTTAAGAACGACACCTAACATAAAACATACTCCTTAAATAAAAAATTATCTTCTACAATAGATTACTTTCTCTACACCCATTTAGTCAACCTCATTTATCCAATTAAAAGGAAAATTTTAATAAATCCAACATTCTTAAAGTAATGTTCACATTTTCTCTATTGACCTCTTGTTTATATTTCATTTTAAATTAGGATAAACAACGGACGGAAAAGGTGGAGATTGTGTGGCCGGCCAGGAGAATCAAAATAATTTAACATATGAGATGAGCGAATTAATAAAAGCATCAGAAAAAATCATTAAATTTAAAAAAGGTTCTTTTTTATTCCGCGAAGGGCAGGAAGCAAAAGAAATGTTTGTTATTCTGTCCGGTAAGGTACAAATTTCAAAAATGAACGCGGAAGGCAAGGAATTGTATTTAAGATTATGTAATAAAAACGATATTGTAGGCGAACTAACTCTTTTTACAGCAGGTCCTCGATATTTATTTAATGCAAGAGTAGTTGAAGATGGTGAAGCTGCAGCGGTAAATATCGAGACCCTAGAACAAACGTTGTTCAACAATAGCCGTCTTGCTTACCAATTCCTAAAATGGATGAATGACCATATTCGAAAAACCATTACTAAATTCCGGGATCTTGTCCTGCACGGCAAAAAAGGTGCCTTGTATTCTACGCTGATCAGGCTGAGCAATAGTTATGGCATCGAAGAAGATGATGGCATCCATATTAATGTACCAATTACGAACCAGGATTTAGCAAATTATTGTGGAACTGCCAGGGAGAGCGTCAGCCGTATGCTCGGAGAATTACGTGATGAAGGAATCATCTCCATACACAGAAAAAGAATTATCATCCATGATTTACTTTTCCTAAAACAACAAATCGACTGTGAAAATTGTCCGATAGAATTTTGTAATATTGAGTGAATTTGAAAAAGGAAAACACTTTGGGTTTATAAAAATATTCGAGAATGACTGATAGCACCAAGGAGGTAAGGATACAGCCATACCCATCTCTGCTCCGGAAACAGCTCCCTGCCGCTCCCCCTTCCCTGGCGGCTTCTGTGCGCAATGGTGCCGATTGCCAGATCTCTTGAAAAATGTTCGTAGCTTTTAATGCGTTCATAAGCCAGGGTCCTATCATCACACCGGGCATGCCATAATTTTTTCGAAGTTGCTATATTAAACATAGTTCACACAATGTCCATATGATTTTCCTCGTATTTTTTATATCTTTATAAGGGGGAGGATTGTGTTATGAAAAAAATCTATCTTATCAGCTCACTTATTGTGTTAATAGGGATTACATCAGGAATCTCATTTTTTCTAATCCGGGATGCCAATGCACAAATTCCGGAGGATATCACGCTTGTAACCATGGATGAAGAAAACTATACTTTTGGAGAAGAAACAGAGACGATTAAGCTTGTGGAATTCATTTATACTCATTGTCCTGATATCTGCCCAACGACAACACAAAAAATGAACCTGCTGCGTAAAGACTTGATAAAAGAAGGAG
Organism: Mesobacillus boroniphilus; assembly: GCF_018424685.1. NCBI lineage: Bacteria > Bacillati > Bacillota > Bacilli > Caryophanales > Bacillaceae > Mesobacillus > Mesobacillus boroniphilus. The sequence continues at coordinate 1,655,118 of NZ_QTKX01000001.1, forward strand.
TTTACGGTAAGGAAGTACAATTTGTTACTATTACAATTGATCCGTACCGAGATACCCCTGAAGTTTTAAGAAAGTATATGGATAATTTCGGACTTGAAAATGATGGAAATTGGATATTCTTGACTGGTGATCCCGCCGAAATTTTGGAAGAACAACAGAAAATCAAACAGGTTGCCGATACATTCCAATTTCAGTATCGTGACCCAGGGAACGGGTTTTACGTCCACAGTACATTTACTTACTTGATTGATGAGAATAATAAATTCATAAAAAAATTCCCGATGGGGGAAGATTTCAATAAAGATGAAGTGTTCGAAGAAATCATGGACGAAATATAAGCATGCAAAAAAGCGGTTGATTGCACCGCTTTTTTGTTTTCTATTTATTAGTCTTATTATGATTTTCCTGATGACCACTTTAATCGTCTGCACAATGAGGAGAAGCCTGTCTATCACTTAATGTGAATTCACTGTAGTGGGATGTTTCTCTGTTTTTTGCAGGGAGAAAAATTCTGATTTTGGCTTAGTGAAGCTGACTTTAATCCCTGATTCTTTTAGGCGGTTAACAAAATCAACCAGCTGCTTTTTAGCCATTTCAAAAACTCCTTTTATCCATCTTTGTCTATTATTATTTTACATGAAAAATATGAAAAATGTGTGAAAACGAGCAAAAAAATTGACATCAGCTAACAAAAAAAATTATAAATTTCCCAATGGACGCTACGTCGACACTGTGATAATAAGGTACAATTCATCCGATTACTTACTACTCTCGCCTTTTCCCATTTTGATCTCAATAAAAACACCATTCCACAAAAAAACGTTCTCATTCACCTTATTTCCTGCCATCACCCATAAAAAGAATTCGCTCATAGCATTTAAACATGTTATAATCTTTGGGATATATATTAATGGAGGCTACTAAATAAATGATTACAGTTCAAAATGTCGGCTTGAGATATGGTGACCGCAAGCTTTTTGAAGATGTTAATATTAAATTCAATCCGGGAAATTGCTACGGCCTGATCGGCGCAAATGGTGCAGGCAAATCCACTTTCCTTAAAATCTTATCAGGTGAAATCGAAGCGCAAACAGGAAATGTTTCAATGACACCTGGTGAGCGTATGGCAGTATTGAAGCAGAACCACTTCGAATATGAGGATGTCGAAGTGTTGAAAGTCGTCATAATGGGACATGCCCGTTTATATGAAGTCATGCAGGAAAAAGATGCGATTTACATGAAGGCAGACTTCACGGATGAAGACGGCATGAAGGCAGCAGAGCTTGAAGGTGAGTTTGCTGAGCTTAATGGATGGGAAGCAGAATCCGAAGCAGCGATTCTTCTGAAAGGCCTTGGAATTGGCGAAGAGCTTCATGATAAAAAAATGGCTGATATTGGAGGCGGAGAAAAAGTAAAAGTACTTCTTGCCCAAGCTTTATTTGGTAAGCCTGATGTGCTTCTGCTTGACGAACCTACCAACCACCTTGATATCGCTGCGATTCAATGGTTAGAAGAGTTTTTGATCAATTTTGAGAATACGGTTATTGTTGTTTCCCACGATCGTCACTTCTTGAATAAAGTATGTACTCATATTGCCGACCTTGACTTTGGTAAAATTCAGCTTTATGTCGGTAACTATGATTTCTGGTATGAATCAAGCCAGCTGGCATTAAAGATGCAGTCGGATACAAACCGCAAAAAAGAAGAAAAAATCAAGGAATTGCAAGCGTTCATTGCGCGTTTCAGTGCAAACGCATCTAAATCCAAGCAGGCTACTTCCCGTAAAAAACTGCTTGATAAGATATCTCTCGATGATATCAAACCATCATCCCGTAAATATCCATACGTTGGGTTTACCCCCGAACGTGAAATTGGCAATGACTTATTAAGAGTTGACGGAATTACCAAGACGATTGACGGCGTAAAGGTTTTGGATAATATCAGTTTCATTATGAATAAAGATGACAAAATCGCACTTGTTGGGAAAAACGAAATCGCGATTACGACATTGTTCAAAATCCTTACCGGTGAAATGGAACCGGATAGCGGAACTTTTAAATGGGGTGTAACGACATCCCAGGCATATTTCCCTAAAGACAACTCTGAGTTCTTTGAAGGCTGTGACCTTACCCTGGTGGACTGGCTCCGCCAATTCTCACCAAAGGATGACAGCGAAAGCTTCCTTCGCGGGTTCCTTGGACGTATGCTTTTCTCTGGGGAAGAAGTACTGAAAAAAGCAAGTGTACTTTCCGGAGGCGAAAAAGTCCGCTGTATGCTGTCAAAAATGATGCTATCTGGAGCAAACGTCCTTCTATTGGATGAGCCTACTAACCACCTGGACCTTGAATCCATCACTGCCTTGAATAACGGCATGATTAATTTTAAAGGTTCTATGATCTTTTCATCCCATGACCATCAGTTCGTTCAAACTGTGGCGAACAGGATTATGGAGATCACTCCAGCAGGTTTGATTGATAAGCAGATGACTTATGACGAATACCTTGAAAATGAAGAGCTTCAAAAACAAATTGCAGAAATGTACGCATAATATACCCCCCCTCAGGAGATCCCGAGGGGGGTTCTGCTTTGTTATATAAACTTAATCTTTTTTCTGCTTCTTTCGTGATGAAGAAGCCTGCCTGCTCCCTGTTTCACTTACTGTAGTCCCCTGTCCTTCAACCTGTGATGAATTCAACCCAATGGTCGAAGGATCCTTTTTCCTTTTATTACTCATGGCTGCACCTCCCATTGGTAATTAGTATGCCCTTCTATTGTCTGGTGATTGGAATATTTTATACCTGCGCCGGACAACTTAAATTAGTGAGGAGGTGTTATTGATGGCAAGAGTTGGTGTAGAACAATCGCTTACTAACATTTCGGAAGCTTTGCGTGAAAGAGGCCATGACGTCGTTGAATTGCGCTCTGAAGCTGATGTACAGGGCTGTGATTGCTGCGTGGTTTCTGGTATCGATTCAAATGTAATGGGAATGCAGGATGTGTCGATCCAAGGATCAGTCATTGAGGCAAATGGCCTTTCCGCTGACGAGGTTTGCAGCCAAATTGATCAAAAAACCGGACAGAATCAATAGTATTAATGAAACTGCCATCTGGCAGTTTTTTTTCATCTTCCTTACTCCCCAGCATCTCAAATCAATGATATTTTCACCAACTTGTGATAATTTTTGTATGTAGCATCCTTTTTAATTCGATATAATCAGTTATATCTATTGTAAATGTTTAAAAAGGTATTTTGAAAGGATGTCTTGATTGAGGAAATTACATATTTTTCTTTTCACAGCCTTATCACTCTTCATTTCAGGCTGTGCAGATAACAGTGAGACAAATAAAACAGAACTGACCGTCTCTGCCGCAGCAAGTCTCCGAGAAGTAATGGAAGAGGCCGGGCAACTATATATGGAACAAAATCCAGGAATTAGAATTGTCTACAATTTTGGTGGATCCGGTTCCCTGCAGCAGCAAATTTCCCAAGGTGCCCCCGTAGACTTGTTTTTTTCCGCAGCTGAGGATAAATTCGATTACTTACATTCCAAACAGCTTATTGATCAACAACACAGCGTAAAACTTCTCAAAAACGAGCTTGTGCTGATCACACAGAAAGATAACAAGAATATCGATTCTGCAGAATCCCTAGCTAGCGATAATATTGAAAGAATCGCCCTGGGCACTCCCGAATCTGTGCCTGCCGGAATGTACGCGAAACAAGCATTGGTTTCATTGCAATTATGGGGAGATCTCGAGAAAAAAATCATTCCCACTAAGGACGTCCGCCAGGTTCTTTCCTATGTTGAAACAGGCAATGTCAATGCTGGCATTGTTTATAAAACAGATGCACTGATTTCCGATAAAGTTAGGATTATTCCTTTGAATGGAAAAGACCTTCACGATCCTATTGTTTATCCAGTTGGTGTTGTTGCAGGAACTAAGCTTCTTAATGAGTCTATCGGCTTTTTCAATTTCCTAAAAGGACAAGAAGCAATGAAAATTTTCAAAAAATATGGCTTTAAAGCAGCATTGGAATGATTTTTATGAGCAGTGAGTTCTGGAGCCCGATTAAACTTTCCCTTGAAATTGCTTCAGTGTCGGTAGTGTTTGTATTTTTATTTGGCATATTTGCTGCAAGGTTTATGGCAAGGAGGAATTTCTTTGGTAAAACAGCTGTAGAGACGCTGTTAACATTGCCTTTAGTACTCCCTCCAACTGTAGTGGGATTTCTATTGATTGTCATCTTTGGTATAAATAGTCCGATCGGTAGATTAATTGAACATGTTTTCGGCAGTCCCCTTATCTTTAGCTGGTGGGCAGCTGTTATCGCTGCAACTGTCGTAGCTTTTCCATTGATGTATCAATCAGCAAAAACAGGGTTCCTGTCGATTGATCCTGGTGCGGAGGAAGCGGCAAGGGTAGATGGAGCAAATGAGTGGAAGGTATTTTTATATGTTACTCTCCCCCTTTCAGCAAAAACATTAATCACCGGGCTTATTTTAAGCTTTGCCAGAGCGCTTGGTGAATTTGGAGCAACCCTAATGTTTGCCGGAAACCTGCCCGGAAAAACTCAGACCGCCCCAACGGCCATCTATGTAGCACTTGAGTCTGGAAACATGCAATCAGCCTGGCTATGGGTAATTGCCATGGCGGGGATATCGTTCCTTATGCTCCTTTCCACTTCATTATTAAAACAGTAAAGCATGATCACCGTTCTGAAGCTTAACGACATTTATACCGTATCAAAATATTCGTGACGGCACCTGGTTTTCTTGCAATTATACTCTCACAACGAATAAAGGAAGCCATGCTTAAAGGCTTCCTTTTTATAGTATTAACTTTCCGTTTCTCTGCTACAAATAAAGCTCTAAAGGGCATAGAGAGTAAAGATATCCTACTATTTTATAGATACAACAAGCTTTACAGGTTCCCCAATTTTTTCTTTATCCTTACCAACTAGATCCCCTGACAGGATTTCCACCTTTTCGAGGTTATCAAGCTCATCCACTATAAACCCAAGATTCCCCTGCTTCTTTTGTCCTGCTAAAATCTTGCCATGCAGTTCTTCCAGGTAAATGTCATCTTCCCATGTCTTGTGGATTGAATCATTAATATTCACCATTGCAACCGGACCAAAATGATAGCTTTCCTTGGAGTTATTTTTTACTTCCACCCCAATTTTAACAAAATTAAATTCTTCATCATGTGTATACACATGAAAGAAATCAATCAGGCTGTAATCAGGGATAAAATGCAACAATTTAACATCTTTGACTGTGTATTCAATTCCATCGAGATTATAGGTTTTATTGACCTCTTTTACTGCCTTAAGGGTCAATTTACCTTTATCGTCAGTTAGAGAATCCCCTGCTTTTTTCAGTTCCCTGTCATCTGTAACCTGCGGATTCGGTACATACACATCTGCATTCTTCTTAATTGGTTTCTCCGCAACAGTTTCAGCAGGTTTGCTCTCCTTATTTGACTCTGCCTCGGCAAATGAACAACCTGTCAGCAATGAAACAGCCAGCATCAATTGAAGATATTTTTTCAATTCGAAAACCCCTTTTCAAAAACTTCCCGCAGATCCAAGGTTTCTGCGGGAGTAATTAATCAATTATTTTCTCTTGCCGTTTGCAATAATATCAAAAATGTTTTTAGCATTGTCTGTGTTGTCAATCTGTCCATAGAAACGTTCTTTTCCAGGACCGAAAGCATATACAGGTACGTCTTCACCAGTGTGGCCGCCAGTTGTCCAGCCAGTATGAGAACGCTTGTCAAAGATCTTTTCAATAGCGTTGTCGATTTCTCTAGCATCATTTTTTGAAACAGCATCTTTTACTGATTGGATTTCTTCAGCTGTCAACTCAGGCTGATCTACAGACTTAAAATCAATATATTTCTTCAATGTTTCTTCTGCATCTGCGCCATTAGCAATTTGAGCAGCCATGAAGTCCGGAGTGCGTTTTGCAGCCTTGATCGGAGCTCCGAACCAGTTATAGACGCCGTCAGCACCAATTGAATACCCGCCAGTTGAGTGGTCAGCAGTGGCAACGACTAATGTGTGCTTGTCCTTCTTTGCAAATTCGATAGCTGCTTTGTATGCTTTCTCGAAATCTTCCATTTCACTCATCGCAGCAACGATATCATTGTCATGTCCAGCCCAATCGACCTGGCTGCCTTCTACCATCAAGAAGAAACCATCCTTATCCTTGTTCAAACGCTCGATTGCTGATTTTGTCATTTCCTCCAGAGAAGGAGTTTCTTCATTGCGGTCGATCATTTTGTCCATTCCTCGTGGGGCGAAAAGGCCAAGAACTTTTTCATTTTTGTTATTTAGCAAGTCCTGTTTGTTCGTTACATAGCTATAACCATCTTTCTGGAATTCCTCAGTCAGGTTCCTGTCATTACGAACAAAGTTGCTTACTCCTCCGCCCAACATTACATCAATTTTATGCTCACCATTCACCAATTCATCATAATAATCATCAGCAATAGCATTCATATTCTTACGGCTTTCATCATGCGCACCAAAAGAAGCTGGAGTTGCATGTGTAATTTCGGAAGTGGCTACAAGGCCAGTAGCTTTGCCGTTTTCCTTGGCAGCTTCCAGAACTGTCTTCACTTCAGAACCATCATTATCAACAGCGATTGCATTGTTATAAGTTTTGATTCCTGCAGACATCGCTGTTGCAGCTGAAGCAGAATCGGTTACGTTTTGTTCAGGGTCTTCAGGGTAAGTCATCTGGTTACCTACAAGGTATTTGTCAAATTCCGTCTTCTCAGCTTCTGTTGTTTCAGGGTTGTCCTTCAAGTAGCGGTACGCAGAAGTATAGGAAACTCCCATTCCATCACCGATTAAGAAAATAACATTTTTAATTTCTGCACTGGTATTTTTCTCTTCATTTTTCGCTTCTGCGTCAAAAGTACTTACTAAGCTGCCGAACGCTACAGTTGATAGAACAGCGATCGGGAGAATCTTCTTTTTAAAATTTGCTTTAATCATTTCAAGACCTCCAGAAAAGTTATTTACTACGCTTCCTACTATAATGCCAATCTATTAACCTCTTATTAACACACTGTAAAAATACTTTAATTCCTTGTAAAACCTCTTTACAATCATATTTTTCCTTACAAGGAAGAAAACTCCATATCCAGACCAACAAAAAAAGCAGGTTATATCACCTGCTTCGATATCTTCTGCTCTTTTTTTGTTTTCGATTAACCATCCACAGTCCAGCTGCCGCCACTATCACTACTGCTCCTAATATAGTATTAACAGAAAGCAGCCCGCTTTGTTTAGGCTCTGGTGCAGTCTTCTTTACTTCCGGTTTTTTTCCGATCAGTGGTTTAAGTTCAATGGATTGAATGATTTCTCCGTCCTCATTCTCGATCCTTAATATTCCGTCTTTGTCCACCACTCTTTTGCCTTTTTCAATTGGTTCTGTCAAAAGGAGGTCCTTACTTGCTTTGAACTTCAAGTTTCCATTTGTGAAGGTTTCCCCTTTACTGATTTGAGAGGTTTTAAAAGCAGTGAAGCCATAGTCGAATAGCTTAATAGTATCCTCATAAATTTTCCGTTTGTATTCTGATTTCAGCAAAATGGCAGTCAATTTCAACTGGCCATTATCAGCTGTTGTGGCAAGGGTTTGCTTTGATTGGTCCACAAAACCAGTCTTTCCACCCGTTACTCCTTCATAAGGAATTTCACCTTTTAGCATTCGATGATGGGAGAGAATTGTTGTATCCCAAGACTCTCCATCCCACTCCAATTGTTTTGTGCCAAAAATTTCCCGGAAATCCGGATTGTTCATTGCATAGTTTAAAATTAAGCCAAGATCCTTGGCTGTTGTATAATGGTTTTCATCGAACAAACCATGCGGATTGACAAAATGAGTATCCTCTACACCAATATCGCTCTCCAAGAACTCATTTATGTTTTTTGAATAGCTCTCCAGAGAACCATCCAGATGGATGGCTATTGCCAGTGCAGCATCATTCCCTGAATTAATGAGCATTCCTTGGATCAATTTCCTCAACGAAACCTGCTCTCCAGGATTGAGATAAACCCGAGTTCCATCGATATTCTCAATTTCTTCACTAACAACGACTAGCTCATCAAGGTCCGCTGTTTCAATTGCATAGATGGCGGTCGCAATCTTTGTCAGGCTCGCAGGATACATCATTGTTTCTTCATTTTTCCCAAATAGTATGGCACCCGACTGCGTGTCCATCAAAACGGCGGCCTCAGAAGTTAAAACAGGATCACCTGACTCTGCTTTAACTAAACCATTAAAAGAATACGCGCTTATCAATAACAACATAAATAGGGCCAAAAACTTCCTCATCCTACCACATCCAGTGTCCTAATATCTTCACTTATTTTAACAGAATCTTGTCGAAATTTGTTTAGTGTTATTATTTTTTAATTAAACTGGAATAATCGGAAAAGTTTGTAAAGATCAAAGCCCAGCACACATCGTTCTGTTAAATTCGAGTGAGTTCTCGTTGCCTCCTACAAAATACAGATTGTGGAAAAACCATTCACCAATGAGCCCGATTGGCTAACAAAAAATCCATATTTTAGATCATAAAGCCACCTATAGAGCCGATTGGTCACTTAAAAACCCATATTATGGATAAACAAGGCACCAAAACAGACTATTGGCGTCTTATAAATCCTAATTTTGGATAAATCAGTCACCAATACAGGCTGTTGATGCCCAATAAAGCGCGATTTCAAGAAAACAGGTCACCAATAAAGCACATAGGTGACCTAAATGTAAATTATTCAATATCTGACTATTGACTAGGCTGTTTTACCGAAAGAGGACTTCGTCAGACAGGCATTCTGTCCTCAATTCCTTCCGCTAAAGACGATATTTTCCAGATAAGATATATATACGTCATCTCTGGCAAGAGCTGCTCCAAACTCTCTTTTTATAAAGCGTTCAGCTGAATCAAAATTGTCAAAGGGTCCGTGCCGATCTTTACTTTCCTGCTGAACGAAATATCGTGTTCCATCCGTATAAATCAGATACAAATCCCGGTCACGATTTTCGTACAGGCATCCCTTTTTTGAGTCCTTTAGATTATAAGTGTTTTTAAAGGCATCAGGCTTGATTGGATCAAGCGGGAAGGCCTGTTCAATATACCGGTTATAAGCTTCCTTATTCATCGAGCATCCAGATGCTTTGGCGTGTCCGCCCCCCCCAAACTCGCCAGCGACAGCAGAGACATCAACGTCATCATGGATTGTTCTGAAGCTTATTTTCTTTCCTCCTAAGTTCAAAATAGCTATATAATCCAGATGTGGATACTCCTTGCCCAGCTCGTTACCTAATTCCGAATGATAGGATTCCGCATGAACGATGCCTCCATATAGACCATCGGTTTCAATTTGGATGATTTCCCTTTTTTTCCTCCTGATATATCGTTCGATTTTATCCTCTTCCATTTCCAGGAGTTTTTTTTCAAAATCATCATAATCAAAAGTATCTCCAGATGTCAGACGCGGTACCATCCGCTCTTCAAATTCTTCTATTGAAACCATAAAAAACAGGTCATTTAAATTCTTAGCTTTGTAATTCTTAAGGATGTCCCAGTCCCAGGTATCATATTGCCTTACAAGCTCAACAAACTCATCGAGTGATCCATTTTTCACCAGATGATTTCCTTGTACTAAATAGTCATATACGAGTGACGCCGCGCTTGTCAGTGTCCCGGAGTCATCCTCTACTTTTACCAAACCCCAGCTATATTCATTGAAATGCAATGCTGTTTTATGGTGGTCAATCAGCTTTGCCTTTCCCCCATTCTGCACGAACTGATTGATTTTTTCAGTGACTTCATGGTTGACAGATAAATCTGTTATGTAAAGGTGGTCTTCCTTTTTCATGCGGTCATTCATTCTCTCGAAATATTTTTCCACCTGGAAGTTTAGTCCAGAGACAGAATTATATCGGATATCGGCTTTTTCACCGAATGCGAGCCTGAATAAAATTCCGCACGCCACCCCATCTAAATCATTATGCGTAAATAAACGGTACATACTTTCCTCCTTAGTTTGTATCTAATCTATAGTTTGTAGTTGCCCTGTTAATCTATACAAGTGAAATTAAAAAAATTTGACAAGTTCAGCAAGGGGACGAGCATAGATATTTAAGGAGGACAGTAAGGAGGTGAAAACATGCATTTCTTTGTGTTTAAAAGAAAGACATTATATTTTTTCGGGCTAATCGTTTTTATTGCCATCATCGGTTCATTATGGTTTAGCCTAAAGCCTGATGCCACTCCAGCAATAGGCGGGCAAAATGAACAAATCCGGGAAATCCACATGGTAACAGGGGAGTTTAAATCCAGTACGGATGATGGCAAGGAAATTGAAGCATACCGCTGGGACCCAGGTACAATCTTTTTGGAAAAAGGAGAAAAGGTTCGATTGAAAATACTGGGAGTCAACGGTAAAGAACATCCTTTCATTATTGAAGGAACCGATATTAAAGGTGTAGTGAAAAAAGGGGAAGAAACAGTTGTCCCTCTACAGTTTGATAAAGAAGGAACGTACAGGCTGATTTGTCTGACCCACCCTTCAGCAGAACATAATGGACCTATGATCGCCTATATCGTTGTCGATTAATCCAAAAGGAGAACAGGATCTTGCATCCTGTTTTTTCTTTTTGTATGCTTCCGTATTTGACACAAAACATACATAACACTATAAACACGGTACAAAATTTCCTGATAGAATTATATACATAGAAACATTTTTATATAACAGAACAAAAAAACACTCATATAATTATAGTACAGGTTTTATCTTCCGTTACAAAACCAGGAAAACAACTCATATATTAATAGCTTTGTTCATTATTTCACAAATATGTCACACCCATTCTGTTATATACGTAGTATCATTAAAGTGTGGTAACTGTTATATAAACATCTACTTTAGAGGTGAACTTAAATGGAACAATGGAAAGGCTTTAAAAATGGTGCTTGGCAGGAAGAAATCAATGTTAGGGACTTTATTCTAAGAAACTTCTCTGAATATACTGGTGATTCCAGCTTCCTTGAAGGTGCAACTGAAGAAACGCTTCAATTATGGCAGCAGGTAATGGAATTGACAAAACAGGAACGTGAAAATGGCGGTGTTCTTGATATGGATACGAAAGTGGTATCCACCATTACATCCCACGGGCCGGGTTATCTTGACCAGAACAAAGAAAAAGTTGTAGGTTTCCAGACTGATCAGCCATTCAAACGCTCCATGCAGCCTTATGGCGGTATTCGTATGGCGAAAGCTGCCTGCGAGGCATATGGTTACGAATTGGATGAAGAAGTAGAAAAGATTTTCACTGACTTCCGTAAAACGCATAACCAGGGTGTTTTCGATGTTTATACAAAAGAAATGCTCCAGGCTCGTAAAGCTGGAATCATCACTGGATTGCCAGATGCTTATGGACGCGGCCGCATCATCGGAGACTACCGCCGTGTAGCTCTATATGGAGTAGACTTCCTGATGCAGCAAAAGAAGAAGGATCATGAAATGACAAGCAGTGTCATGACTGAAGACACAATGCGCCTGAGGGAAGAAATTTCTGAGCAATACCGTTCGTTGAATGAATTGAAGCAGCTTGCCCAGAGTTATGGCTATGATATTTCCAAGCCGGCATCCAATGCAGTCGAAGCTTTCCAATGGGTCTACTTTGCATACCTTGCAGCGATCAAAGAGCAGAATGGAGCAGCAATGAGCCTTGGCCGGGTTGCAACATTCCTGGATATCTATATTGAACGTGATCTGCAAAATGGAACACTTACTGAAAAAGAAGCACAGGAGATTGTCGATCATTTCGTCATGAAGCTTCGCCTGGTGAAATTTGCTCGTACTCCTGACTATAACGAGTTATTCAGCGGTGACCCAACTTGGGTAACTGAGTCAATCGGCGGAATGGCACATAACGGGCAATCGCTTGTAACGAAGAATTCTTTCCGCTTCCTTCATACACTTGATAATCTTGGACCGGCTCCAGAGCCAAACCTGACTGTGTTATGGTCTCCTGCCCTGCCCGAGAACTTCAAAAAGTATTGTGCTGAGATGTCCATAAAAACAAGCTCAATTCAATATGAAAATGACGACCTGATGCGCTGTGAATATGGTGATGACTACGGAATTGCCTGCTGTGTTTCGGCAATGGAAATTGGTAAGCAGATGCAGTTCTTTGGTGCTCGCGCCAACTTGGCGAAAGCTCTGCTCTACGCCATCAATGGCGGTGTCGATGAAAAGCTTAAGATTCAAGTTGCTCCAGGCTTCAGCCCCATTACGTCTGATGTGCTTGACTATAAAGAAGTAATGGCAAAATTCGATAATGTAATGGAATGGCTTGCTGGCCTTTACATCAATACTCTTAATGTCATCCACTACATGCATGATAAATACAGCTACGAAAGAATCGAAATGGCGCTGCATGATACAGAAGTCCTTCGCACAATGGCAACTGGAATTGCAGGGTTAAGTGTAGTAGCGGATTCATTGAGCGCAATCAAGCATGCAAAGGTAAAAGTAATCCGTGACGAAAACGGCATCGCTGTTGATTTTGAAACAGAAGGCGATTTCCCTAAATACGGAAACAACGATGACCGTGTTGACAGCATAGCAGTTGAACTTGTGAAAAACTTCATGACAAAGCTGCGCAAGCACCCGACATATCGCAATTCTGTCCATACCATGTCAATTCTAACGATTACTTCCAATGTCGTTTATGGTAAAAAGACGGGAAATACGCCGGATGGAAGACGCGCTGGTGAACCATTCGCGCCAGGTGCTAACCCAATGCATGGCCGCGATACTAAAGGAACACTCGCTTCCCTGTCATCTGTTGCAAAGCTTCCATACAACTATGCTATGGATGGAATTTCAAACACCTTCTCCATCGTGCCAAAAGCACTTGGAAAAGATGAAGGCAGCCGTACAAATAACCTTGTTTCCATCCTGGATGGCTATGCAATCAAAGACGGTCATCACTTAAACGTAAACGTATTTAATAGGGAAACTCTGTTAAATGCGATGGAGCATCCTGAAGAATATCCGCAGCTGACAATCCGTGTATCTGGTTATGCTGTAAACTTCATCAAGCTTACACGTGAACAGCAGATGGACGTAATCAACCGTACTTTCCATGAAACAATGTAAATAATTCAAGTGCACCGAAACAGGAGTTGTCTTCCCGATGGCGAGAATTCCTGTTTTAATGAAAGGAGAAAACAGCATGATCGGAAACATTCATTCTATTGAAACCTTTGGAACTGTAGACGGACCTGGGATACGCTATGTCATCTTCACACAGGGGTGCCTGCTGCGCTGCCAATTTTGCCATAATGCAGACACCTGGGAGATCGGCACGGGCAAACAGATGTCTGTTTCCGAAATTATTGATGATCTGAAAGCCTATCTCCCTTTTATTGAAGCTTCTGGCGGCGGCATCACAGTAAGCGGCGGTGAGCCGCTTTTACAGATTCCTTTCATTACCGAGCTTTTCAAGGAGTGTAAAAAAATCGGAGTTCACACGACTATTGATTCTTCAGGAGGATGTTATTCAAGCGCTCCCCTTTTTCAGGAGCAGCTGGCAGAGCTTTTGAATTACACTGACCTGATTCTTTTAGACTTAAAACATATTAACAGGAAAAAACATATCAATCTGACAGGAATGGCCAATGATCATATTTTGGATTTCGCCCGCTTTTTATCTGATCACCAAGTGCCAATTTGGATTCGCCACGTCCTGGTTCCTGGTGTCACAAATGAAATTGAAGACCTTTCCAAACTAGGCGAGTTTATAGGTACCCTGGTAAATGTACGAAAGCTTGAGGTCCTGCCGTATCATAAGCTTGGTGTTTATAAATGGGAAGCATTAGGGCTTGAGTACCCTCTTAAAGATGTTGAACCGCCTTCTGACGATGAAGTGGAGAATGCATATAAGCTACTGACAGCCCATATGTCAGTGAATTAACAGCAGGCCAATTGCCTGCTGTTTTTCTCTGCATACATTTTTGATATTTTTTTAGTATCATAGTGGTAATAGTGATAGTGGAGGTATAGGATGTATCAACTGTTTACAGAAATCAGCAATTTTTTGAGCGGACCATTTTTCACTCTTGTAAATCAGACTGAACAAATCCCCTTATTGGCAAGCTTCCTTTTAGGACTTGTCGGGGCTCTTGCCCCTTGTCAGCTGACAGGAAATCTCGGTGCAATCACCTATTATGGCAACCGGAGTCTGCAAACAAAAAGCCAGTGGATAGAGATTGCATTTTTCATACTAGGTAAAATACTAGTCTTTACAGTGCTCGGACTTGCGGTCTGGCTAATAGGACAGAGCTTCCAGCAAGTTTTGCCAGGGTTCTTTGCGTGGTTCCGGAAACTGATGGGTCCACTATTCATCCTGATCGGTCTGTCACTTATTGGTCTCTTCGCATTTAATTTTATCAACCGCTTGACTTCTGATTTGCCACAATGGACAGGCAGCGGAAAAACAGGCTCTTTTTTAATGGGGGTAAGCTTTTCAATCGCATTCTGTCCTACGATGTTTTCCCTATTCTTCTTTACGCTTATGCCGATCGTGCTGAGTACATCATACGGAGCAGTCCTGCCTTCTGTTTTTGCCATTGGTACTTCCATCCCGCTGATGATCTTTGCAGCAATCATTTCATACATCGGCCTGAATGGGTCATTGATGAAAAAAGGGCGTAAGCTGGGTTCAATGGTACAGAAGATAGCCGGGTACATTTTAATCATCGTTGGGATATTTGATACGGTCACTTATTGGGGCTTGTAAATTACTTCACTGAAAAACTGACTAAATAACGTCCGGTTCTTGACAGCATTGACCTCTTATCCTGAAAAGCTGTCACAATATCGAGCTTTTCTTGACAGCTTTGCCTCTTTTCTCTGAAAAGCTGTCACAATATCGAGCTTTTCTTGACAGCTTTGCCTCTTTTCTCTGAAAAGCTGTCACAATAACGAGCTTTTCTTGACAGCTTTGCCTCTTTTCTCTGAAAAGCTGTCACAATATCGAGCTTTTCTTGACAGCTTTGCCTCCTTTTTCTGAAAAGCTGTCACAATATCGAGCTTTTCTTGACAGCTTTGCCTCTTTTCTCTGAAAAGCTGTCACAATATCGAGCTTTTCTTGACAGCTTTGCCTCTTTTCTCTGAAAAGCTGTCACAATATCGAGCTTTTCTTGACAGCTTTGCCTCCTTTCTCTGAAAAGCTGTTACAATATCGAGCTTTTCTTGACAGTTTTGCCTCCTTTCTCTGAAAAGCTGTTACAATATCGAGCTTTTCTTGACAGCTTTGCCTTCGTAACCTGAAAAGCTGTCAAAATACATGCAATTTCATAATAATTACTAAGTCGTTCCGTAACTATGTTGATTGCTGAACTAAAGTATATGACTGAGCAGTTACCTGTTCAAGAAAAGCAAGCAATCTGTGAAATGCGATAACCACACCCTTGTCATAACCAAATAAAATTCTGATTTTCAAAAGCCATGGACTCGTCCATGGCTTTTATGTTCTTATGCTATATTCATATTTTCCTTATATCCAGGTTCACAGTTGATGCAAACTGCCTCATCGTAATCATGAGTGTTTACGTCCTCAGGATTATACTCGATTCCACATAGTGCGCACTCTACCATTTCTTCCGCATCATATTCTGCAACTTCTGGAATAGCGTCATTGACCTTGAGTTCCCCTACCCAAACGCCGCTAATAGTAGACATTTCATTTTCAATGTATTCATTCGCTGCTTCTTCTGTTTCCCATATACCATGGTCCCACAGCATTTCGTCAGCGTCACCTGAATTAATCATTAATCCGTATACTACTTTTTTCATGATTGCCACCCCTTCTCGGATTGGGAAGTTTGTTCTATATACATAGCCACTATTCTAATCTTTAAAACCCCCACTATTTGGGAAATGAAACTTTTTTCATTTAATTCCGTATATATTATATGAATTGCTCAGATTCGATTTTTCAAATATAATTGAACAATGATTGAAAAGAGGTGATGGCATGCTATTGGAATTTTATGCTCAGTCCGTTGATGCAACAGCCGTTTATAGTGTTTATTTGACTTTGCTTATCAGCATGTCGATGTCCGTCTTCTGGATTTTGCGTGAAGCCTCTATTATCCAATCATTTTTATTGCGAATCAGGCTAAAGCCATCCACTTCTGAAACAGCTTTTAAAAATAAAGCTGAACTTGGAATGAGGTTTCACCTGCAATTTCTTAAGCGAATAAAAATCAAAATAGATCCTGGTGATGAAGACAGTCATTTTTCTCCGTTAGTTAAAAATAGCTAATATTTAGGAGGAGAAAGATGAAAAAGCTATACACCATGATTTTCGTTCTACTTTTATCATTACTATTAACAGGATGCCAGGCACTGACAAGCGAGGGATCGTTCTTCCAGGCTACGTTTATTAATCCATTCACCTGGCTGATTCATATGTTTGCAGGCATTACAGGCGGAAGCTACGGTCTGGCAATTATTTTGATCACCATGCTCATCAGGCTGGTGTTAATGCCCTTAATGTTAAAACAATATAAAAATCAACAGAATATGAAAGAAAAGATGGAAGTACTTAAACCTGAGATGGATGAGATTCAAAAGAAGCTTAAAGAAACAAAAGAACCTGCTGAACAACGGAAGCTACAGCAGGAAATGATGGGGCTATACCAGAAACATGGGGTAAATCCCCTCTCTGTTGGCTGTCTGCCGATGCTGGTCCAGATGCCGATTTTAATGGGGCTATATTATGCGATTAGCGGTTCTGCCGAAATTGCCAGCCACTCCTTCCTCTGGTTTAACCTTGGACATTCTGATATATGGATCACTGCAGCTGCCGGACTGATTTATTATCTGCAGTTTAAGGTGTCCATGTCCAATGTAACTGAGGAACAGAAAAAGCAAATGAAGTTTATGGGACTCATGTCACCAGTTATGATCGTGATGTTCTCATTAAACGCACCATCAGCACTTCCCCTTTACTGGACAGTTGGCGGGATGTTTCTGATTGTACAAACACTCCTCGCAAGAAAGATTTATGAAAAAAAGGAAAAACCAATGAAAATAGAACACCAAATTTAAAATATGACAGGCCTGGGAACTTACTTCCCGGGCTTTTTTAATAGTATCAGGAAGTATAAATTTTTCACTTCGTGAATTGAACAGCTCCAGCACTTGTCGAAGCTAACCAAGGCGCCTATGCTTTTTTATGGAATATTATGGTTGACAGCCGACTTTTCATCAAGTTATACTTTGAATTAATGATATCTGAAGGGAATGGTAAAGAGCCGATGAAATACTAATCTTATTTTCTGCCCGTTTTTCTAATATGAAAAAACGTGTTGCCCGGAAATAGGATTAGTCTGCTCATTTTGCCATTCCAAGTCGATTTATACCCTAATCAAGCATAATGCCTTTAGGCATTACTATGCCTGTTTTGTGGCGATTGAATCTATTGTGAATGCTTAGCAGAACCTTCCGGGAACTCCTGGGAGGTTTTTTTGATGGATAAAATACTCACCTTCATTCAATAATCACAACTCGAAAGGTGGAATTTTTATGACAATCATGAAAATAAGAGGTATTCAGAAGAGCTTTAATGAACAGCAAATATTACAAAATGCAGAAATGGATATAAAACATAACAGCCGTTTTGGCCTTGTCGGCAATAATGGCGCTGGTAAGACTACACTCGCAAATATAATTTATGGGAGCATCACCCCTGATAAAGGAATGATTGATACTTTTAACAACAATATGAACATCGGCTATCTCAAGCAATCAACAGAATATTCAATTCATGAATTGGAGAATCCCTTTTCTCTGGCGGAAAACGGCCTCTTCGAGCTCTCAAGTCATTTAGGATTAAACAAGGATGTTGATTGGGTTGATCCTGATTGGGAAAAATTAAGTGGCGGAGAAAAGTTGAAAATTTCACTCGCAAGTATCTGGGCAAGCAGACCTGAACTCCTCATACTCGATGAGCCAACAAACCACTTGGACCTGCAAGGTGTAGAATGGCTGATTGATGAAATAAAAACCTTTAAAGGAGCCGTAATCATCATTTCCCATGATCGATATTTCCTCGACCGGACCGTGACTGAAATTATCGAAATAGAGGATGGCACAACAAATTTATTTCATGGAAACTACACTGCTTACCGCAAGGAAAAAGAGAAACTATATGAAATACAGCTTCACCAATACGGAATACAGCAAAAACATAAACAACAAATTGAACAGCAAATGGCCAATCTCAAAAACTGGTCGGAAAAAGCCCATCGGGATTCGACGAAGCAAGAAGGCTATAAAGAATACTATCGTATGAAGGCAAAAAAGATGGATAATCAAATAAAATCGAAGATGAAAAGACTCAATCAAGAGCTTGAAAAGAACGAGGTTAAACCACCAAAGGAGGAAGCTGCGGTTCGCTTCGAATTTCAGGACAGTCGAAAGCGAGGAAAACGGATATTAGAAGCCCGCGATCTTTCAAAATTCTTTGGCAGCCGCTGTTTGTTTGAAAAGAGCCATTTTTATATGAACCACGGAGAGAGTATGGCTCTGTTGGGTACAAACGGAAGTGGTAAAACAACCCTTATTAAAATATTGCTTGGTGAAGACACACCTTCATCAGGTGAAGTTTGGGTCAGCGAAACTGTAAGGATTGGATACCTCAGCCAAGATGTATCAGACCTCCCTCCCGATAAAACGGCACTGGAATACACAGGACTTACTGACAGAGAATCCATCGGCAGAGCGAGGACGATTTTTGCCAATATTGGACTCCATGAAGAAAAGCTTACGGTCCCAATCAGCTACCTCAGTCTTGGCGAAAGGACGAGAATAAAGCTAGTGATGATGCTCTTGGATGAAATCGACTTGCTGATATTAGACGAACCTACCAATCACCTGGACCTTGCAAGCAGGGAAAGTCTCGAAAAAACTTTGATGGACTTCCAAGGTTCCATTTTGGTTGTCTCACATGATGTTTATTTTATAGAGAAAATCAGTGAAAAACTTTTATTGATCGATAACGGGAAAATTAGCAGAAAAGAATTTGGTATGAAAGAATTTAACAATCAAAAATCTTCTCCAAATTTAAGCAGTAAGAAAAAAGAAGAACAATTGATGGTCGTGCAAAATGAAATCAACGCCATTGTCGGCAGGCTATCTTTCATGAACAAGGATGAGTCTGGATATGAGGAACTCGACAACGTCCTTGCCGAGCTATTGAAAAAGAAAAGAGAACTAATATAACTCGGTAGATAGAAAAAACACCAGCTATGTACTGCACCTCCATTGTTAGACACAAAACTAACAATGGAGGTACTTTTTCCTTTCTCATAAAAATCTGCCAATAAATAAACCTGCCACTGCACTGAAGAGACCGCCGACATAGGTACCTATTACATAGACCAATACAGCTTTGCTTTGTTTGTTGTTGATCAGCTTAACTAAGTCCACATTCAGTGTTGAAAAAGTGGTGAACGCTCCCATGAAACCAGTGGCAGCAAAAAGATATAGATTCCCCTGCATTCCTTGACCGACAATCAACCCGAGCAGAAAAGAGCCAAGGAGGTTCACTGTGAGTGTAGCAACGGGCAGAATCGTTTTTGGCATTAACTTTTGGACACCGAACCTTAAGAGAGCTCCAGACATTCCGCCTAAAGCTACCAATACAAAACCAATCATTTTCCAGCCTCCCTGCCCGACACTGCGCCAAGTTTGTACCCTGACGCTGCAAGGGTCAGCCCGCCAACCGCACTGAGCATAACATAAAGCAATGCCAACCCGACGCTGCCGTTCTCTAACATGACCAGCGTCTCAAGACTGAAGGTTGAAAAAGTCGTGAATGATCCTGTCAGACCAGTGCCAATTGTTGCCGACAGTACAGGATTTAGATTGCTTCTCGCTATGATGCGGGCCGTGAACCAACCTAAGAACAAAGAGCCTGCATAATTGGCAATTAACGTCCCTATGGGAAACCCATTATTTAAAATATTGCTTGTGCTAAGACTGACTAAGTACCGCAATAGGCTTCCTAACATTCCCCCAAGCCCTACTCCTAAATATACCAATGATATAACCTTCCTTTTGCACCGCTATACTTGATTCAATTTTTCCTGCAAACCTGTTTTAACCTTTGGCCACTCTTCTTTAAGGATGCTAAAGATGACCGTATCTCTTACATAACCGTCAGAGATAATTCGATGTTTCCGCAGCACCCCTTCTCTTTGGGCACCGAGACGGGCGATAGCCGTTTGCGAGCGTACATTCCTGGAATCGGTACAAAATTGCACCCTGTTCACTTCCATTTTTTCAAAAGCATTTTGGAGCATGAGCAATTTCGTTTCTGTATTAACGCTAGTTCTCCAGTATTCAGGACTGTACCATGTCCAGCCAATCTCAAGTGATTTATGTGCTTCTGAAATATCAAGATATCTCGAACTGCCAACTATTTTACCCGTTTTCTGTTCAAGAACGGTAAATGGTATTTGCGTTCCTTTCTCTCTTTCTGCCAGCGCTGCTTCTATGACCTTTTCCATCTCGTCTTTACTTCTAACCTTCGAAGATGTAAATTCCCAAATAGACTGGTTTTGCCCTGCTTGCCATAACTCATCCAGTTGCCCGGTTTCCATTGGCAACAGCTTTACAGTTTTACCTTCCAGAGTGATTTTTTTATCCATCTCCCCAACTCCCATTTGGTCGTATATTCCTTTATCATACCACTGGTGAATATAGTCAGGGAATTCCTTCTTCACTAAAAAGAGGAAATGGACAGGTCCACTCCAGCGCAGTCATAAAAACAGGCTGCACGGTCTCCCGGGCAGCCTGCGAACTTAATTTACCTCTTCGAAATATTCTTTGTAATAACCGCCAACCTTGCCGGAATTATCAACAATGAAATAAAATTCCTCAGTCTCGTTTTTCACTTCATATACCTTTCCTGATGTCAGCTTGTTATTTACAATGTACTTTTTTGCATCTGTGTGAACGCACTTTAGAGTCTTAATCGTTTCGCGTTCAGCCCAATTCGTGTGGATCATCTTCTGCACTTCCTTTAAATGAGTTCATACTCTATAGTATAAAGAAAAGATGATCGAATTAGCAATAGTTAGCTGGCATTCGCTTCTTCACCTGCTATTTTTAAACCACGGACTTCCGATTTATCAAAAGTCATTGTTTCACCAGTAATTACATTTTTCAAGGTTATATAACAAACATCACAGATTACATCTTTGCGAATATATTGTAAAAAAGAAAAACGTTCATTTTTGTAAATTAATTCATAAAAACCGTTTTTAGTAAAACCATTCATGTTAACCCCTCTTTCCAGGATGATTTCATCTTGGTGTTTGGCTGTGTCTTTCTATACCACAATCAAGACTTGTATTAAACATCCTAGATTTAAAGGAGATTTCATCCTACAAACTGTTAATCGGAGCAATTAGTTCCATTCCTTCATTTTTAGCCGAATTAATGGCGGTGGAAACCGGGTAAGCTTCCATCGAGTCAGCATCATATGGAACCAGTAGCTTTTTAAGCTTTTGAGCTTGATCCATAGAACGGTCAAGCCATATTTCAAGCTTGTCTTCCGAAAGAATCACAGGCATTCTGTCATGGATTTTTCCGGTGACATCATTTGGACTTGTAGTGATAATAGTGCAGGAAGTAATGTCCTTCCCATCTTTACTCCAATTCTCCCAAAGCCCGGCTAACACGAAAGGTTTTTTGTTTTTCATCCCAAAACGGTATGGCTGCTTTTGTTTGCCGTCTTTTTTCCATTCGTAAAATCCATCAGTAAGAATCAGGCATCGCCTTTGTTTAAAAGCATGCTTGAAACTCGCTTTTTCATCGACTGTCTCGGCACGAGCATTGATCATTCTATAGCCGATTTTTTCATCATCCGCCCAGAAAGGAATGAATCCCCACCTCATTCTGGTCCCTATTCTCCCATCCCCATTATCAATCACCGTCAAGATGTCTTGTCCAGGAGCTATATTGTACCTCGGATCGATATCATCTGAGAAATCGAACTGAAATTGCTCCTTTAAAGAACCTATGTCCTCAAACAATGAAAAACGTCCGCACATTTTCTTTCCTCCATCACGTATTTTTTACTATAATTCCCGTCCTTTTCAGGATGTAACATCTTCTCGTGTAAAAAAATAAGCCAGGCTTTTTGTTGAGCCCGGCTTAATCTATATCTTTTCTGCATTCAGATTCTTTTTTATTTTTGCCCTGAGAGCAATATTCGCTGCTACCAGGAATGGGATGATTGATGCAATCGTAAATCCAAGCGCATAGCCCGATATACTTTCATTTAAAACTCTATCGTTAATGCTAAACCCTAGAAATGTTATACCAATGCCGTCCCCATCCACATGGTCAATGACCGACCAAAGCTCAATTCCTTTAATAAGAAATAACACACTTATGATCGACAGCATTAAGACCCATAGCCATTTCATGCGACCATACCCCCATAATCCCTAAAACCTCACAAAGGTTCAGGTGTATACACTATATTATAGGGAGTTATGGTATTATTTAATATAATGCTGGTGCAGTTGTAACAAAATGTTCAAAATGATGTTCAAAATTTCGTCAATCTGGTATAAATTATTTGCTAAATTGAAATCTATCAAGAAGGAAATTTATTCTTCATCATTTCATCAAGCTGTAAAAATGCTTTTTTCACTGCTTCTTTCGGAACTTCCTCATAACGGTCACCAATACTTACTTCAAAATAACATGAGTATTCGTCAGTTGACTTTAGGTGATTTATGATTCCCACCCCTGTTTCACATATCACTTCTGTTAAAACTGGTTCTATTTCCTCTTTAGGATGAGGAAAGTGCACATGAAACATGTTGGAAACCGGAACATCGGGGAGTGTGGATACATGATGACAAGAATTATAGAAACCAGCTAGATCCTTTGCGTTTTCGTAATACTCCGGCATTTTGTCAGATTTCATTTCGAAATAATGATCTGCAGAAATGATATATGGGTACAGGCTAATTAAATCGCCGCCATACCTCCTTTTCCAGATCTTTGATTTACCGATGAACTTCTCCTCGCCCGCCAGGATTGCACCGGCAATCCCACCTATTCCCTTGTAAAAAGAGAGATAGACACTGTCAAAAAGCTCACTCACTTCAGAAGCTGTCTTCTCATAGTAGGGCAGGACTTCCAGAAGTCTGGCTCCATCAAGATGCAGCTTAATACCATTCTTTCGACAATACCTTGAAATAGCTACAAGAGTTTCATAGCTTGGCAGTTGACCGCCAATTTCCCTTTGCGGCAATTCCAGCAGAAGGCAAGCAACAGGGTCTTCCATGGATAACACGTCTTCAAGCTCGATAACACGGGTTTCGTCCGCAAGCAAAACTGACTTGATCTTATGTAATTCCTTTAATCCGTCCTCCTCGTGGATTTCCAGGTGGCTTAATGGGTGGTAGGCGACTGTTGCTAATCCTTTTTCATCACACCAAATACGCAATGCGATTTGCTGGGCCATCGTTCCGCTTGGGAAGAAAACAGCCTTTTCCTTGCCCAGGAAAGCAGCCATTTTATCCTGAAAGTCTTCAATTACCTTACCTGTTCCATAAATGTCACTATCAAGCTGCCCGTCGACTTTTTCAAAAGCGTCCTTTAAGACTTGGACGGTTCGCCTGCCATGGCCGGGCAATTGGTATGTTGATTGATTAAAAGCTTCCTGTAATGCACTAATCATTGCTTATCCCTCAATTCAGATTATTTAACCGCCCCATCACAATCATATTATAAAAATTCCCATCAGATAGCAGTTTGTCGTCCTTCAAGATGCCCTCGACTACAAATCCGAGCTTTTCATAGAGCCTCATGGCACTTTCATTAGATTCCATCACATGGAGAGTCATTTTTTTAATATCGTTCTCATCTGCCCAGGAAATCGATTCCTGCAAAAGGTTTTTTCCGATCCCATAGCCCCAGAATTCTTTTAATACACCTACCCCAAATTCGACCTTGTGCCTGAACCTTTTCAAATCATTGCCAGCACATCTTGAAAAACCGATAAGCCTTCCATTCGTTTCCGCAACCAAGAATATGTTTCTAGCACTCTCCGTGTCCGCTTTAATAATAGATTGAAAACCTTTCGGATCAATGAAAGCCTCACCTGGTTCCCTGTCTAGATTTTCAGTTTCCCCATCAATTTGCAGCCTTAAATCAGACAAAGCCTCTGCATCCGCTTCGACTGCAGATCGAATTGTATAATTTAAACTCTTAATATTGAAATCTTTTCTGCTTATGAGCATTGAAGTTCCTCCATAAAATACCTTTTATTTAATTTTAGACATTTAGCGTTCATTTGTATAGAGAAGGGAAAGTTCTAGACAAAGCAAACCACTTCTTCGACAGCTACTGCTATCTACCTTATTTGAATCTCAAGGGTCAATGGCAAAGACTAAGAAAAAAGGATGGAATCCCGAGATTCCACCCTCTTGCTTTTTATACTCTCTTCAACTCTTCCACTGCTTCCATCGCCTGCTCTCTTAGCTTGAACTTTTGAATTTTCCCTGAAGCGGTCATTGGATAGCTTTCTGTGAATTCAATATATCTCGGTATCTTGTGTTTAGAGATTTTCCCTTTGCAATATTCTTTGATTTCATCTGCTGTGGCAGACTCTCCATCTTTTAAAATGATCCAGGCCATGACTTCCTCGCCATATACGCTGTCTGGAATGCCTACTACCTGGACATCAAGAACTTTTGGATGTCTGTAAAGGAATTCTTCGATTTCGCGTGGGTAGATATTTTCCCCGCCTCTGATGATCATATCCTTTAGTCTGCCGGTTACGCGGCAATAGCCGTTTTCATCCATTACTGCCAGGTCTCCTGTGTGGAGCCAACCTTCTTCATCGATCGCTTCACTAGTGGCATCAGGATTTTTATAGTATCCATCCATTACATGGTAGCCACGAGTGCATAGTTCTCCCTGAACTCCCCTTGGAACTTCCTCCATCGTGCCTGGCTTTACAATTTTCACCTCTACCTCAGGAAGGGCTTTTCCCACAGTTTCTACCCTCAGTTCGAGTGGATCGTTAGTCCTTGTCTGCGTAATAACAGGAGAAGATTCTGTTTGGCCGTAGGCAATTGTTATTTCCGTAGCTCCCATTTTTTCATTGACAGCTTTCATCACTTCAATCGGGCAATTGGAACCAGCCATGATGCCTGTTCTCAAGGAAGAAAGGTCATATTTTTCAAATTCCGGATCATTCAGCTCGGCGATGAACATGGTTGGAACTCCGTGAAGCGCAGTACACTTTTCTTTTTCGACGGTCTCAAGAACTGCTCTTGGACTGAATTCCTGGACCGGCACCATTGTAGCGCCAACTGTGGCACAAGCCAGCGTGCCCATGACACAACCGAAGCAATGGAAAAATGGCACTGGAATACACAGTCTGTCTTGGTCCGTAAGCTTCATTGCAGATGCAACATTATACGCGTTATTGACAATATTGCTGTGGGTAAGCATAACTCCCTTTGGGAATCCAGTCGTACCTGATGTATATTGCATATTTATGACTTCACTCTGCTTTAGAGTTGCCATTTGCTTGTCGAGTTCTTCTTCTGTCACATCATCAGCCATATCCAGGATATCCTGCCAGCTGTACGTCCCCGGAAAACGTTTTTCTCCCATTACAATGACATTTTTCAAATACGGCAGAGTACTGCTTTCAAGCTTGCCTGGTTCACTCGTTTTCAGTTCTGGAACAATCTCGTACACCATGTCAATATAAGACGCGTCTTTAAATTGTTCCATCAATATGATGGTTGTGGAATCAGACTGCTTTAGAAGATATTCCAATTCTGCCGTCCTATAATTTGTATTGACCGTAACTAGAACTGCCCCCATCTTTCCGGTGGCGAATTGCGATACCACCCATTCCGGAGTATTTGATGACCATGCAGCAATGTGCTCACCTTTTTTCACTCCCAGTTTCATCAATCCTCTGGCAGCTTTGCGGCATAACATATTGAACTCCTTGTAATTCATCCTCAGGTTTCGGTCAGCATAGACAACAGCTTCGTGTTCTGGGTAATTCTTAGCCTGAACCTCCAATAATTCTCCTACAGTGTATGGCAGCAAATTCTCCAATCTATTAACCTCCTCAATAAGTTAAAATATGTAAGCGTTTACTAATTACTATAACACCCTAGTTTGAATATTCAATATTTTAAAAATATATTCCTTCCTTTTTCCTAAAAAAGATAAATAAAAAAACAGGGAAATTTCCCTGCTTTAATTACTTATCGTGCCACATATAAGTTTTTCCAGTTTCCTTTGACACGATTGAAATACCTATAGAAGCGCCATGTCCAGCAGCAATGACGGATTGACTAGAAAGACCCGCTAACAGGCTTGTGATATAAAGATTAGGGAGTTTTGTTGTTCCATCCGGGTCAATTCCCAATACCTTTTTTATTTTCCCGCTTGGCACCTTCTCATTTACTGCCAGCTTGAACCCAAGACCTTCAAGCAATGAAGTTTGAAGGTTCGTGGCAATAACCAAGTATTTTGAAGCAAGCTCTTTGCCGTCCGTTAAATTGACTGAGTAGCCGTTATCATTCCGTTGGACAGTTTCCACTGCACCCTCAATCCATTCAGTGCCTGCAGCGAGAGCCTGGTCTTTAATGTTTTCCAGGAGTTCTAAACCGGTGATTTCTTTCATTCCCGGATAATTAAAAAGCTTTGAAACTTGTTTGATCTGGGATTTCCCTGAATCGATGACTGCCGTTTTTAACCCGCCCTGGGAAGTGTAAATGGCTGCCGATCCACCTGAAATCCCCCCTCCAATCACTAATACATCTAGCATTTAATACTCCCCCTGATTTGGAAATGAACCATTATGTAGCCTTCCTTTTATCATTAAAAGGAGGCTTATTTTTCGAAAAAGCGCCTTCTTAAAATAATTTAGAAATCAAATAAATGACTCCTGCCAGGAGCCATACGTACGTGGCCGGTCATATAGGGGGAAAGCCGGAGAACTTCCCTTTTTCCTCCTCACCTGTACGCTTTGGTCCAATGCCTCAGGAGCCGCCTGCACAATGGTTATTCTTCGTATTTTCTTCCAAGATCTTCACCTCACATGCATTACAACGTACACCACAACCTATGATAGACATAAAAAGAGGAAAGCATTGCTCTCCCCTTTTGGTTTTTTAATGAGTGTGGTGGACAGCGCAGCGGTTAGGGCCGATTTCAAGCTCCATCGCTTCTTCAGCTGTTACATCTTTAACACCGCGATTGATTGCCACGATGTCCTCAAAGTTTGGTGGTGTTTCGCTGGAAGCGGATTGTGCTACATGGTCGACAAACTCTTCAACTGTTTTGCCTTCCATCATTTCATTTTGCGTTCTGATCAGACCTAACTGGCTTCCAATGAATCCTTCAGCATTCACTTCGTCATCGAAGCTTGCGTAGTGGCCAGGCAATACAATTACATCATCCGCAATCTGGGAAACCTTGCTATAGACTGTTTCATAAAGGTCTTTTGCCCACTCAGCAGCTTTTCCGCCTAGATCAGGACGGCCAAGACCATTAACAAAGATAGTGTCTCCTGAGAATAAAAGTTTATTATTCACAAAGAATGAAACACTGCCAGGGGTATGACCAGGCGTCTTAACAGCCAAAACTTCTAGTGTGATGTTCTCAAATTCAATTTTATCATGCTGTTCTAGCGCTTCAAAGTCAAATACCGCGCCTTCACTCTTCATCAAATAATATTTTGCTCCAGTGGTATCAGCTAGCTGCTTGCCTCCTGATAAGTGGTCAGCATGCAAATGTGAATCCACAATATGCGTAATTTTAACATTTTCCTTCTCAGCAATTGCAGTGTAACGGCCTGTAAACCTTGATGGGTCAACTACAAGTGCCTCATTTTCAGATAGGACCATGTAAGATAGGCAGCCCTTGCCGACACGGATAAACTGAAGTACTTTAATTTCCTCATCCTTATACACTTCAACTGGATACAAAAATTCACTCCATGACTTCATTCCGCCAGAAAGGTATGAAGCGTCAAATCCCGCATCAGAAAGCATTTCGGCAACCATTACAGATGACCCTTCCTTAGCACAGATTACCACGATGTCTTTATCTTTCGGAAGCTGATCAACCACTTCGTCTACACCATCGATTAAGTCAAAGTAAGGGATATTCAGGTATTCAATATTTTCCCCTTCAACCTTCCAGTCTTCAAAGTCCTTTACATTCCTTACGTCAAAAATAAAAAATTCTTTTTTGTCTACTACCCATTCATTCAATTTTTCAGCTGTAATTGCTTGCAATCCCATTTTAATTCCTCCCAGTGTTAAAAATTAATAAGTCGAGTATCAAATCCCCACTTAATACCCTTATGGGTATATAATAGTATGTTGAATTATAAATTGCAAGCTTTTTTTGTTTAATAATGTGACTATGATGTTTTGTCCAAATTCCATCGTAAAAAATAAAGCTTTATCCTAAACTAAGCCGCCTTCCAAAACAAGAAAAAATTTCTAATAAAAATTCTTCATAATGGGTTTTCAAATATGTAATAAACCTTTACAATGAATGAAACTATACAATATAGTTTGAAAATTCAATCCATTCTCACCGAGGAGGAATGCAAATGAAAATTATGAGCAATGAACAGTTGGTGGTCTCGTATCGTGATGCATTAAAGTCGGAAAATGATAAAGAATGGGCAAAAATTTTAAAAACAGAAATATCCAAAAGAGGACTAAGGCCATTTAAAAATCGTTAAACAGAAACAAGAAAAAAACATCTAACCCGTGAACTATCCGCTTTGCTGCCTGAATGGCAGTGAAGCGGTTTTTTTATTTCCTGGAGAGAAAGTTAAATCGCTTTGCTGCCCCAAATAACAGTTGAAAAAAGTTAACAAAAAAGTTAACAAAAAATTCACAAATCCGAATATGAGTATAGCTTAAAATTAGCTTATAGAAAGGAAGTGGACCATGCTACTAAAAGCACGCACCGAACCAATGGAATTAATCGCATTGCGGCATTTAAACAGAAGAATGGAGTTATCTTCGCAGGAAAAGTTCCATCTTTGGACTATGGAAAAGGGTTATACTGGAGAAGTGATATTCGACCGGATGACTGAAAATCTAGCAGAAGAAAGGTATATCATCGACGACCTCCTTCTTCAAGTGAATAACTCTTACTTCCAGCTGGATAAAGTAATCATTGCGCAGGATGGAGTTTATCTTATCGATATCAAATATCACGAAGGCGATTACTATCTCGAAGGGGACAAATTATATTCCGTCCATAGTGGTCGAGAGTACAAAAACCCCGTCATTCAATTGACACGGAGCGAAACTCTTTTCCGGCAACTGCTCCAAAACCTCAAAATGAATCACCTAGTCCGTGCCTCCGTCGTCTTCAACAATCCTGAATTCACCCTCTACCAGGCCCCGATGGATCAACCGATCATTTTACCAACACAAGTTAAGCGGTTCATAAAAGAATTAAACAGCACTCCCTCTAAATTGGATGAAAACCACAAGAAACTCGCCCAAACATTGCTTTCAATACATCAGATGAAAAATCCATTTGCCACCTTGCCTAAGTACCAATATGAACAACTCGAAAAGGGAATGCATTGCGGGCAATGCGAATCTTTGAATACCGAAATCGGTGATTTCGACCTGGTTTGCGGAAAATGCGGTACCTATGAAAGAATCGAAAAGGCGATCGTGCGGCATATAGAGGAAATCAAGGTGCTGTTTCCTGAAAAGAAGATTACCACCCAAACCGTTTATGAGTGGTGTAATCGGAAGGTGAGTAGGAGGACGTTTTTGAGGGTTTTAAAAAAGAACTATAGAGCAGTTGGAAAGACCAAGGATGCTTATTTTGAGTGAAATGCAAGTTGGTCTGGATCAGCGGGCGATTCTTAAAAGATTTGAATGCTTTATTTTTTGGATTCGTCCGAATAATGAGGGATTCTTGACAGCTATCAGCTCTTCTCTTTAAAACCTGTCATAAAAGCGTCGCTCTCTTGACAGTTTCAGCTCTACACTTTCAAACCTGTCACAATAACGTTGCTTTCTTGACAGCTTCCGGCTCTTCACTTTCAAACCTGTCATAATAACTTCGCTTTCTTGACAGCTTTCAGCTCTAAACTTTCAAACCTGTCATAATAACTTCGCTTTCTTGACAGCTTTCAGCTCTATACTTTCAAACCTGTCATAATAACTTCGCTTTCTTGACAGCTTTCAGCTCTACACTTTCAAACCTGTCACAATAACTTCGCTTTCTTGACAGCTTTTAGCTCTACAATCTCAAACCTGTCATAATAACTTCGCTTTCTTGACAGCTTTTGGCTCTTCTCTTTAAAACCTGTCATAATAACTTCGCTTTCTTGACAGCTTTCAGCTCTTCCCTTTAAAACCTGTCACAATAACTTCGCTTTCTTGACAGCTTTTGGCTCTTCCCTTTAAAACCTGTCACAATAACATCACTTTCTTGACAGCTTTTGGCTCTTCACTCTCAAACCTGTCATAATAACATCACTTTCTTGACAGCTTTTAGCTCTACAATCTCAAACCTGTCATAATAACAACGCTTGACAGCTTTCGGCTCTTCACTCTCAAACCTGTCATAATAACGTCGCTTTCTTGACAGCTTTTGGCTCTTCTCTTTAAAACCTGTCACAATAACTTCGCTTTCTTGACAGCTTTCGGCTGTACACCCTGAAACCTGTCTTAATTACGACCATCGCCATCCATACCTCCAGACTCAAACATCTGTCTAATGATAAAAAAGCACTGCCGAAAAAATTCCTGGCAGTGCTTTAATAGTTAACCCTGTAACAGCAATGATTCTGGGTCTTCCATCAGTTCTTTAATTCGTTTTAAGAAAGTGACGGCTTCCTTTCCATCAACAATCCGGTGGTCATAAGATAGTGCGATGTACATCATCGGCCTGTTTTCCATCCGTTCTTTATCGATGGCAACGGGACGCAGCTGGATTGTATGCATTCCGAGAATCCCTACCTGCGGACCATTGATGATCGGTGTTGAGAGCAGTGATCCAAATACGCCTCCATTGGTGATTGTAAAGCTTCCTCCCTGAAGGTCCTTCAAGGAAAGTTTGTTTGTGCGGGCCTTTTCAGCCAATTCGTTTATATCACTTTCAATTTCGGCAAAGTTTTTTCTGTCGGCATCCCTGATGACTGGGACAACTAGTCCTTCATCAGCAGCGACAGCGACTCCTATGTCATAAAACTTTTTGAGGACGATTTCATCTCCCTGGATTTCAGCATTCAAGTAAGGAGTCTTTTTCAATGCTGCCACAACTGCCTTCGTGAAAAATGACATAAATCCTAAGCGAACATCATTCTCCTCATAGAAGCGGTCTTTCCATTTCTTTCTCAATTCCATAACGGCCGTCATATCAACTTCATTGAATGTCGTAAGCATCGCCGCTGTCTGTTGAACTTCGACCAGCCTGTTTGCGATAGTCTGGCGTCTACGTGACATCTTGATACGCTCGACCCGGCTGTCATCATCTGCGTTTCCGGAAGGAGCAGACTTTGGCGCTGCTGCTTTTTCATTAGGCGGCTTTTGAGTATTTTTCTGCTGAGGAGTATATGCCTCCACATCCTGTTTCCTTACTCTGCCAAGCGGGTCCTGAGAAGCTACCTGGCTCAAATCAATGCCCTTTTCCCTTGCCAGCTTTCTTGCTGCAGGGGAAGCGATGATCCGCTCCGGCGCTCCGTCAGTATTGGATTGATCTACGGATGCGCTGATTCCGGTCTTTTGTCCTTCGACCGACCCATTTTCATGCTTGACAGGTTCATCAGGTGACTCGGTTTCCCTGCCTGCGTCCGCTTGGGCAGAATCATTCCTGCCATTATCAACAGCCTGTTGTTCTCCAACAATTGCGATTGCTTCCCCAACCTTCACTGTATCCCCTTCTTCAGCGAGGAGCTCAGTTAATACTCCATCATAGTCAGAGATAATTTCAACATTAACTTTATCGGTTTCCAGTTCAACGATATATTCACCTTTCTCGACTTGATCACCCTTTTTTTTCAGCCATTGGGCAATCGTTCCCTCGGTGATTGATTCGGCCAATTCAGGAACTTTAATCTCTGCCATTTTGATTTCCTCCTCCATTTTTCCTTGTCAGTGCATCACTTACAATTCTTGCCTGCTCCAACTTGTGGATGTTTGGATCTCCCTCTGCCGGGCTTGAACGTCTTCTCCTGCCAATATAGGAAGCTTCTATCCCTTTCGGGGCAGCTTCATTGATTCTCGGCTCAACAAAGGTCCATGCACCCATATTCTTTGGTTCTTCTTGAACCCAGACAATTTCTTTTAAGTTCGTATAACGACCAAACATTTCTTTTAATAGTTCAAGCGGGAAAGGATAGATTTCCTCGATTCTTAATACATGCAGCCATCCATGCTCTTCCGGTTGTATCTTTTCAGCGATGTCTATGCTCACTTTTCCAGTGCACAAAACCACTCGCTCTACTTTTTCTGTCTGCCCTCCAAGCCCTGGCTGTTCTATGATCGGCTTGAAGCTGCCTTCGGCCAATTGGTGTGGGTCCGCTGCAACCGTGGTATTTCTCAGCAGGCTCTTAGGTGTCATCAACACTAGAGGTCGGACT
Source organism: Mesobacillus boroniphilus (assembly GCF_018424685.1). Lineage (NCBI taxonomy): Bacteria > Bacillati > Bacillota > Bacilli > Caryophanales > Bacillaceae > Mesobacillus > Mesobacillus boroniphilus. Next base: position 1,687,859 of record NZ_QTKX01000001.1, read on the forward strand.
GCTTCCTGCTTTAAAATCGCCGCCTGTCTTCTAAGGATATGGAAATATTGAGCCGCGGAGGAAAGGTTTGCAACAGTCCAGTTATTTTCAGCGGCAAGTGTTAAAAATCTTTCTACTCTTCCGCTTGAATGCTCTGGCCCCTGGCCTTCATATCCATGAGGCAGAAGCATGACCAGTCCTGATTTTTGTCCCCATTTCGCTCTGCCAGCCGCCACAAACTGGTCGAACAAGACCTGAGCAGCATTTGCAAAATCCCCATATTGCGCTTCCCAAAGGACTAAAGTTTCTGGGGCGAATACATTATAACCATATTCAAAACCCACTACAGCTGCTTCAGAGAGCGGGCTGTTATGAATGGAGAAGGACGCTCTTGCATCAGGCAAAATATGGAGAGGTGAGAATTGCTCTCCAGTTTCACTATCATGCAAAACCAGGTTTCTCTGCGCAAAGGTTCCTCTCTCAGAATCCTGTCCAGTAAGTCTGACTGGTATGCCATCTTTAATGATGGAAGCAAACGCTAAAGTTTCCGCCAGGCCCCAGTCTATTTTACCGTCCGCAGAAAAGGCATCTTTCCTTCTTTGGAGGATTTTCTCTAGTTTATTGAAGACATTGAATCCTTCAGGCCAGTTAAGGAGATCCGCATTTATTTTACTTAATACCTCAATTGGCACTCCAGTTTCTATCTGTGGTATTCCCATTTCCACTACTTCCGGGATATCAGGTTCGTTGGTTACTTCCTTTTCTTTTTTTGGAACCTTTTCGTATGCTTCTGTCAGCCTGGTCGAGACTCTTTGCTCAATCTCGGTTCTTGTCTCTTCTGACATGGCACCTTGGTCAACGAGCTTATTTCCATAGATTTTCTTCACTGTCGGATGTTTGTGGACAAGCACATACAATTCAGGATTAGTGGTCATTGGCTCATCCATTTCGTTATGGCCAAATCGTCGGTACCCAATTAGGTCTATCAAGAAATCCTTTCCGAAGGTCTTTCTGTACTCAAATGCCAGCCTGGCTGCCATCAAGCATGCCTCCGGGTCATCAGCATTTACGTGAATAATTGGAATTTCATATCCCTTCGCAAGGTCACTGGCATAACGAGTGGAGCGTGAATCCATTGATTCGGTCGTGAATCCAATCGTGTTGTTAGCGATGACATGAATCGTTCCGCCAGTTTTATATCCATGCAACCGGCTCAGGTTCAACGTTTCAGCCACAATTCCCTGCCCCGGGAATGCAGCATCACCATGGATCAGGATGGCCATTGCTTTCACCGGATCATATTTAGCGTAACCGGGTTCGATCCTGTCATCCTGTGCAGCGCGGGTAAAGCCCTCTACCACTGCACCTGCAAACTCCAGGTGGCTCGGGTTATTGGCCAGTGTCAGTCTGGCGTTTGCTGTGTTGTCCGACTTTATTTTCCGATCAAGACCAAGGTGATATTTAACATCGCCAGTCCAGCCGAAATTAATCCCGATTGATCCTTCTGATGGGACCAGTTCTTTGTTTGGTGCATGCTGGAATTCAGCAAAAATCATTTCATACGGCTTACCCAGAACATGGGCAAGGACATTGAGTCTCCCCCTGTGGGCCATTCCAATATTTATCGTTTCAACACCATTATTCACTGCCCCAGCAATGACTTCATCAAGAAGGGGCACCATCGAATCCAGGCCTTCGATGGAAAACCTCTTTTGCCCAACGAAAGTCCGGTGCAAATACTTTTCAAAATTTTCGACCTCTGTAAGACGTTCGTATAAACCGATTTTTCTTTCCGTTTCGACATCAGGAATTAGTTCACCAGACTCAACCCTCTTCCTTAGCCATTCTTTTTCAGCCATTTCATTTACATGTTCAAATTCATACGCAATCGTATCGGAGTAAACTTTTTTAAGAAATTGAAAAGCATCTTTCCCATTCTTAATAGAAGATGGGGCACTCGGACAAATAAGCTCTACTGGAATTTCCGTCAAATCAGCTTCATTCAGTCCCCATTTCTCATAGTCCTCAAGTTGTGGATCTTCGCTGCCAGACTGCAAGGGATAAATATTTGCAGATAAATGGCCGTAAGAACGAATATAATCAGCATATCTTAATGCAGCTGCTATTTTTACCGGAGACCCTGCTGCCTTTCCAGCAGGAATCACTTCATTACTCTCTTGTGATGCTATAGATTGAATCTTAGAATGCTGTTCAAAATATTCCTTGATATCAGCATCAACGGAATTAGGATCTTGAAGGAACATTTCATATAATTCATCGACATACCCTTGGTTTGGACCATGAAATCCCGGCCATATTGCTCTGTTTCCTGAAACTGGCTTTTTCACAAGAAAACCCCCTTGCCATTTCTAATATTCGCTAATTATCAGTTACCCTGTCGTGCTCATTTTTAACTGTTAATTCAAAGAATAATAATATTATTCAGATATCAAACGTTTACATTAATATTTTAACATGATATTTTCTTTTAACCAAAGGTTTTGACTATCATGATAGTGTTAATTAAATAACAAAATTTTATTATTCCAGAAAAACTATCCCTTTTAAAAAGGACAACAAAAAAACCGGTTAGACCGGCTTTTTGAATTTGTTCCTTATTATCTATAAACTCATCATAGTAGCATACATATTTTTTGGTGCAAAAAGGTTATTTCTTTTTTCAATCTGACTAGGCTCGATCATTTCACTATGTTCCACAGGCAATTCAATATGCCCGCATGTGATGCACTTCTGAAATCTTGCTCCAGCTGTGAAAACGTCTACACCATCATTGGTTGTAAAACCCACATGCTCCTCGTGCAATGAAAACCGGTGGTGGCATTTTTTCGATTCGCGCATATTTCATCCTCCTGTTAAGTTCCTCATTTAATTATATATCAAATATTCAGAATTTTGCGTGACAAATATCATAATTAAAACTCAATTCGCAAAATAATTACAGCGTGCATTCAGAAGGGTTCCAGGCCTTTTCAGACAAATTCCCTATTTAGAGCAAAAATTAAAATAGAAAAAGGAAAGCATTATAATGCCTTCCCTACTTAATTACCTTTTATTCTTAATTTTAAACCGCTGTTGAGTCAGAAAAAGTGTTTTGGATTTCTTTTTCAATATTTTTGATGACGTCGGAGTCGTCTGCATCAATTTCATTAAAAGGTCCCTCATAGTCTAGAAGTGCGTGGTTATATCGAGGGTCATAATAATGGACAAGTAATATCTCGATTAATTCTTTATAATTTTTTTCTTCAAGGGCAATCGCAAGGGATGGTGAAACTTCATGATTGATTCGTTTTATAAGTTTTGATACCTTCTCCCTGACTGCCTCTTCAAACCAGGCTTCTCCCATAAAAGGTTGTACATATTCAATGTATATCCGCTCGACTCTTCTAGATATTGAGCTTTTCACCAGGTAATGGATTCCATTCACCTTTTTCTCGAGCATTTCTACCGGCTGGGCTGCACGCCCGATCCTTTTGCTCTCCGCTTCAATGATAAAGTAGTTGGAATCTTTTATTTCATTCAGCCTTTCAAATAACAAAGCATCAAATATTTTTTGATTGTGTGCCTCTCCCATGCCAATCATTCCAAAAATGGATCCTCTATGGTTTGCCATTTGTTCCAGATCGACAACAGGGTATCCCTTTTCCTGGAGAGCCTGCAATATGTCCGTTTTGCCAGTACCTGTCATTCCATGCAAAACAATGGCCTTTTCAGGCAGCAATTGAGGAATTCTTTCCAAAATATATTCCCTGTATGCCCGATAACCGCCCTCCAGTCGCAATGCAGGTATTCCTGCGTATTCCAGGAAGGAGGCAACAGACTTGCTCCTCATCCCGCCTCTCCAGCAATGAATCACAGGTTCAGCACCTGTCTTCTTGAGGTCCTTTATCTCGCCAAGCAAGCGTGGAAGCTTAGGAGAAACAATTTCCATTGCCCGCCATTTGGCCGCTTCTTCACCGGATTGCTTATAAAGTGTGCCTATTTCCTGTCTTTCCTCATCTGTGAATAATGGTATATTGACCGACCCGGGTATTGCCGAATCACGATGCTCGATTGGCGCCCTGACATCGACTGGTATAAATTCTTTTGAGCTGATTAATTCTTGTACTGATATGTCTTTCATTTCTCGATTGACCTCCATGGTCTCTTGTGTGAAACTACATCTATCTATTGTACCTAAAATAAGCAGAGTTTTCACCATTATAACCTTAAATCCATCCTATCCTATCATTTTATGCAATAGAAAAAACCGCAGAAGATCTGCGGTCAACACGAAAACTGCTTGCCAACCAGTTCACTGACTGCCCGGCAGAATTCTTTCCATTGGTTCGGAAAGGAGTCAAGTCCCCTGCTTTCATATGTTTTTCCTTTCGTTTTTAGCTGTACTGACCAACTGGTACCGTCCACTACAATACCTTCTGTTTGGTAATCTTCTTCCCACTCCCATAACTTCAAAGGGTATAGTTTCTTTTTAAAATCTTCCACGCTGCCGAATGTACCAACGTTAAGCGGTCCGGAAGCTTTTGAATCCAGATGCCATTCGAAGTAAGTAAAGATATTCCTTTTAAAATCTATTCTCACCCTCATTTCAGGACCAGGATATCCATGCAAAACAACTGTCATAAAAACAGGCTCTTTATCTGGCCTTATTGAAACGATGTCATCTTTTAATAGAAATAATTCTTTATTGCTGCTAACAAGTGTTTTTATATAGGAAGGTTCTACTATATCCTTCCTCTCACTGACAATACTTTGATCTTGTTCACTCATTTCCTTACAAATTACTGGTATCGTCGCATTTCCCTTTTTTCCTAAAATGTCGAGAATCGCTTCGTACATTTTCATCTCGTTCAACGTCCTTTTTTAAAACTAAATATTTCGTCTTTTTAATTTTCAACCATAAAACTTTAAGTAAAGTATATACAACAAATATTTGAATGTACTGTAACAAATCGCACGCTTTTTTTAAAAAATAATGATTATTTCATCTGACAAATTCAGCCATTTTTTTCAACAGCCCCCATCTTTGTGTAGTATATTGTCTTTTTCTGCGCTTTCCCGAGAAATAATTTTCAGAATAGACTGTCATTATTACCAGACATCCTTTTATCGATTTCCAAAAGTCAACACCTGGTTTCAGTAAATATTGGACCCTTAAAAGGATAGACATTATAGGCATCAAAAGGTTGTGAAGTTTAAAAATAAGCGATAACTGGTATATAAGAAAAAAACAAAAATTATGGGTTAATCAAAGCAGGAGTGACTGTAAATGATGGATTCAATGGCAAAGCAGTTCGAGAAGCCAAGAGGGATACTTGGTAAGCTTGCAGGAACGATCATGTATTTTGAGAATCGGAAAATTAATAGATGGAGCATACAAAAGCTTCAAGTCCATAAAAATGACCGTATTTTAGAAATTGGGTTCGGTCCCGGATATGGCATTAAGACTTTGATGTCAACTTACCGCGGAATAGAGGTAGATGGAATAGACATTTCCTCCAAAATGAAGAACGAGGCGACAAAGAGAAATAAAGAATGGGTTGAACAAGGGAAAGTACATTTGACTATAGGCGATGTTGCCGACTTTCAACCAGATTATTCATACAATAAAATCATTTCCGTAAATAATTATCCACTCTGGGACAAACCACTGACTTCCTTAAATCACCTGCTCCGATTGTTGAAGCCAGGAGGAAGAATAGTCCTTACTGTCCAGCCGCGCGAAGAAGGATCGACGGCTCAAACAGCAAAACAACTGGGAGAAATGATGAAAAAAGATTTGCTTAGTACCGGATTCAAAAACCCAGAGGTATCTTATCTGCAGGTAAGACCAGTTTTGACTGTATGTGTCACCGCCGAAAAGGAATAGCCGCTGCTTGGTAGGCAGCGGCTATTCTAGTAAAGGTTTTGGATGATTACCATAGAGATGCCAATATGCTAATGGGTTCTGCTATTCATTAACACTAGGTCAAACTAACCTCTTCAGCAGTACGCACGAGCTGTTTAATTCCAGCCAAATCCCCTTTTTCAAATAAATCAATAATTTTACTTCCAACTATCACGCCATCACAATGCTCGCACACTTCTCTGACTTGTTCAGCGTTTGAAACTCCAAACCCTGCTAACACCGGGACAGGGCTGACACTTTTTACAGAGTTCAGGAAAGTGGCCAGCTCCCCGCTGAAATTGTTTCTTGCACCTGTGATACCGGTTACGGTTACTGCATAAATGAACCCTGTTGCCCTGGAGCCAATTTCTTTTATTCTCTCAACTGGTGTTGTAAGTGTCACCAGCCTGATTAAAGAGATTCCATGCTGCTCAAGCGCTGGGAGAATGAAATCTTCCTCCTCAAGCGGAAGGTCGGGGATGATGCAGCCTGATGTTCCAGCGTTAGCAGCATCCTTAGCAAACTTTTCAATCCCATAGGCTACAAGGGGATTCAAATAGGTCATCAGAATAAGAGGGATCGAGATTTCAGTTTTGAAGCTTTGAATATTCTCCAGTACCTTTCTCAACGTCGTTCCATTGCTAAGCGCCCGGATACCAGCTTTCTGTATTGTAGGTCCATCCGCAACAGGATCAGAAAAGGGGATACCAATTTCTATGGCATCGGCACCACACTCTTGTAAAAACAGCAACTTCTCTTTAAGGCTTTCGAGCCCACCATCTCCAGCCATTATATATGGAACAAAAGCCTTCTTTCCTTTTTCAGTCAGAGCTTTTTTAATACTATCCATTATTCCAGTCCCCCAATCCTGTCTTTTATTGTCTGTACATCCTTATCACCACGGCCAGATAAGCAGACAACGATACTCTCAACTTTGCTCATCCGAGCGGCTAGCTTCACTGCGTACGCAATGGCATGAGCGCTTTCCAATGCAGGTATGATTCCCTCTAATTTTGAAAGCAGTTGAAATGCATGAAGTGCTTCATCATCCGTTACGGATTCATATTTGATTCTATTAATATCATGCAGGTAGCTGTGTTCAGGTCCAATGCCAGGATAGTCCAGGCCAGCAGATATCGAATGCGCCTCCTGAATTTGACCGTCATCATCCTGAAGAAGGTACATCATCGCACCGTGAAGGACACCCGGTTTCCCTTTAGATAGTGATGCAGCATGCTTGTCAGTTGCCAGGCCGAGACCTGCAGCTTCCACACCATAAATAGATACACTTTTATCCTCAATGAACGGATAAAATAAGCCAATTGAATTGCTGCCCCCTCCAATACATGCAACAAGTGCATCAGGAAGCTTCCCTTCCTTTTCGAAAAATTGCTGTTTTGTTTCTTTACCGATGACACTTTGAAAGTCACGAACCATTTTTGGGAATGGGTGAGGGCCCATTACAGATCCAAGGATATAGTGAGTATCGCGGACGTTTGTAACCCAGTAGCGAAGAGCTTCATTGACCGCATCCTTCAATGTACCGCTGCCAGCATTCACACTTATTACTTTAGCTCCAAGAAGTTCCATTCTGAAAACATTTAATTGCTGACGTCTGATATCCTCTTTACCCATGAAGATGACACATTCCAGATTCAACAAGGCACAGACTGTTGCTGTTGCAACTCCGTGCTGCCCAGCCCCTGTTTCAGCAACGATCTTCCGCTTCCCCATTCTTACTGCAAGCAGGGCCTGCCCAACAGTATTGTTGATTTTATGAGCTCCTGTATGGTTGAGGTCCTCGCGCTTTAGATATATTTTCGCTCCACCAGCATGCTCCGAGAGATTGCCAGCCAGGTATAATGGCGTTTCTCTCCCGACGTAATCCTTCATTAATATTTCCAGTTTGCTATTAAACTCCTCGTCCGCCAGCGCTCTGTTGTATTCCTTCTCCAATTCAAGAACAGCATGCATAAGTGTTTCGGGTACAAACCTGCCTCCGTAATTTCCAAAATGCCCCTTTTTATCCGGTAAATTATAAGTACTTGCACTCATCCTACTTTTCCTCCCCCGACTTTTTTGCGTTATAGATAAATTCTTTTATTTTTAGTAAATCCTTTTCACCATTGCTTTCGACTCCGCTGCTTACATCAACCATGATGGGCTTAACCTTTGCTATCGCCTGTCTGACATTTTTAGGATTCAGGCCGCCCGCTAAAATGATATTTGATTTTAAATGGCCAAATAGCTTTGCCTGTTCCCAATCAAAGCTCGAACCATTCCCTCCGCGGTATTTCCCTGGCGGACTGTCAAGGAGGATATAGTCAGCTTTTATTGTTTCAACTTTCATTAGATCCTCCTGCGACCTTACGGATTGAGACCTAATTAGCGGGAGGCCGATCGTTTCATATTCACTTGGATTTTCGTCACCATGAAGCTGTATATGTGTCAGGCCAGCCGTTCTGGCGATTTCTTTTACTATTAGAGCATCTTCGTTTACGAAGACTCCTACCTTCCAGACGTGTTCCGGTAACTCATCAATAATCTTTTTTGCCTGAAAAACTGTTATTTGCCTTTTGCTCTCTGCAAAGACAAATCCAAGAGCATCTGCACCGTATTCCACAGCATGACTCGCTGCTTCCACTGTTTTAATTCCGCAAATCTTAACCTTCATGTAGATCCCTCACGATAGGAACAGTGAACTGAGTGAATGTATTTTTAATATCTGATGAAGTCATAAAAGTCTCACCAATCAATACTCCACTTGCTCCTGCAGCTGATGCCCGGGCAATGTCTTCCCTTGTTTTCATTCCGCTTTCGCTGATTAGCAAGGCACCTGCCTTTTTAACATGCGGACCAAGCTTTTCGGTATTTTCCATATTGACCTCGAATGTTTTCAAATTACGATTGTTGATTCCGATTAAAGCAGCGTTTATTTCTAACGCCTTCTCAAGATCTGTCTGATCATGGATTTCAACGAGGCATTCGAGCCCTATAGATGATGCATAAGTGTGCAGTTCCGCCAATTTTCCCACAGACAGAACTGAAGCAATCAACAAAATCACATCTGCCCCGGCAGAACGTGCCCTGTCTATTTGTATTTCATCTACGATAAAATCCTTGCACAGAATCGGCAGGTCTACTACCTCTCTTACTTTTCTCAGATCATCAAAGGAACCTTTGAATCCCTTTTGATCTGTTAATACTGATATAGCTGTTGCTCCCGACTCGGCATAGAGAATTGCTTGCTGTCCAGGATCCAAGTCAATGTTGATGTCTCCTTTTGAAGGGGAGGCTCTTTTGAACTCCGAAATGATTGCAATATCTTCTGCTCCCCTTAACGCTTTGATTAACGAACGGGTTTTATAAGGGAAATCTGGAAAAACCTCTGTCGCCTTCTTTAATACTTCTACTTCTGTTTTTTTTCTTTCAATAATTGAGTCGAGTATTGTACCCATTTCAGCCCACCGCCTTATTATTTCGTTTGCTGATGTCAATCAGATTCTCCAATTTCCGAAGCGCATTGCCCGAATCGATGCTTTCGGCCGCCTGAGCGACTCCCTCAAGTATTGATGGGGCATGACCCGCAGTATAAATCCCAATTCCCGAGTTCAGAAGCACGGTATCACGGTGTGCTCCTTTCTTGCCTCGAAGGACATTCAACAATATCTCCGCATTATCCCTAGCATCACCGCCGCGAATACTGGCATTGTCGTACTCTGGCAAATTCACTTCTTCAGGTTGAAGTTTCATATGCCTGATTTCACCTTGAGTTACTAACACCATTTCGTTCACACCTGAAAGGGAAGCCTCATCCATCCCACCCGCTCCATTAATGACAATAGCGCGCTTCCTGTTCAGGTTCGCAAGTACATGGGCAAACTTATCAAGTAAATCCCTGCGGTAGATTCCAAGCAGCTGATAATCAAGCTGGACAGGATTCGTGAGAGGCCCAATCAAGTTAAAGATCGTCGGAATTTTCAGGTCCCTTCTTACTTTCATGATCTGTTTTAGTTTTGGGTGGACATGTGGTGCAAAAAGAAAAGCAATCCCATTTTGTTCAAGAATTTCTTCTGTAGCTTCGGGAGAGAAGTCAAGGCTAACCCCGAGCGCCTCGAGAACATCTGCACTCCCAGTCTTGCTCGACACGCTTCTGTTGCCATGCTTGGCAACCGTAATCCCGGCACCAGCTATAACAAAGGCTGAAGTAGTGCTAATGTTGAAGCTTTTTGAACCATCTCCTCCTGTTCCACAATTATCCAGAACATTCGGTATTTTCTTTGTAAAATTCAGTGCATGCTTCCTGATTGCCTTTACTAATCCTGATACTTCCTCTGCTGTTTCTCCCTTTGATTTAAGACCTGTTAAAAAGGATGCAATCTCACTGTCTGTTATATCCTGTTTAAAAATTCCCTGCACTGCTTCTTCCATTTCATACTCCATGAGTGATTTACCTTCTATGAGCTTTTCAAGATAATGCTTCATAAGCTAAAGTCTCCCTTCTGATTTCAGCTAAAAAATTCGATAAAATTTGCTTTCCACTCACCGTTCCTATTGATTCCGGATGGAATTGAAGACCGTACAGCTGATAAGTTTTATGCTTAATTGCCATGATTTCTTTGTCATCAGCCGCTTCAGCAAGGACTTCAAAATCTTCACTCAAGGTTGTACGGTCTATTACCAAAGAGTGATATCTCATGACTTCTGGTTTATCTTCTAAATTTTTCATAAGTGATTTTCCGTTATGATATAACGGTGACTCCTTACCATGCCTGATTTTTTTCGCCTTGATAATCGAGCTGCCATATGCCTGACCAATCGCCTGGTGGCCAAGACAAATCCCCAGGATCGGGATGGATGGAGCCAACTGTTTCACAACTTCGATGCATATTCCAGCATGTTCAGGCCTGCCAGGACCGGGTGAAAGAACGATTCCCTCAGGCTCCATTTCCAATATCTCCTCAATGGTCACTTTATCATTGCGCACTGTTAACACTTCAGCTCCCAACTCACTCAAGTATTGGTAAAGGTTATATGTGAATGAATCATAATTATCGATCAGAAGTATCATTAGCGGCCTCCATCAATGCTTTTAATTTATGGTTCGTTTCATCAAACTCTTTTGTTGGATCTGAATCATAGACAATTCCAGCACCCGCTTGAAGATATCCTTTGCCGTCCTTCACAACCAGGGTTCGAATCGCCAGTGCAAAATCCATGCTTCCACAAGCAGAAAAGTAACCGACAGCCCCTGAGTAGACACCCCTTTTTTCAGCTTCAAGTTCGTTAATAATTTGCATCGCTCGTATTTTCGGTGCACCTGATACAGTCCCTGCAGGAATGCATGCCGCCAGTCCGTCAATCGGATGCGCATTTGGCAGCAGCTTCCCGCTCACTTCAGAAACTAGATGCATGACGAACTGATATCTCTCTACCTCCATGAATTTTTTGATCATGACACTGCCAATTTCACATATCCTGCCTAAGTCATTCCTTGAGAGATCGACAAGCATTTTATGTTCAGCCAATTCTTTTTCATCCTGCCTTAATTCGATTTCTTGCAAAATATCTTCCTCTGCCGTTCTCCCTCTCGGTCTCGTACCGGCAATCGGATTAGTAGTGATAGTCCCATCTTGAAATTTCACAAGACTCTCAGGCGAAGACCCTGTGACCATATAACTTTCAAAGTCAAGAAAATACATATATGGCGACGGATTGTTCACGCGCAATTTACGATAAAAAGAAAACGGGTCTCCTTTTGCGTCTCCTGTTAACCTTCTCGATAATACAACCTGAAAAATTTCTCCCTCTTCAATAAGGGACTTTGCTTTCCGAACTGTATCTTCAAACTCCTCCTTGTTTTGTGACGCTTTAAAGTTTTTCAAAGAAAATGTCTCGGAAGGCTGCTTTTTGCCGGCTGAACTTAGCTCTGCTTTGCGGCTCGTTATTCTCTCCAATAGGTCTTCATTGCCATAGCCGGGAAAAGGAATCCCAATTAGGTTAATCTTTTGTTTCAGGTGATCAAACACAATGACTTCATTGAAGAACATCAAATGGGCTTCCGGCATATCTAGAGAATCCTCTTTAAGTAATCCAATCTGTTCAAATTCACGAATGAAATCATAGCTCACATAGCCCACACCACCGCCGATAAAAGGGATATCCGATGCAGGGTTAATTTTTGGAAGCATTGTTTTAACCGCTGTCGAGAAGGGCTCATCAATATGGACTTTAGTTCCTTCTCTAACCAGGTATGTCTCACTCTTCTCGTTTAAAAGCTCAAAAACTGGATCACAGCCAATAAAAGAAAATCGTCCTGAGTCATTATGCTTATGGGAACTTTCGAGAAGGAATTTTTTCTTTCCAGAAACCATCTGGTATACAGATATTGGGGTTAATGTATCCCCTTCAATCTCTTCAATAATGATATTTGGTGATTCAACCTTCATATAAATCCTCCTTTAGAAAATAAAAAAGTCCTCTATACATGCACAAAGATTGTGCTGTATAGAGGACGATTACGATTGGACCGCGGTGCCACCTCATATTGGAGCCATCTGGAGCTCCCTCTCTTCAGGTACAGGAAAACCAAAAAGGCTTATCTTTATACCCTATCCTTTTAACGGCGGAATCCCGGGCAAGCCCTACTGTTATTTCAGGCTGCCTCTCGCAAGGCCATTCGGCAAGTATTTCTGTACCGGTTCACACCATACCCGGCTCTCTGTAACGGAAATAATCCTGCTTACTCTTCTTGCTCAACGAGTTTACATAATAATTTTATTGGTATGTTCAGAAAAACAAAAAGGGCCCCCCATCCTTATTGATTACAATAAGGACGAGAGACCCGTGGTGCCACCTTAATTAGCTGTAAAACAGCTCACTTAACAGCATCGAGCACAAAATGCTTAATGCCTGCCTTTTATAACGATAAGGTCATTTCGCCAGAGCCTACCGCCTAAAGGGTTCGGTCTGGAAGCTCGGAAGTCCATTCGCTGGTACATTTACACTGATTCCCACCAACCATCAGCTCTCTGAAGTACCTGATCCAGTTACTACTCTTCGTCATCGCTCATTAATATGTTATTCATTATATTAAAGCGGTGATTCGTAAATGTCAAACAAAAAAATTAAATATTTTAATTTTTCTGCATTAAGAGCTTCTCAAGGTTTTTCTTCCAGTCTTCTGCCAGTTCTTCGATATTCACGAGTTCTTCAATCGCCTTATAGTTTTTCCTTTGGTGAAAATAAATTTCATTGGCTCTTAATATCGAATAGTTATTTTGCTTCCTTTCCAACAAAACTATTTCGGAGTCATCATAAACCATTCCCTCTTGAAGAACACGGAAGAAATACCCCGTAAAACCAGTCTCGACTACCCTCTTAAGCAGTTGGCCAATATCGTTATTCTTCGAGATTTTTGCACACGGCACCCTTCCCTGTGAGACCTGGACAACGGCTTCTCCAAGCCGGTATGTATCACCTATATAGATATCGGATTCGGTCATTCCTGAGGCAGAAATATTCTCTCCAAAGGTTGGAAGTGCAAAGTCTTTTCCGAATTCACCAGACCATTTTGAATAATGCTCTGCTGGATAAAAACAAACAGCCCTGTCAGGTCCTCCGTGAAATTCTGTTGCTGCCACGCCATCTCCGTGGAAGGAATCTTTTGATAGGAACGCTTGTGTCACTCTTTTTTTCCCAATCGCTGATAGTTCTTGTTTGCCATCCCAGGTCCTAAGCTCTGGAATCCCGACGTTCAGGTACATTATTTGTGCCATAATTCCACCAACCTTCAAGTCTTTTCCAATTATTTTATCCTTTTCCCTGCAAAAACTCCATAAGGATTTTTCGCAGAAAGATTTTCCCATAAAAAGACATCAGTTTTTTCTGCGGTTTAAGTCCACACTAAAAATAGTTTGAAAAAAGGCAGGTTACCGATCATGAATCATATTGAGAACTTGTTTCCTAAATCCGGTGGGGTTTCAAATAAAAAAGAGAAGGATACAAAAGAAGATCAAGTGAATAATCAAAAATGGGCAATCGTCTCCATTGCATCCATTCCACTTGTGATGACGCTTGGTAATTCGATGTTGATTCCCGTTTTGCCTGTCATGGAAAAGAAAATGGGTATTTCTTCTTTCCAATCAAGCTTAATCATAACGGTCTATTCGATAGTAGCTATATTCTTAATCCCGCTTGCAGGGTATTTATCTGATCATATCGGCCGAAAAAAAGTCATTATTCCAAGCCTGATCATAACTGGGATTGGTGGAACTATTTCTGGATGGGCTTCGTGGCAAATGAACGATGGGTATTGGGTTGTCTTAATTGGAAGAGCCCTTCAGGGGGTCGGAGCAGCCGGTGCTTTTCCGATTGTTTTACCATTGGTTGGAGACATGTTCAAGAACGATGATGAAGTTAGCGGTGTGCTAGGAGAAATCGAAACTGCAAACACGCTTGGGAAGGTTCTCAGCCCAGTATTAGGTTCTTTCCTTGCTGGATTCATCTGGTTTATCCCTTTCTTTTCAATACCAGTTTTCTGTGCCCTTTCAATAATCATGATGATGTTACTTGTTAAAAGTCCGAAAAAGAAAGAAAAACCATTGCCTTTCAAGGATTTCATAAAAAAAGTGAAACTGATTTTTACAGAGAATGGGCGTTGGCTGTATGCCATCTTTTTTATTGGGGCGATTGTCATGTTCGTTCTGTTTGGCGTCTTGTTTTACCTGTCCGATATTCTTGAGAACAATTATGGAATAAAGGGTTTGAAAAAAGGACTGGTTCTTGCCCTGCCATTAGGGGCTCTTTGCCTTTCATCTTTTATCACAGGCAAAATGATAAAAAAGAACATGGTACTCATGAAGTGGATTACATTTTCAAGTTTAGTGCTGCTTGGTATAGCGATCGCACTCCTGAGTTTTTCAAAGGAACTGTGGTTTATCATCACAATGTTTCTTGTTGCCGGCATTGGAATTGGAGCTAGCCTGCCACCACTAGATGCCCTTGTCACTGAAAGTATCGAAAAGGAAGAACGAGGAACTATTACATCCATATATAGCTCAATGAGGTTCATTGGAGTCGCAGCCGGCCCGCCTGTCATCGCTCTAATGATGAAAAGTTCGAGTAAGCTCATATTCATTGTCCTAACTGCATTAAGTATTGCAGCCGCTCTAGCAACATTCATTGCAATCAAGCCAGAAAAACAAGAGACGTAAAAAAACGCATTGCAAATCAAACAATGCGTTTTTTTATCGCCAGGCAGATTGCTTTTCCAAAAACATAGCTATTTCTGTATTGAACTCCTGCCACTTCTTAACAGGAACCTGATGTGAAACTTTTGGAATAATTGTTCTATTGAAGTCTTCAAGTTCTCTTTCATATGCCCTTAAATGCTGATTGATGAAATCTCTTGAGCCATAGATCAGCAGCAAAGGTACATTCAAATTTTTCAATCTTCCAATGCAAGAGTAATTCAACGATTCGTGATAAAAATGAAACCAAGTCTCCAAATCTGCCTTCAGCATATGTTCAATGAGTTCAGCCCTGTAGTTCTTTTCAAAGGTATGTGCGGTTGCAATCACCTTCGCCAGGGTTTTAGGGGAATTTTTCACCAAATACATCCCCATTAAATGCTCATATTTCAACGAAGGTGAATTTACCTCCGCAAAGCCGCCAGACAGGATAATTGCTGCAGTTCTTTCTGGGTAAGTCAGGGCGAATTCCTGGGCGATGCTTCCTCCGGAGGAATATCCACACAATGCCACTTTTTTCAGGCCTATAAAATCTGCCAGCTTTAAGACTTCTTCTGCATATTTTTGGATGGTAACTTTTTTTAGTAAAGCTGTTGACTCCCCATGACCGCTTAAGTCAGGAAAAACAACCTTATATTGTTCGCTCAGTGGTTTCTGAAATCGAAACACCTTTCTCCCCATACCAGGTGGATGTAGAAAGATAATCGGATCTCCTTCCCCTATCTCATCGAAATAGAGATCACCATACTCTATTTTGCATCTAGGCATCCGCCATTCACTCCCTATGCATGGATTTATACAACTTCATTAGTATAGCCAAATAGTAAAACATCTCATGCATCAAGGCTCTTATAACCGTGACATTGACAGCCTTGTATGGTATTCTTGTATTGTATATATGTAAAGAATGACCGCCGGTGTAGGCCCACCGGCAGTCTCCGCAATAGCCTTTCCCTTAGAGGATCGGCAAAGAAGCAGCTGGACCTCTCACTGTATTACAGTTAAGGGAGGTCTATTTTTTTTGGCTCAACGTTAGAATTGCGAGGATCAAACTGGCAAATGAAAACATCGCCATAAAGGTCTCGAATACTGTCAAAGGCATCACCCCCTTCCTGCGGGGCTACCCGACCACCCATGAGATTTGACTATTGCTTCTCAAGTATAACATAACCTTGTCCAAAATAAGAACATCTGTTCTATACCAAAGAAAAATTAGGGCTAAGATACTAGATGAAATGGAAATCTATCTAGTATCCGCCAGGTTCAGTTCGTCTTCAACCTGGGCTTGCCAGGATTACAGTCCGGTTGATTCATAGAGGCCGCTTCTGCGACTTTTGATAAATAATAGCATTCTTCCCTGAACATATGGTCAGCCATTAGCGGAGCAAAGCTTCCCAATGCCTGTTCAGTTAACTCCAGTTCCTTTAACTCATCAAGAAATTTCATAAACAGTTGAATTTCTAGTGATACTTCTTGATTCATCCTTTGCAAAGCTGGAAAAGAGGTTAAATTCGTTCTCAAGTAGCCAGTCATCTCGACTGCTTTCAAATAGAAATCCTCAAAATGCTTCATATATTTCTCACTCTTTGCCTTCATGCGTTTCTCGACCTGGTCAAGGTTGCTTTGAATGGCACCTGCATGACCTGCAGCATCTAGCAGCCAGACAGTATGGTGGTGCAATTCGTGAAAAATTGGCGGTACCTCTCCCCTTTTAAGATACTCAAGAACTCTGATATATTCCTCGACCTCGTTTACCATATGGTTTATAAAGGTAGGGCCAAAATGGATTTTTACATTGCCAGTCAGCATTTTTTCAATTAGCTCCAGCTTAAATTGCCGGATTTTCTTCGCTTCTTCATCCGCTCTCATGCTCAAATGAATGAGATCTGTTGTTTCCACCCTTTGAAGGAGCCTATCAAAAGTATTGATAAAGTATTTTGCCGTTTCGATTTCCTCTTGCTCTACAGGTGCTAGTGCCTCATGCAGGAATCTCCCATGGTCACCAAGTACCTGAAGCCAAAAACGATGCTCAAACAAGGCAGCACTTTCGAAATCATTCACCATTTCCAGTTTCCCCCTTTACAATTCACTTCATAAAAGCTTATATGCTAATTAATATAAATATTCATAACAAAATGGCCTGCAGATATTTTAATCTGCAGGCCGTTATTTTTATTTTGTAACTGGTTTCTTCAATATTCCAAGCAGGATTGCTGTGACGATAGAACCGATGAGAATTGCAGCCAGGTATAACAGCCATCCTCCTTCAACGAGCGGTACAACGAACAATCCGCCGTGAGGAGCTCTCAGTCCAATATTAAACATCATAGTCAATCCTCCGGCAACAGCCGATCCAGCCATTACTGAAGGAATAACACGCAGTGGATCTGCTGCTGCAAATGGGATAGCACCTTCTGTGATGAAAGAAAGCCCCATAATATAGTTAGCCTTTCCTGCATCCTGGTCTTCCTTGGTAAACTTCTTTTTAAAGAAAGTTGTCGCAAGTGCGATGCCAAGCGGAGGCACCATACCCGCTGCCATGATTGCAGCCATTGGCTCATATACACCGTTTGCAAGTAAGCCAGTTCCGAAAACGTAAGCTGCTTTATTAACTGGCCCACCCATGTCAAATGCCATCATTAAACCGAGGACAATTCCAAGTAATACAGCATTCCCAGTCCCTAATCCTGAAAGCCAATCTGTAATTGCCTGATTCAAGGCACCAACTGGTTTGTTTACCAAGAACAGCATGATGAACCCTGTTAAAGCAATACCGAACAATGGATACAAGAGAATTGTCTTTATCCCCTCGAGTGAAGCAGGAAGTCCAGCGAATAGTTTCTTCAATCCCAACACGAGATATCCCGCAAGGAATCCAGCTACCAAACCGCCTAGGAATCCACCGCCGCCAGTTGCAGCGAGCAAGCCACCGACCATACCCGGAGCAAAACCAGGTCTGTCAGCAATACTTAGGGCGATAAAACCTGCAAGAATTGGTACTAACAATCCAAAGGCACCGCTACCTCCGCCGATGTCCATTAACGCTTTGGCAATTGGGTGATAGGATGGATCCTCAGGGTTAAAGGCATTGTAGCCAAACATAAATGAAATTGCAATTAAGATACCGCCGCCGACAACAAATGGAAGCATGTTCGATACGCCATTCATAAGATGCTTATAGACTCCGCCACGCCCTTCTTTCTTTTCGGACGATGGATTGCCCGAGGCCTGGTATAGTGGTGCATCCTTTTTAACAGCTTTTTCAATCAAGTCCTTTGGTTTACGGATTCCGTCGGCAACAGGTACATCAATTAATGGCTTTCCGGCAAATCTGTCCATATCTACCTTTGTATCAGCCGCAATGATGACTGCTTCAGCGTTTTCAATGTCTTCTTTTGTTAGGACATTTTTCGCCCCGCCTGAGCCATTCGTTTCAACCTTGATATCTACGCCCATTTCAGCTGCTTTCGCTTTTAATGAATCTGCAGCCATGTAAGTATGGGCAATTCCCGTAGGGCATGCAGTTACTGCTACTATGAATTTTTTATTATTCCTTGCAACCTTCTCTTCGGTTTCTTCCTGGTCATAGCTGTTAATAATTTCAATCACATCATCAGCTGTTTTTGCACCAAGAAGTTTTTCACGCGCTTCTGAATTCATCAAAATGGAAGAAAGTCGTGCCAGTGCTTCTAAATGGGTGTTGTTCGCTCCTTCAGGTGCTGCAATCATGAAGAACAAGTGTGCAGGCTGTCCGTCCAATGATTCATAATCGATTCCATCCTTTGATCGGCCAAAGACAATTGTCGCTTCTTTTACGACTGAAGTTTTTGCGTGTGGAATAGCAATCCCATCCCCTACGCCTGTTGTGCTTTGTTGTTCACGTTTTAGGATCGCTTCTTTAAAAGCATTGCGATCTGTAATCTTCCCTGCCCCATCAAGAACTCCTACAAGCTCATCAACTGCATCTTGCTTCGCTGAAGCCCTCATGGATAATAGAATTGTCTCTCTAGTCAGCAATTCTGTGATTCTCATTTTTTCTCCCCCTTACTAGGTGTTTAGTATTTTTACTTCTTGAAGAAGTTGTTCAACTTTATCTGGTGTACATAATCCGATTGAAAAAGCCGTTGCGCTGCCTGATGCAACACTATAGCGGAATGCCTCTTTTCGGTCTCCAGTTTTTAGATACTGAGCGACGAATCCAGCAACCATTGAATCCCCGGCACCTACTGAGCTTTTGACTTCACCTTGAGGAACAGCTGCTTTATAGGCATCGTGTTCATTTATATAGACGGCACCTTTCCCGGCCAGTGAAACGATGACATTTTTAGCACCAGCTTCAACTAGTTTTTTTCCATAAAAAATAGCTTCGTCAGCATTGGTGATTTCCTTGTTGAACAACTGCCCCAATTCGTGGTGATTAGGCTTGATCAGGAATGGCCTGTAGTCAAGAATGTTTTTTAGCAAGTCACCTTCTGCATCTACGATTACTTCTGCCCCAGTCTTCTTGCAGATTTGGACTATCTCTTCATAAATTGATTCAGGCATGCTGGAGGGAATGCTTCCAGCGAGGACCAGGTAATCCTCATTCCCCATCTGCATGATCTGCTCCTTCAATGATTCTATTGCCAAGGTTGATATCTCTGGGCCGGGGGCATTTATTTCTGTTTCTGATCCTGCCTTTAGCTTAATGTTGATCCTTGTATCACCCTCAACTTTTACAAAACTTGTTTGTACGTCTTCCCCGATAAGAAACTCCTCGACATACTTGCCGGTGAAGCCTCCAAGAAATCCGGTTGCTTTGTTATCCACTCCAAGGGATCGAAGGACCCTTGAAACATTAATCCCTTTACCGCCGGGAAGCTTTGTTTCGTTTGAACTTCTATTCAAACCGCCTAGTTGGATTTCATCTGCTTCAACGATGTAATCGACAGATGGATTAAGAGTAAGAGTGTATATCATGGTGTCACAACCTTTATTGAAGTTTTGCTCGTATATTGTCCTTTAAGGTCTTCATCAATTGTATTGGTGATGATTGCTGCCTCATGCAAGTCTGCTATTTTTGCGAAGGTAATCTCGGAAAACTTACTTTCATCAGCAAGTACAAATGACTCACGTGACAAGGACATTGCTTTTTGCTTGATCATTGCTTCTTCCTGGTCTGGTGTCGTATACCCAGAATGAGGATGGATTCCATTAACTCCGAGGAAGCATTTATCAAAGCGGTACTGTTCCAGACTTTCCAGTGCTCCTCTTCCGATGATCGCATTTGTTTTTGGTTTGGCGTATCCGCCTATCACATACGTTTCTATATTTCTTTCAAGAAGCTGCGGTAAATGCATGAGACCATTGGTGACCACTACAATATCTTTAACCGAAAGAAAATTGATCATTTCGAAAACAGTCGACCCGGCATCAAGATAAATACTGTCACCTTCTTCCACAAGCCTTGCAGCATAATGAGCGATTTGCTTTTTTTCTTGAAGGTATTTGGTGGATTTTTCAACCATGCTTGGCTCCTGGAGTTTGCCCCTCAATCTGGCAGCTCCGCCATGCACTCTTTTCAGGAACTTCCCTTCCTCAAGGATTGTCAGGTCACGCCGGATGGTTGACTCTGAAGCCTCAGTTAGATCAACTAGTTCCTGTATTTTTACAATGGGTTTTTCTTTTATTATTTGTAATATGAGCTGGTGGCGCTCAGGTGTTAACATGAGCCATTCCTCCTACTTGCTTCGTATTTACATCATAATGTAATCGATTACAGAAATCAATCATTTTCTTTCAAAAACAATCATTTTTAATCAAAAAATATAAAAAACATTAATGTTTATGAATGTTTTCAGAAAATTAAAAAACCCTCCACAAGTGGAGGGTAAGCTTCATTAACAAATAATGTGGGAAAGATCAAATGAATTTTACCTTGTCATTCTGCAGTCTGTTGAGTTTGAGTTGTGTTTTGAACTTGAGTTACCGCACTTAATGCAGATGAAATTTCATTTGATGCTTGTTTAATTGCTTCCTGAGCCAGCGTAGGATCGGAATTTGCTTTTTCAATCGCTTTTGTCAATAATTCTTGGGTAAGCGTTACATTAGCTTTAGCTTGATTTAGCTGATTAACATCAATTTGAGGCATGAAAGATCTCTCCTTTAATTTTTTTACTTTTTTATAATGAGCATTTGCTGAATTTTTATAATGGTAAAAAATACCCGAAAACCTTCATCATATTTTTGTTTCTAAATTGAAACTATATAAATGTGGAGGTGTCTAAATTGGTGAACAAAGATAGGCAAAATAAAATAAAATATAGTATATGGGATACAAGAGTTGACGAGAAACAACGTAAAATCATTGAAAAATCACCTGAACTCACTGATGGTTTCAACAACAGAACAAGCAAAAAATAGGTGCGGAAAAAAACTCCATGAGGGAGGAAGATGGTCCATTAAATTTACCTTATAATAGTGCTGCTATTCCCTGAAAACCGAAATATACTCCAAATCCCAATAATGAAAGCCCTGATAATATTGAGATAACCCTTAAGCTTCTATAATTCAAAAATTTCCTGAATCCAGTAGTTATTGCGGCTACAAGTATATCCCACAATGCCAATCCAAGAAAGATCATACTGCTATAAACCAACAAATCGGTGCGACCATAGCTGCTGGCGGTTTTGGCCAGGACTGACCCATAAATCCCCAACCAGAACAGGATTGATAAAGGGCTGCTTATCGACATCAAAAAACCTGTAAAAAAACATTTCATCAATGATTCCTGTCCTCGGCTAAACGCAAGGTTAATA
Source organism: Mesobacillus boroniphilus (assembly GCF_018424685.1). Classification (NCBI taxonomy): domain Bacteria; kingdom Bacillati; phylum Bacillota; class Bacilli; order Caryophanales; family Bacillaceae; genus Mesobacillus; species Mesobacillus boroniphilus. The sequence goes on from NZ_QTKX01000001.1 coordinate 1,709,791, forward strand.
TCATTCGCCTTCACGATACATTCAATCCCTGAATATGTAAGGACGAATCCACCAAACAGCCACAGGAATATTTGGATGATGGGCATGTCCAAAAAATTCACAAGGCCCAAATAGATTAATAGCATAAAAATAGCATCGGCAATCATTGATCCTGCACCGACGATCCATGCATGCCAGAAACCATTTTTGATGCCCTTGTCCAATCTGGCGGAATTGACCGGTCCAATTGGTGCAGCCAATGTTAACCCAAGAAAAATATAGCTTACTAGTAAACTCACACTCAATTCCTCTTCCTCCAGCACACAGAAACTTTGTAAATTGTATGCCGTGAAATAAAAACTTAATACAACATGTCCAGTTTCCCTCAAAAAAATGAATTGAAATTGCTTTTTCCTGTGCTATAATTTTTTTAAATACTTATTCGCGGGTGTGGCGGAATCGGCAGACGCGCTAGATTCAGGTTCTAGTGGTGGCAACACCGTGGAGGTTCAAGTCCTCTCATCCGCATACAAAGAAGGTGCCTAGAAATGGGCACTTTTTTTGTTTATAAAAAAGGCTATTTTCGCATTAAATGTTGCTTTTCGATCAAGTAACTGCTTCAGCACCCTTAATGGTATCGGGGCTCTTTTGAGGAGGCTTCTGAGCTAGAATTTGCATCAATACTCGTAAAAACCCAGGTGCCGGTTTTTACTTTCGCTGTGAAAGCAACAAAGTTTACGAAAAGAGCGTTAAAAAAAGAAAAAAACAGCCTGGAATCATCCAGACTGTTTTCACCTTATCTTATCATTATCCGATTAGATTCTGACTATGGTTGTTAACCACTTCAAGAACCTTAGTTGTCTGCTCCATATCACTTTGACAAATTGGGCAAGCGGGGACATTGCTGCTTTTAAAATTGTCGCGAACCCAGCAATTGCAATCATCAGAAGTACATACCCATACTTTCGTTTCAGCGGTTACGATCTCTTCAGGCGGTTTTCTTCCAAATGCCATTTCCTCACGCTCCTATAGGTTTAGTTATGGTCCTTTTCGATTTTGAAGGCTTCCACTACATCATCCAGTTGATTGTCAGGATTTTCGAAAAAAAGGAAGCAACAAAATATTCGAAAAGACCTTATCATCGTTCGATTGATAAAAAAATTCATTTATTATAAAAAGCCGGCAAATGAAACTTTTTATAATAAATGAATGCTCCGAAAGTTGATATCTATTCCATTTTACCACACTTTCTTATTTTTACCAAAAGTGACACATTGGCAGTGCCTGCGCAACAGTTACTAGTATATTCTTTTCATCCAAAATTTATTAAAACTGCCCTTAAAAAATACATTGATTATACAGAAATAGGTTGTACACCTTCAGTATTCTGAATAGAAATAGTACAAGCAAATTACGCTTTGACTATTGGAGGTATTTTAAAAGTGAATGTCTTCTTAGGCTATATTTTCCTTGGATTATCACTCGCCGCCCCAATTGGCCCTGTAAATGCAGCGCAGATGGACAAAGGGATCAAGAGCGGCTTTTTTCAAGCCTGGCTTCTCGGCTTAGGTGCCCTCACAGCAGATATTATCTATATGCTGACAGTCTATCTTGGAGTAGTTAAATATCTGGAGACTCCGTTCATGCAATCTTTTCTCTGGCTGTTTGGATTCTTTGTCTTGATATATACAGGAATAGAGACGATCATCGGCTCAGGTAAAATCGTCATCGATAATCGAAGCCAGGATTCTGGTTTCAAGTCTTTTTTGTCTGGGTTTATCATGTCTATTTCCAATCCACTGACAATATTATTTTGGCTGGGGATTTACGGATCTGTCCTTGCCAAGACCGCTTCATCTTACGGAACTGGCGAACTTGTCATTTACAGCTTTGGCATCATACTAGGCCTTATTCTCTGGGATATCGTTATGGCCGCTATTTCCAGCAGCTTCCGTAAGCTGCTTACAACAAGGTTACTGACGATTATTTCCCTTATATCTGGAATTTCATTAATTGGCTTTGCTCTGTTTTTTGGATATCAAGCATTGAAGCTTTTTCTTTGAAAAAGAGTGCCATGAGAAGGAAGTCCCATATCCTGAAAAGCTGTCATAATAACAACGGATTCTTGACAGCTTTGACTTCATTTCATGAAAAGCTGTCACAATAACAACGGATTCTTGACAGCTTTGACTCCATTTCCTGAAAACCTGTCACAATAACAACGGATTCTTGACAGCTTTGACTTCATTTCCTGAAAAGCTGTCACAATAACAACGGATTCTTGACAGCTTTGACTTCATTTCCTGAAAACCTGTCACAATAACAACGGATTCTTGACAGCTTTGACTTCATTTCCTGAAAAGCTGTCACAATAACAACGGATTCTTGACAGCTTTGACTTCATTTCCTGAAAACCTGTCACAATAACAACGGATTCTTGACAGCTTTGACTTCATTTCCTGAAAAGCTGTCACAATAACAACGGATTCTTGACAGCTTTGACTTCATTTCCTGAAAAGCCGTCTAAATAACACAGGAATTTCTTTGTTTATAAATCGCAGATACATGACTGGTCTCTGTCCAGCGCATAAACTCCGGCATGTTCCTGGTTTCAAGCACAGCGCATGCAACAGGACTCATATGGTTATGTTTCCGGTTTAGGTTTCCACATACTGCTCCGCTTTCATTAGGTCAGAAAGCTGCTCTTTGTCCAGCATTCTTTCTCTTACCGCGAATTTCTTGATTGTTTTCGGGGTTTTCGATATATAATAGAGGTGACAAAATTAAAAGGATGAGCATTCATGAATATTACCGGACATACTACCGAGATCCTTGATGATCCATTTGGACTTCTTACAGGGAACAGATATGAATATTTTTTAAATATCGAGGTAGACGAAGAGGATGAGCTCTATACTGAAAAAGGCCTGCTATTGAAGGTGCTTTTCCTGGTAAACGGAGAAGAAAGACGGATCCTGCAAAGCTATTTCATTGAACAGGAAACAGAGAAGGTCCTCGATTTTGAACTTGAAGATGATGAAGTGGTGCAAGTAAAAAAGTATTGTGAGGAAAACTTGCCAGCTGAGGATGAAAAAGAAGAGGAATCAAACTAAAAAGAGCAGAAATTCTGCTCTTTTTTTATTTGTAATTATACCTCTACTGTCTTACCTTCCTCAACAATATGATAAAGGAGATGGGCAAGGTGTTGAACAGGTCCAAGTTCCCCCTCTTCTTCGTTAAGTTCTTCAGTAAATTCCAGGTCATTCAAATACAATGCTGAAAATTCATAGAAATCCTTCAGTTCGAAGCCGTAACAGTTCGAAGGCTCCTCCTTTTGTTCCTCATATTGAAGCATCAAATAAGACTCTTGTCCGTCTTTATCTTCCGCATCAAAAAAGACAAAGAAACCAATATTCGTATCCAAATCAAATAAATGGCGTGTTCCACCTTCAGTAGCCTGGTCATAATCTTCGCTGCTTAATTTCTGGACCTTCATCGTTTCAACCTGATCTTCTGCGTGAAATTTCACATCAAATGTTTTCATAGTTGCATAACACTCCTATCTATTTTTTCCATAAGTTGAGTTAATTCTTTTCTTTAAAAAAGATATGCTCTGCCCTAATTACTTCTCCGACTGTCAGGATACCATAAGAGAATTCCTGCTGTCTTCTTTTATCAGTCGGTGAGCCGGGATTAAAGACAATCACGCCATCGATTTCCTTTACGACGGGAATATGGGAATGACCATAAACGATGCAATCAACTTCGTCTTCAGCGAATGTTTCCACTGCCCTTTTTTCGGTTGTTTTCCCAGTACCGTGTCCATGGACAATCCCAATATGAAAATTACCTGCTCTTAAGATTTCTTTCGACTTGAGCATCCTTTTAAGTTCAGGTCCATCGACATTTCCAGTGACTCCAATAATGTGCCCATACTGTTTTAGCTCATTATAAAGCTCCACGGTCTGCCAATCGCCAGCATGAATTATGTAATCACAATCTTCAAGGTCTATGAGCAGCCTCTCTGGCAGCCTCTTTGCTTTTTTCGGCATATGAGTGTCAGAAATGACCACGATTTTCATGGCTGGACGCACTCCCTTCGCCTGTTATTCCCTGTTATATTACCCTGATGGGAATGGATTAACCATTCTCAGGATCTTTATATTTAGTCACATTAAAATAATCATTCGTATCATTATAACCATTGAACTCAATATCAAGGTCATGAAAATATCGGTGAAGCTGAAGTAATATCTTCTTATCTTTTATCCCATCTTCAATGGTTCTAGAGTAATTTGAGATTGTTTTAAAGTCAGCTTGGAGCGCTGTATTGTCTGTTTCAACAGTTGCCAGAACAGATATGATTTCAGAAGCGATCTCCCTCTGCTCCTTCCATTCAACAGAATTGATCCCGCCCCAACCGAGAGTATCATTATATTTAGTATGAAATTCACGAATGAAGCTGCCTACTGTTGAGTATTTATCACGTTCAGACTCTTCCTGGAATACTGCGACAGTCTGACCTCCGTTTTTAAGATTGCTTGAAACACTTTCGCCCCTGACATCTTGATGATTCCTTGTCTCCCACATTGTATAGCCAGCATATAAACCAAAAGCCAGCAAAAACAGACTTGCAGGTAAAATCATAAGTTTCCATTTGCCCTTCTTCTTTTCCATCTGCCTGCCCCCTGTAAAAAACAACCATTTGTTCGTACACCGCGATTAATTGTTCTTAATATAATTTGACACCAATGACAAAAAACCTTTTATTATTTCCCTCCCCTGAGGTTCTTTGAGATTGCTTTAAGGGCATAAAATGAAAAGCATAAACCTCTAAAAAGGATGGATCTTGGGGGGATTTAGCCTTTAAAAAATGGAGAAAACCAGGTGCATCACCTGGTTCTATCTTAACTCAGTTATACTGTTTAATATAATATTTAATCAATTGACCAAGTAATTGATTTAGATCGGTGAACACATAGCCAAGCCCTGCTGCAAGTGAAGTGTCGATCGACCAGGAGCCAGGCAATGCATATGGGGATACAATGCCAGTATCAGTGCTATTCTCCAGTATTACCTCTTTATTGGCCACCCTAGCTATTTTTTCAACCAATTCGCGCAAGCTTATATCTTCTGCCGACCCTGGATTGATTGGCCCTTCTAAATCTGAATACCCTATTTCCAACAGAAAGCTTGCGGCTTCATCAGCATGGATGAAGCTGTAGCGCAAATCAGGATTAGGTATTCCAATTGGTTGGCCGGAAAGTACTTTATCCACATGGAACTTAAGGCGCTCTGTGTAATCATCTTCAGAGACGACAATCGGAAAGCGAACGGAAACAACTTCAAAATAACCAAGCTGGTGGAATACCGCTTCAGAGGCTCTTTTCGCCTCTTTGTAACCTTCATACCCTGGGTAATCCTTTCGACTTTTGTATGTTACTGGATATGTATAGGCATTGAAATTCCCTTCTACATGTTGTGTACCAAACTCATATACAGCTTGAGTAGAGGTAAAAATATAGCGGCGCACTTTCCCTTTTAATGCATCTGCTGTATCTTTCGCCTCCATTGGCGAAAAACAGGATTGATCATACACTAGGTCCCATTCTTTACCCTCAAAGGCCGCTACCATCGTCTCTTTCTTTTCCCGATCGATAACAAGCCGCTTTACATTTTCACCAAATGGATCACTTTTTGTTCCTCTTGTGGCAATCGTTACCTCATTGCCATTCTCTATCAGCTTTTGCACCAGTTTTTTCCCAAAATACTGGGTTCCTCCAAGGACAAGAACTTTTCTCATCAAAAATCCCCCTTTTCTATATTGATTTATTCTTCTTTGATTTCGGATTTCCTTTAAATTTACTGCAAAAGACAGGTTTCTGTCTGCTGAGCAATTGAAAAACCGGCTTCAAATATATCGAGGCCGGCTGGGTCATATAGATGCTTTCTTTGTCCTTGCTTCTTTAAGCTTGCTTCTTTTCCTTTGCCTTTGGTTTTGCAGCTGTTTTTTTCTTTTTTGCAGGTGGTGCATCTTTCTTCTTTTCTGGCTTAGTACGGTCAATGGAAGCCTGAAGCGCTGCCATAAGATCGGTAACATTGGAAACAGGCTCTTTTTCTGTAGGTGTGACCACCTCTTTACCAGTACGTTTCGCTTCAATCAACTCTAATAAAGCAGTTCGATAATCATCCTTGTATTTATCTGGTTCAAACTCCGTTGTGAGCTGATCGATAAGCATGATGGCAGTTTCCAGTTCCTTGTCTGTTACTTTATCTTCAGCTGGTACATTCGGCACATCTACAGCATTTCTAACTTCATCCGGGAAATGAATTGTTTCCATGACGAGCGTATTGTTATATACCCTAACTACAGCCAGCTGTTCCTTGGCCCTGATAATAATCTTTGCAATACCGACTTTTTCTGATTCCTGAAGAGCCTTCCTTAACAGGGAGTATGCTTTTCCGCCCCCTTCGTTCGGAGACATGAAATAGCTGCGCTGAAAATAAATCGGATCGATTTCAGATATTTTTACAAAGTCGATTATTTCCACGGCTTTATCTTCATTTTCTTTTCTTAATGCTTCAAGATCTTCATCCTCAAGGATGACAAACTTTCCTTTTGTGTATTCGTACGCTTTTACGATATCCTCATTTTTCACTTCTTTATCGCAGCCAGGACAAACCTTTTCATATTTAATTGGAGTATGGCACTCTTTACATAGATTCCTCAGTTTGACGTCTTTATCCTCAGTCGCCGCATGTAGCTTAATCGGAATATTGACTAAACCAAAGCTGATGCTTCCTTTCCAGATTGTATGCATGACGTTCTCCACCTTATTGTTTTATTAATAATTTGCTTTAGAATCGATTTATCATTCGTAAAAACATTTGCCAGCGTACTAGTTTGAGGTTAAACAGGAACAATATAAATACGACTGGTGTGAAAGGATGGGGAATAATGCCGAAACCAATGCTCCCTACACTGGCATTCGAAACGCCACAAGGAGATGAATGGCGTTATGAGATCAAATTTGATGGCTTTCGGGCCTTGTTGACATGGGATTCAGAAATTGAACTTACAAGCCGTAATGGAAAACCGCTGCTGCCGTTGTTTCCAGAATTAACTGAGTTCCTGACTGCCAAAAAAGAAAAGTTCCAGAAATTCTTGCCTCTGACATTCGACGCAGAATTAGTTTTCCTGGAGAATCCATATAAAGCGAATTTCGGAGCAATCCAAATAAGAGGAAGAATGAGGTCCCAGGAAAAAATAAAAGCTGAATCAGACAGGAATCCTTGCAGGCTGATGGTTTTCGACCTTCTGATGGTAAGAGGAAAAAATATAACATCCGAAAGTTATAAAGACAGGCGGACAAAACTTAAATCCTTGTTTTCAGAGCTTGGACTGCCACTCTCTCCCAACCACCAAAACCCCGACCTGGTGCAGCTTGTCCCTAGCGAACCTGAATTAGAAAACCTATGGGAAAAAGTTGTCATCTATGATGGAGAAGGGATTATCGCCAAACAATATAATAGTAAATGGGAGGAAGGTAAACGGACGGAAGCGTGGATTAAAACGAAAAACTGGAAGTATGTTTCCTGCTTTGTGACGGCATATGAAAAATCAAATGGATACTTTTATATATCTGTTTACAAAGATTCAAAAATATATCAAATCGGACTTGTGATTTTTGGGTTCAAGCCCGAGGAAAAAAATGCCCTGCATCAGATCATCAAGCAAAATAAAAGCGATGAAGACACTCAATTCATATATGTAGAACCTGGAATCTGCCTTGATGTAAAATACCTGGAAATCTATGAGGATCAACTTCGTGAGCCTCATTTCCATCAGTTCCGGTTCGATTTAAGGCCAGATTCCTGTACTTATGAAAAATTCGTTTTCCAACAAAAGAATCTGCCCCCGGATATTGAAATTACCCATCCAGACAAGCCGATTTGGGAGGAACCACCGTTCCAAAAGGTTGATTACATCCATTATTTAAGGGAAATTTCTCCCTATATGCTTCCATTCCTGGAAGACCGGCTGTTGACGGTGATCCGCTATCCTCACGGTATGTTTGGCGAAGCCTTTTATCAAAAAAACGTTCCTGATTACGCACCGGACTTCGTCGAAACTTCGAATTCTGAAGGCATCGAGTATATCGTCTGCAATAATATGAAAACCTTGCTTTGGCTTGGGAATCAAATTGCTATTGAATTTCATATTCCCTTCCAAACGATCAACAGCAAAGGACCTGATGAAATTGTCTTTGACCTGGACCCACCATCAAGGGACCATTTCCATTTGGCGATTAAGGCTGCTGTTTATATTAAAGAGGTATTAGATGAATTAAAGCTGATCAGCTTTATAAAAACCTCTGGAAACAAAGGACTGCAGGTGTACATCCCGCTTCCAGATAATAGCTATAGCTACGATGAGACAAGATTGTTTACCTCCTTTATCGCGAACTATCTTGTTTCAAAAGACCCAGAATCATTCACGATTGAACGTTTAAAGAAAAACAGGGGCAATCGATTATATGTTGATTACATCCAGCATGCTGAGGGCAAGACGATTGTCAGTCCATATTCTGCCCGCGGGAAATCTCATGCAGGTGTAGCCACTCCGTTATTCTGGGAAGAAGTGAATGATAATTTAAAAATCAAGGATTTCCATTTGGGAAATATCATTCAGCGCGTGCAGAAGTTAGGCTGTCCGTTCAGGACCTATTTTGCCGCAAAAGAAGAGCAGAATTTTGAACCGGTCCTGAATGTATTAAAGTCAAAAAAATCCTGAGGAAGTTCCTCAGGATTTTTGCTTGTCTTAGCATTCCAATTGAGAAGCATAAAAAATGCGGATTCACCAGGTCGTGTGCTTATAGCAAAACCATATGTGTAAACAGCCTTTAGTTAAAACTGGCTAAGATACTTTTTAGCATGCTCCTGCAGCCTGCTATACAGGGTATCTTCGTTAAATTCTTCCTGTTCAAGTATTTCAGCGAGTATTCCTTCTTTTGTAAAATTAACATCAATTTGAGCTGCGTAAACAAAAGTAGCATTGCCGATCAAATCGATTGTATAAGTCTCACCTTCTTTATGGACAGCGCATTGAACCATCCCGCCATTATTGTACACATTAATTGGCTGGTCAAGTTCGTTCTCCCCCATCAGACATGTGACAAGTGTGGATGCTGACATAGCTGTTCCACAAGCATTAGTATAGCCTACTCCCCGTTCATAAGTTTTTACAAAGATACTCCCCTTTTCAAGCAGCCTTATAAAACTGACATTGACGCCGTCAGGAAATAAATCATTAGGATTGTTTACCTTTTCACTCAATTCAGTCTGCAAATCGGATTCCAATTGCTCTTTGCTGACTACAGTCGTTAGGTGAGGATTAGGTACTGCGAGTGCTGTAAACGTCAATTCCTCAGATAACTGCGGGATTTTCTCCTGAATCAGTGTTTCCTGGTCAAGCTTTAACGGCAAATCCTTCAGTTCAAAAGTTACCGGTGAGATTTCTACCTGGTAGGTTGGGATATCACTGAAAATCGCCTCATGCTTTTTCACCTTGAGATTGGCTTTCATTGTTTCAATCACGGCTTCATCCACGCCTAGCTTCTCGCAGACATAACGGCCTGCACAGCGAAGTCCATTGCCACACATGGATGCCTCTGTACCATCAGAGTTAAAAATCCGATATTGGGCATCTGCAACCCTGCTTGGACGGATGAACAGGATTCCATCCGCACCTAGTGACGATTCTCTGTCACAAAGCGCCAATGCAAGATCACGCCTTTTGAAATCATCAAACTTATAATTCCGGTCAGTTTCATCTATTAATAAAAAGTCATTATTTGATCCATGACATTTAATCAAATCAATTAACATGCTAACGCCTCCATAATCCATCGTTATATTACAAGATGCCATAAATAATGGAATTGTTCAATAATGAAAGTCAAAAGGGGTATAATTCGTGTCATTTTTCATCAATTCGCATTTCCCTTTTACCCTATAGCTTTGGTAAGACACATTTGAGGCAATGCAGCGCTCCTGCTTTTACCCTTTTTCTCTGTTCAGGCGATTTTCGGGCAATGCACGGCGTCTGCTTTTACCTTGTAGCATATAAAAAGAACCAGCTTTTGATTTGCTGGTTCTCCTGGTATTAAGATGCTATTTTCCTGCATTCTTCAGCGCATTTAAAGCAGGCTTCGGCGCATTTTTGGCAATGATCATGGTCATGCTTTTTGCATTCATTGCCGCAAGCGTCACAAATTTCCGCACACAAGCCGCAAATTTGGTTCACAAAGTGGCTGTTTGTCTGCATTGCCGTTACTGCCATGCCACAGATTTCAGCACATTCCCTGTCCATTCTGATGCACTCTGCCATCATTTTCACATTCTCTTCTTTTAAACAGGAATCAAAACAAACATTACATGATTCAATACATTCTATGCAAGCCTGGATACAATCATGATATTGTTGGTTTTCCAAGTTCCCAACCTCCTTCTAGTTTCTATCTATCTGTTAACCTCTAGGAATCCAAGATAAACTTAACTTAAGGAAATGGAAATAATTTTTAGATTAATGATCATAGTACATATAAAAACTGGCGAGAGCAGCAAATACAGCCAGCCTCTCTTCCTGTCCCATCGTGTAGTCGAATGATAAAACAGGGGTATTGGCTTCTTTGAAAAAACTGGTCCACTCCAATGGCATCCAGCCTTTTTGCAGCCTGGCTGTCGTTTTGCCGTCTTCACGAACAATTTTCAAATCATGAATCAGGCCAGAAAATTTCTCGATTTTTAACTTTACACCGCCATTTATGACGGACGAACCAATAATCCCTTTATTCTTCTTTTTTGGAAAAAATATACCAATAATATCATTTTGTGCATTCAGCATTTTAAATCTATTATGCTCCTGTTTCAGTCTTCCTTGCAGATTTCCTTTCGAGTCATAGATTCCAATTTGTTTCTTTATTCTTTTATCTACAAAATAAGGAATAAACCAACGGTAGTTTCTGGTATGGAGTTCTCTTAATTCTCCGGCCAGCATTCCGTCGGGAGTAAAAAAGAGTATTCTTACTGCAGGCGCAGGAGCGAAGGCAATAAGCAGGTTGTTTTGCTCAAGGAGGTGTTTATCATCATATCGATGAAATGCTTCCGCGCTCTCTTCTGATTTGTTTTTATATAAAATATAGCGATTGTAGTGGAGGAAAACTAAAAACAAGAATGGTACTGCCACTAGGAATAGAGGTATATTCCAGGAAAACAGCAAGCTTAACGACAAAATCATCGTAAGAAGACCAGCTGATAAAATAGAACCGTTTAAACTAACATAGGCGGTTTTCTGGTAATATTGCCGGATACTCATATCTATTAACTCCTTGAGGAAAATCTATTTCGTCATTCTAAGTCTATTAATCGAGGAGCCCAATCATTCTACCTTTTTTCAGCATAAAAAACCGGACAGGAGCTCCCCCATCCGGTTTGGCATTTGATTATTTTAATTTTAGTGCATTTACTGCATTGATCAGACCATAGCCAGTTTGCTCGTCATACCCTGGTTTGAATAAATCTTCAGCTGAGTTTTGGATGATTGCCTTGACTTGAGCTGGAGTAAGTTTGTCCTTACCATGCTTAGCGATTACGACACCAGCAAGTGCAGCAGTTTTCGGTGCTGCCATTGAAGTTCCGCCTTTACCTCCGTATCCATGGCCGATTACTTCCTTTGTATTTGGATCTAATAAAGGCACAGTGCTATAAGCAAGGTAACTATTATCTCTTCCTGTACGAGTAACAGGATCATAATTCGGTCCAAGGTCGCCGCCCGGTGCCATTACGTCAATTTTACCTACGCCATAGTTAGAGTAGAATGCAAGATTCTTCAAAGCGCCGCCAGCAGAAACTCTGATCATTGTCTGGCTGCTCGGGCTTCTGTGAGTTGAACCTGTATCATCTCCTGATAATTTACCAGGACTGCTAAGATCGACAGCGTTATTTCCTGCAGAACCGACAACAGTCACTCCCTTTTTGATTGCGTACTGGATTGCGCGATTGAATAATTGAACATCAGCTACGATATCCTTCGTTGCATATGCAGGATCCTGGAACCAGTCATAACCACCAAGGGACATGTTAACTACATCAACATTATCGTCTGCGGCTGTCATTAAAGCCTCTGCGATGTGGGATGTTGCTGCACCGCCAGTTGGTCCAAATACTCGGTATGATGCTACCTTAAGGTCTGGTCCAACCCCAAGAGCTTCACCTTTTGCCGCAATTGATCCGGCAACATGGGTTCCATGGCTGTTCTGGTCGATTGGGTCGGAATATCCTGGTACAAATGATTTACCACCTGCGTAATTATCTTTCAAATCAGGGTGGTTATAGTCAATCCCTGTGTCGATTACACCTACAACGATATCTTCACCATCAACAGATAATCCAGTTCCTCCTGGAAGCTTCCATGATTCACCGTTATTTGTTACTTGCTTGATATCCCACATATATTGATTATAGAAATCTGCGCCTTCAGTAAGGTCTTCAACCGCTACTGTCTCTCCTTCAATCGTTTGTTCAGGATAAACAGTATTCTCCACACCAGCTTCTAAAACAAGAGATGATTTCTTCACCTCATTCAAAAAGTTGGCATTTTTTGAGGTAACCTCCACGGCACCAAGCTTGTCCAATTTATCTTCCACCTGGCCGCCGGCTTTTTTGATCGCTTCCGCATAACCTGCTGGAAGTCCCTGCTGGTCTTTAAATATAACAAGGTATGTATTTTCTGTATTTGTTTCTGCTTCCCCTTTCGTTACACCAGCATTAAAAATTGTAGCCGCTCCCAGAAGGACAGCGAGTGTTCCTGCATAAAGCTTTTTTCTTGTCGACATATTACCCCTCCTTTTTTCTTAATTTTCATTATATTTAAAAATCAAACTTTAGCAATATAATGAATTCGACATCTAAATCCAGTATTTATCCAGAAAATTAGGTATAATTTATTATTCGTAAGTTTACCTTTGAAATAATATCCTGTTGAAATATGTTAAAAGAACCATTTTAACATATTTATTATCTAAATATTTCGACAAAATCATAGTAAAAACAGTTCTTCCTTCCTAGCAAAAAAATAAGATCCGGTCATTGACCAGATCTCAATCAGCAAGTTCTTTCCTTTTTAAAAAATATATAGCCAATCCAATAAACACAAAGATCATCGATAAAGTCATCCCAGTCGCTGGCCAAACATGCTCTGGCCACTTTTCGGTAATTAACCTTTCAGAAACATAGGAAATGAGCTGTGTCGGACTCCATTCGAGAAGATGCTGGAAGGAACCTCCTATTATCGTAAAAATAAAAACTGTAACAAGCGCTACCATACCGGCTGCGACTGGCTGCATGAACAGGGCACTGCAAAGGATTACGAAGGACAACACCAGTACGATCCATAATGAATATAGTCCGAACGATTCCATGAAACGGCCAAATGAAATAAATTCAAACAAAACGCCAATATAATACCAGCTTGCCAACATTCCCAGGAACAACGATATGACGATTAATATAAGTGCAGCTGCCCATTTTGAAGTGATATAAGAGACATAGGAAACTGGTTTTACGAGGATCAGCTGTGCAACACCGCTCTTTCTCTCACCAGCAACTGTTCCCATCGTGGAGAGGACGATTACCAATATTCCGATCATCTGGTATTCTCCCAAACTCATGATAAAGACTTCTTGAGCGGAAGGTTCGGGCATTTCAAATACTGCCCCTTCTGGAAGGCCGCCCACAGAATTAAGGATCTCCGGCAAATAGTAGGTGGTTAGTGGATCCATCACTCCAAGCAAAATAAATGTGATCGGCATCCAAATCCATTTGTAGTTCCTTGCCATCTCCAGGAATTCTTTGTTTATTAAAGTGAACCATTGCTTCATTTTTGCACCACCTTCATGAATACATCTTCAAGACTGATTGAACCGATTTCGTATTTAGTGAGCGGCCAATTCTCTCTAGCTGCCTGGCTCAGGATAACCTCTTTAACTGCTTCAAGATCTTCAGTGTAAATACTTGCTTTATTGCCTTCCATTTGAATTGAATCAATCTGTGGAAATTCTGAAAGTTTTTTTAAAAAGCTTGAGGCATCCTTGCTAAAAACAAGATCAATTTTTGACTGGTGATATTTCTCCCGAAACTCATCCATTGTCCCAGACTCAATGATTTCTCCATTGTGGAGGAACAAGATGCTTTCACACACCTCTTCCGCATCATTAAGGATATGAGTAGAGAATAATACAGTCGCTTCCTTCTTAAGTTTTTCAAGCAGTTCGAGTACTTCTCTTCTACCGAAAGGGTCCAGGGCAGAAACTGGTTCATCCAGCATGATCAGTTTCGGCCTGTGTATGATCGCCTGGGCAATACCGAGGCGCTGCTTCATCCCGCCAGAAAACTTGCCGATTCTCCTGTTTTTCGCATCTGCAATGCCCACAAGCTCCAGTAGTTCCGATGACCGTTCCTTTGCTTCCTTTGATCCCAACCCTGATAGCTTCCCAACATACTCTAGAAATTCCCTGGCTGTCATCCAGTCATGGAATACAGGATGTTGCGGGAGATAACCAATCAACCGTCGATGGTCACCCCTTTGCTTTTCTCCCACGAAAGAGATTTTTCCTTTGGTTGGCTCAAGAAGCCCAGAGAGCATTTTCAGTGTAGTCGTTTTCCCTGCACCATTTGCCCCAATCAAAGCTACACATTTACCATTCTCAAGCTCGAAATTCAACCCTTTAATCACTCGCAAGTCCTTAAAACTCTTTTCCAAATTCTCTACTCGGACTAGCGGCATTATTGATTTCTCCTTCCTATCACGAAATACAGGATAGGCCCGATGATGTTTACCAATAAAATAACGATTGCCCAAACCCATTTCGGACCGTTTGTTTTTTCAATTTTTATTAAATCAACCACCGCAACAATCAATAAAATTACCTGTATGATCAATATAGGTGCAAGTAAAGCCCAATTTAATTCAGCGAATAATTCCATTTTGATAACCTCCTCATTTGTTTTACACCCATAAGACGGCTGAAGTGAAAATTCGTTCAAAAAAATTTGAAAATGGAATTTTATTATAAAGGGCTACTTTTGCATTGATTGTAGCTTTACAGAACATGTACTTAAATCAGTTTTCTTAAGTGATCCGGGCGCGTTTCGTCAACAGTCCAAAAAAGCATAAAAAAATATCCGGCATATACCTGCCGGACATTTTGCATTTTAAAGGCATTTTTTTTAGAGAATCCTGAAAATGAATGGAATTCGATATTCCTGTCCTTCATACGCTTTTATCGCACCTACAATGGTGAATATCATGGCTAAAATCCCGATGACCCATAACATGAAAATCCCAATCAAAAGAATGACAAGAATTCCGCTAACAATTCCATAAACAGTATAAGAAATAAAAAAGTTCATATATTCCCTTCCGTGGTAATCAATATAGCTTGAATCATCCTTTTTAACCAGCCAGATAATCAGCGGCCCAAGAAAAGCAGTAAAAAAGCTAATAACATAAATACCTGCCGCAATAAGCCTTTCATCATTTTTCGGCATTGTCTTTCTCCCTCCAATACTCTTATATTTAACTTTACGGAAAAACAGTAAAAAAGTTTCATTATCGATGTACTTTTTCATTATAATGAAAATTAAGGGTTTTCATTCCAAGAGAATCTAAAATAACTTGACCCTTGAATACTCGCCAATGTGCAAGAAAATAAAGACAGGATAGGATGGAAAATGAACAGAATACTTCTTAAAAACGCAAATGTAATGTCAATCACTTCTGAGCCAATACCAAATTGTGATGTTCTCATAAATGAAGGAAAAATATTAAAAATTGAAACTGATCTTGCGGTCGAACCTGGCGATGAAGTGATTGAATGCAGAAATAACTTTTTGCTGCCAGGCTTCATCGATGTCCATACTCATCTCGGCCTTTATGACGAAGGTACAGGTTGGGCCGGAAATGATGCAAACGAGACGATCGAACCGATGAGCCCTCACGTACGGGCGATTGACGGGGTCTACCCGCTCGACCCTGCATTTGGCGATGCACTTAAATATGGTATTACCACTGCTCATGTTATGCCAGGGAGTGCGAATGTAATCGGTGGAACTACGTCTGTTATTAAAACGGCTGGAAAAAACATTAAGAATATGATCATCCAGGAGACAGCAGGACTTAAAATTGCACTAGGTGAAAACCCGAAACGGATTCACAGTATGGGGAATAAAGATTCCATCACACGTATGGGAATCATGGGGATGCTAAGGGAAGCCTTTTACGAGGCGATGAATGCTGACAATCCTGAATCCTTGAGGGTTAAGCCGATCATTAGAGCATTGAAAAGGGAAATCCCTGTAAGGATCCATGCCCACAGAGCTGATGATATCATGTCTGCAATCAGATTTGCGGATGAATTCAATCTGGATTTGCGAATCGAGCATTGTACGGAAGGCCACTTGATTGCAGAAGAAATGGCAGGCCTGAATTTAAAAGTTTCGGTAGGTCCAACACTCACCCGCCGTTCTAAGGTGGAACTTAAGAATAAGAGCTGGAAAACCTATCAGGAATTGACTGACCATGGTGTTGAAGTATCTGTCACGACAGATCACCCATACACCCCGATCCAGTACTTAAATCTATGTGCGTCCATCGCAGTGAGGGAAGGATTATCCGAACAAAAAGCGCTCGAAGGAATCACGATTTTGCCAGCAAGGAACCTGCGGGTTGATGACCGTGTCGGCAGTATCGAACCTGGGAAAGACGCTGATTTGGTCCTTTGGAATCAACATCCATTCCACTTCAACGCAAAGCCTATGTGGACAATGGTCAATGGGAAGATCGTTTATCAGAATTAGTCGAAAATCGGTGTAGATTCTTGGCAAAAAAACACAGAAAAAAAGGGTGAAAAACCTATTTTCTTTTTTTAAAATATCCTGTATTATACTCTTTGGAAATAAAATTTCATAAAGCAAAGTGATTAGGGAAGGCAAATGGTGCGCCACCAGTATCCTGGTTCTAGTGGGTTCGATTCCCACCCCGAAATTTTTTAGCAACTTACAAAAAATTTCGAGGGTGGCCGTGTAGTTACATTCGCACGGGATAGGACTGCCCTGCGTGGAGGGATACAAAATGCTCAAAAAACGCGATCTACATGATTGCCACGAACTATTTGAGCTGATGGCGCATCCGGAGGTCTTCCCTTTTGTGCGCCAAAAGGCACATTCATATGAAGAATTCGTATTCATTACAAAGCAAACGATTGAAGCCGAAGAACAAGGAGAATTAATCTCCCGTACCATCCTTGACGAATGGGGAGCGCCAATCGGCACGATCAACCTTTTTGATATCCAGGAAGGAGCCGGTTTTTTAGGCACCTGGCTGGGGAAGCCGTTCCACGGAAAAGGATACAATACATTGGCTAAGGATGCTTTCTTCCAGGAGTTATTTTATGAAATTGGTATTGAGACCATTTTCATGCGCATCAGGAAAGTCAATCTCCGTTCCATTAAAGCGGCAGAAAAGTTACCTTATGTGGTGAAGGCGAACGAAACCCGCCAGCACATTTATGAGCAACTGAATGCTACTGGAGATATTTATGATCTTTATGAAATCCCTAAAGATCAATATACACTTTACCTGAAAAGGTCTGGTGTCCAAGAAGAAGGAGCAGCTCAATTGCTGGAGGCTTAATTTAATGATATTTAAAAACGCCCTAAAAAAAGGGCGTTTTCTAATTCAGCAGATCCTGCCCTTTTGTTTCTTCCCGTTCCGATAAGGAAGCTTCAGATAGGAATACTTCAAGTTCGGCATCCGTCAACGTTTCATACCGTCCATCCTCAAAGAAAACCTGCGTCTGATTTGGATTGATCCTATTCATGTTAAACCCTATTCCCATTTTAATCACCCCGCGTAAGTAAACTAAATACTAATAATAATTAGATAATTCAATTCGATATGACGGCTAATTGCTATTAGTTTTCCCATCCTCCTTCGCGTTATTCAAAAAGGCTCCTTTTCGTAAATGCCAACATGCCATCCGCCCTGTTACAGAACCAAAATTAAAAACGCCATGGTTGACGTTTTTAATGGATCATCCTATAGATTCCCACGAAAAGCTTTTCCGAGCACATCTTTTCCACCTGTGATAGGGATGATACTGCCGGTTATAAAACTGGAATCATCATTCGCAAGAAAGCTTATAACCCTTGATATATCCTCGCCGGTACCCGGTCTACCTACTGGTACAGAAGAGTCCATGGTATCCAAAGATTCACTGATTGCACTTTCTTTCCACTCACCTGTTATGTCACCGGGACAGACCATATTGGCTGTAATTCCGTTTTCCCCTTCTTCTAAAGCAAGCGTCTTTGTCAAAGAAGCCAATCCTGACTTAGCTGCTGCGAAAGCTGATCTGTAAATCCACCCAGGGGCCGACTCCACTCTGTCGAAGCCAACTGTAATGATTCTTCCCCACTTCCGTTCTCTCATTGAAGGTATAAGCAATTTTGATAAAAAGAAAACCGCATTTAAATTGCCATTAATTAAGTAAGTCCATTCATCGACCTGATAATCAGCCATTTTTTTTCTTTCTGAAATATATGGTCCTGCATTATGAACGACAATATCAATTGCAGTGAATTCCTTCAAGGCCTGTGAAACAATCTTCTTACAGTCCTCATAGTTTGTGATATCACCCTGAACACAAATATTCTTTGTGTTGAACCGTTCCGATAATTCCGCAGCAAGCTGTTCAGCCTCTTTTTTGCTGTTCCGATAATTGATGATTATGTTTATCCCCTCGGCAGCAAGCTGCAGTGCTGTTCGCCTTCCTAAACCGGTGGCACCTCCAGTAATCAAAGCCGTTTTATTTTCCACAACCTGTACCCCTCATCTTCATTAGATTACTTATCACTATACTAAAAAGAAGCAAGCTGTTTTGCAACTTTTAACTATTATATCCTGACAACAGGTTGACTTTAACCGCTGGGCCGGTGCCTGCATATAATATCCATATCGAAGATGGTCAGCTTGAAAGGCGGGATATAATTGTTTCCATGGAATTTATTGCCGTTCGACCGAAATACACAGAAAAAGTTTTTGGAAATGAAACCAGAAGAAATTGAAAATTATGTCCAGCAAATGATGGGCAAAATGGTCCAGCCTAATATGCAAGGGATGTTAAAGCCTGAAGAATGGCTTAAAGGGATGCAGCAGCAAAATTCACCTGATCCGGTCAAACCTACTACCGGATTAAATACAGAAATGTTTGAAACTCATGATTTTGTTTTTGTAAGGGTTCCACTAAAAGATGAAGCTTTGCTTAAACAAATGAAGCTTTTCTATACTTCAAATCAAGTAATTATTGAACACATTCCTGATCTGTCAGATAAGCATACACTAGTATTGCCAGCAACCGTTAAGCGGAAAGGAGCAGCAGCAAACTACAGGGATGGAGTACTGGAATTAAGGCTTCAAAAAATCGTGGATTTACAATATGCTGAAATCGACATTTCAAATTGATTGTCACATAAAAAAGTCAGTTCTGCATTAATTTTTTAGTATTCTATAAGGCATAGGGGCTCTTTTCAAGGAGCCTTATGTACTGGAATGGTGTGGTTGTGAAACCAACAAAGTTTACGAAAAGAGCCTAAAAAAAGAACAGCCTGGTGGCTGCTCTTTTTCATTTTATTATTTTCCAATGAACATTTGTGTCCAGTAGTTGCCTGTTGCTACATGGCCTACACCAATGTGTGTATAGCTCGAGTTTAAGATATTTGCACGATGGCCAGAACTATTCATCCATGCATTTACTACTTCCTCTGGTGTACGCTGGCCCATAGCAATGTTTTCACCAGCTGAACGATATGAGACTCCAAACTTTTTCATCATATCGAAAGGTGAACCGTAAGTTGGGCTAGTATGGCTGAAATAGCCTTCGCTTTGCATATCGCGGGATTTTTCCCTTGCCACTTTGCTTAGTTCAGTATCAAGTGCAAGTGGTTTTAAACCATTCTTTGCTCTCTCCTGATTTGTCAACTCAACGACTTTTTGCTCGTAAGCACTAACAGCTGAAGTAACAGGTGCTGTTACTTGCTCCTGGGCAGGTGCTTTTGCAGGCTCCTGAGCTGGTGCAGGAGTTGGCGCTGGAGCTTCTACTGGTTGTTGTACAGTTGTTGGAGCTGGAGTTTTTACAGGCTCCTGGACATTTGTGTTAGCTGGCTGAGCTTGTTTCAATGAAAATTGATAGTTCTTAAAGAACTTTTGTAAAATAGAATTGATATGCTCATTATTTAAGTTTCCGCTTTGATAATAGTAAACTTTCGTCTGTATAGTAGATGCATCTGCTTTATCCATAGCTGGATTTGCTGCGAATAAAGCCGCTGCTGCAAAAACTGTAAGAATCATTTTCTTCTTCATTCCCGAATTCCTCCCGAAATTTAGTTTGTCTCTCACTTGCAAACTAATCATATCACGGGCTTTTTGTAATAAACCTGGAATAAAACGGGAAAACTATTATTATTTTAATAATACTTTTTCTAGATATTTCCATAAGACCTTGAAAGTTAGGAATTAAAAGGCTTGCAAAAAGATTTATCATGTTCTGTTTTGATTGTAGTATTTTCCTATTCATTTTTAAAATACCAGCTAAACCACAAAAAGGAAAAATGAAGTTATTGACAGTTTTTCAATCGACATGGTTCATGACATTTTTTTCGTTTATATGTCAATCATTCAAGTATATTACACGGGCGCAATCCATAAAAAAAGGGGCAATCGCCGCTTTTCCCTTTAATGTCCACCCTCTGTATCATGATCATTCATTTCGTCCATTTCAGTGGATTTTCCACTTTCTTCTGGCTCACTTGGACTCCCGACCACAAATTCACTTTTTGGCATATTGTGCATGCTCCGCGCTGTTACGTGAGCAATGATATAGTAGGTTCCTTCTTCTTTAAAGGATTTATTCAAGCGATAAATTCCGTTTTCATCGTGTTCTACTACTATCTTTTCGTGTTCTTCTGCCTGTGACCGCCAGATTTCAAATTTCACCTCGTCGGCATCCTTTACTTCTTCTGTACCATAAGTAACTTTAGCCTCGAAAGTGATCTCTTCATTTAATTCGGCTTTTTCAGGATTTGCAGTAAGCTGAACGTCCAGAAATTGCGGTTCGTCTTCTACATCCTGCTGTGAACATGCTGTCGCAAACAAACCTAGCAATACTGTCATTAATGTAACCAAAAGTCGTTTCATTCAATATACCCCTTAAATAATATTGTTGTTTTACCCTTATTCTTAAATTCGAAAGGATGAATTAACTGCGCTAAATTTCATTCCAAAAACACGGGATGAAGTGCCAATCTCTATAATTCGACGGCAGGAAAATAGAGATTGATGGTCGTTCCTTTTCCTGGCTCACTTGTTATTTGCATTTTGCCATCATGCAGCTTCACTAATTTATCAACAATCGCCAGACCAAGTCCAGTACCACCATCTGTCCTCGACCTTGCCTTATTCACTCTATAAAAGCGTTCAGTGAGCTTGTTGACGTCCTCTTTTGGTATTCCTATTCCAGTGTCTTTAATTTCAACTTTACATCCATAGGAATACTTGGAAAGTGTGACAGAAATCCTTCCCCCACTGTCTGTATAGCGAATCGAATTATCGATGATATTCTGGAAGATCTGTTCAAGTCTACCTTCATCTCCGTTAATGATAATATCCGGATCAAGACCAAGAGTTAAGCTGATATTCTTTTCTTTCATGGATGGACCATACTTGATAATAAAATCCTCAATGAGCTGTGCCAGCGGAAATGGATTTTTTATTAATCGATATTCATCCGCATCCAACCTCGATAAGTCCAGCAGATCCTCAACGAGCTTTACCATCCTGCCAGATTCCCTGTTAATAAGCTTTAAGTATTTATTTTTTTCATCCGTTTCTTTTATCATCCCAGTTTCCAGTGCTTCGCTATAGCCTTTTATATAGCTGATTGGAGTCCTTAGTTCATGAGAAACATCGGCGAGGAATTCCCTCTTTTTCTCATCTTCCTTTTGAACGGACTCGGACATATGATTGAAGGCTTTTGCAAGCTGTCCTATTTCATCGTCTGATTTGATGTTGACACGCGCAGAGTAATCTCCTCCAGATACTCTTTCGGCTGCTTCTTTCATAGCAGCCAGAGGCCTGGTAAGCCTGTGAAGCATTTTAAACCCCAAAAAGGCAGCAAGGACAATGAATAATACTCCGCCAATCAGCCATAAAAAAGAGAAATCAACGGTTAACTCAGATATTTTAGCAAGAGGAACATATAAGTAAATAATTCCTTCAAGACGGTTATTATCAAGGAGTGGAATTGCCACAGCAAGGATTTTCCTGCCAAACCTCTCCTCAAATCCTGATTTCATGACAGGTTCACCTTTCAAAAGCAGTTCACGGTCTTCCTTTCCAATCAATGTTTCATAATCAATTGAATATGGAAGGCAGGCGCTTAACTCTTTTGGATTACTGACAAGAAAAACCTCAGATTCTGATTTTTCATTATACCAATCAACTCGCTGCCTCATTTCATCGGTCAATGGACCGCCTTTATAGTCGCTCGCAAGGCGGTTGCCTTCTTCTATCAGTGACTCTTCTACTATGTCGACATAGAGCTTTTCATAAAATAGATAGGACAAAAAAAAGGAATACAATACGGTCACCAGGATTGTCGCGGTAACCGTCAGCCAAAGTTTTTTAAACAGGCTGTCGGAAAAAGAAATCATGTTGCTGGCACCTCAAATTTATACCCGACACCCCAGATGGTTTGGATATAGTCTCCTGTCCCCAATTTCATCCTTAGCGTTTTGATATGTGTGTCGACTGTTCGCAAGCTGCCATGGTAATCCATTCCCCATACAAATTCCAGAAGCTGCTCCCTGCTTAAGGCCTGTCCCTGATGCTGAACGAGAAAAACGAGCAACTCGAACTCTTTGAGGGTAAGCGGGACAATATCTCCTTCCACACTGACTCTTCTTCCTTTTTTATCAATGTTAATCTTGCCTAGAGTCACTGTATCTTCATCATTCTTGACAAGAGATGTCCTTCTTAACACAGCATTGATTCTGGCTACAAGTTCACCCGGACTGAAAGGCTTGACTATATAATCATCTCCTCCAAGCTGGAGCCCTCTTACTTTATCCCATTCTTCCCCTTTAGCTGATAAGAAGATGATCGGTACTTGTGAAAAAGTACGTATCTTTCCGCAAACGGCAAAGCCATCTTCAAAAGGCATCATAATATCAAGGATTACGAGGTCGAAATCTTCTTCATGAAGTTTTCTCAATCCTTCTGCTCCATCAGCAGCATGAACACATCTGAATCCAGAATTCTCCAAATACATTTGGATTAGATTGCGCATATCCTCTTCGTCATCTATGATTAAAACATTTATGGGATTCATATTGTTATCTCTCCCTCGTAACTATTTGGAATGGCCCGTTGCCAACTTCCAGCGTTTTTTCAATGGATAGGCTTTCCGGGTCAATTATATACACTTCGTTGCTGTCATACCCAGCAACAATAAGCTTATCTGCAAAAAAATTAATTTCAAACGGATTCGCACCCACCTTTAAAGAACCCTTCTTTGTTCCGTCCTCAGCCAATTTATATAGCATATTCGAACCATGGCTCAGGACAAATATATCATCTTCATCCTTGGTGAAATCCACAGGCATTACAGGAGCTGAAATCTCTTTTATTAAACGGCCATTATTAAGGTCGTATATGTGGATCCGCTCTTCAACTTCAGTTCCTTTACCATGCCCGCCAATCCATAGCTCACCTTTTTCCCTGCACATTAAAGCGCCAGCTGCTGCAGGATGGATCTCAAACCCTGGAAGCCGCTCTTTATTTTTCAAATCGACTATGCTTAGCATTTCTTGATTATAACTGATTGCATAGAGCTTTTTCTCGGCCTCAAGAAGTGTCAACGGCTCTTTTTCTACCTTGACTTCATCCAATTCTGTTCCATCAATATCAAAAAATCGGACACTGTCCCTTTCCTGGTCTGCAAATGCTATTTCGGCTCCATCTCCAACTAATAGTGCATTCACGATTCCTTCTCCAGTTTTCCAGGATTCTATCTTCTTACCTTTGCTTAATGAATACAAGTCGATAGTTTCCAACGCTTTTCCATAGAGCAATATTGTATCCTTATCAGGAAGGATCAGTCCTCCGATGTACGGGCGGTCAACATTCCAGTCAGGTAATTTCTCATCCTTTTCCATTTCATAGAATGAAATTGTCATTTCCTTTATGTTAATCGTTGATATAATTGAAGAATCTCTCGGGATAGGCTCAAAAGATTCGAAAGAACAGGCAGATAAAAAAACAGTGAAAACCGTTGCGGCGATTTTAAAAATCAACTTCATAATTTACCTCTTTTCTCTCACAAGTATCTCACATTATTATATCTCTAATTTGTGATAATTCTATGAAATCGAAACTCTGTTAGTGAAAAAGAAAAAACTTGCCGCTCGGGGCGGCAAGTCATGAAATATGTAAATGTTATTTTGTCAATACTGCCTTTTTAACGGCTAATTCTTTCAGTTCTTCAGCAAGCACTTCAAGCTCCCATGGGCTATCAGATTCAATAAGGAGCTCATTAGGTTTCAGGCTGATTTTAAAATATGAATCATGGAAACCTCCAGTGAACTCAATTTGCTCCAAGGATATTATGCAACGATGGTCATTTTTCTCAACCCAGCATCCCTTAACAAGCAAGTCATGGATCCCTTCTACATGAACACTTTCTCGAACAAGTTCCAACTCTACATGGCTTAAACCAGACATCAGAATTCCTCCTTGTTACTAATTGTCGAAATTTTCTCTTCTTTCTCAGTGTACGAATAAAGCTACACACAAGCAAGCATATTTCGACATTTACTGGGAAAATCTTTATCAATATTTATTCAACATGGCATGGTTAGACAATTATAAGCTTGCTAACAACCAGGCTTTTATTCCCCAAAAAAATAGAGACGGCTATTGCCATCTCTGTTTGAGTTTTATTCAGTTGGACCTTGCCAAGCCATCATGCCGCCTTGCATGTTGATCACATTATAGCCATAGTACTCAAGGAATTGAGTTGCTCTAGAGCTGCGACCGCCTGAACGGCAAACCATTACGTAAGTTTTGTTCTTGTCTAATTCATTCATCCTGAATTCCAGCAGTCCTAGTGGAATATGGATTGCTCCTGGAATTTTCCCTTGTGCTACTTCATTTACTTCACGAACATCGACAACTTCGAATTCATTGGAACCCAGTCCATTTTGTACTTCTGTTGGTGTCATTTGACGCATTTCAATTTCCTCCTTAGTTATTACCAGGCGCTCATGCCGCCCTTTACATTAGTTACATTTTTAAATCCAGCTTTTTTTAACAACTTGCTTGCCTGGCTGCTGCGCATGCCACTCTGGCAAATAACGATAACATCTTTATCCTGTGATAGTTCTCCTGTACGATTAGCAAGCTGTTGTAACGGGATATTCTTGAACCCTTTGATGTGATTTCCTTTATATTCTCCAGGAGTCCTTACATCAACGTATTGCACTCCAGCCTTCTTTGCTTTCATCATTTCTCCTAATTGTGCTGTCGTGATTTGATTTACTCCCTTAGTTGGAGCGAAGCGGCTCCATAAGAAAGCTACTGCAAGGACAACAATCAATACATTAATTACTACATCCATCCGTGTGCACCTCTTTATCATTTTAGTTAGTCATGATTTTGCGGGGATGGAATCAAGCTCATCCCTAATACCCATATGGGTATTTTAAGTGACAAAAAACACCTTGTCAAGAGTAGAAATCGATTATTTTCTGCTCTTAACAAGCAATTCTACAGCATCATTCACAGCCTGGGACGTTTCTCTTCCTTCTTGTAAATCGTTGATCAGGCATTGCTCAAGATTCTTGCTGACAATTAATGCAATGGTACGGTCAACTGCAGAACGGATGGCTGATAATTGTGTTACGACCGATTTGCACTCTTCCTGTTCTTCAAGCAACCGGATGCTGCCCCTAACCTGTCCTTCGATTCTTTTCAAACGATTGACAACTTCTTTATTGTACTCCACCTTGCCACCTCCTATTGTGATGGGCCAGTAATTGTATATCCTTTAACATTGTAACCATACCTTTTTAGCAATCTTGCACCAAAGTTCTTTTCCAATTCATTGGAAGCAATGATGACAATATGCCTGTTTGGTATTTCTTTTATATATCTTTTCAAATATCCACATGGAATATTAATAGCACCATTTACTGGATTTTTTGCAGAATCCTGATAGTCTCTAAGATCGACAAATACTGCATCCTTTTCATAATCTTTTACCGCCGGCAGATTCCTAACTGGAACATAGCGGTTGAAAACTAAGGTAACCAAAAGGAGACTGATGATTAAACTTGTGAGCAACTACTCATCACCTCTTGTTATAACTTGTGCATTACTGAACTTATAATATAGATATTATACCATACGGGGTATAAAATCAATAGTTAATGATGATATTTTTTGACATTATTTTTACTAAAACACAAAAAAAAGAAGCAAGGATTCCTTCCTTCTTTTAAAATTCTATATCATTTTGGAATCACACACACCAACAATTAATGCCAATTATCCACTCCCAATGCACACAATGCTTATGTCCCGTGAATTTGATTTTCATATTTTGAGTGCTAGAAATCACTTACTTTTCTGGTTGAAGCGGCGACCTGCGATTTACTTTCCAGCTTCATCCTGGATTGCCTCAGCCAATTCCATATGCAACTGGATCAACATGATCTTACTTTCACTTGCCAATGATGCTTCTAGAATTCTTTTTGTGGCAAGGAAGTATTTTTCCATTAATGTCCTTCTTGCTCTCGGATGGGAATTTTCATCTTTCAAATCTCTGTGAATAGCTTCTCTAAGTATGTCTTCTGGCACCTGGTCAGATTGAAGTTTTCGATTGTTCCATATTGTCCTGTATTCATCAAGTAACTTTTCATAATCCATTGCTAGCATCCTGAAGCCTCCTGTAGATATATAACATGAGCAAACCCTCACTAGTATATTTACATATTTCAGGCAAACAATGCAAAAAATAAGTTAAATTACATTAAAGGAGACTAACTATGAGCAAACCTTATCGATGCCCTAACTGCAAGACCAACAGAACTAGATTCAATATGATTTCCCAAGTTCCGCAGCCTGTAAAATTAAATCCGCAATCAGGAGAAATTGTGGAGCAATATTCAAATGACCAGCTCGAACCTTTTCATCTCCCATACAAAGGTCCAGAATTGAAAATCCAGTGTGCAGCCTGTGGACTTGTTGAGGATGAAAAAACCTTTGCCAAGTTTGGTGAAAGTTAAAGATAACATAAGCGCGGGTATGGTATGAGCCACTAATGGAAATTGATTAAAAAAAGCTTGAGATTTCCTCAAGCTTTTTTTAATCGCTTACCTTTATTCCGTTTTCCTCAAAAAACTTTATTGAATCCACTCTCCATTGTTCATTAGGGATGAACCTCACCAGGTTGACTTCACCGTTAAAAGTCTTGCCGCCAATCCCTTTCAGCTGCCAATTAACCTCAACAGGAACAGTCAGGCTTAACTGATCTCCCACATCCTCGGCAGGCAAAACTTCCATTCTCGAAATCCTGATATTCTCGATTTTGTACAGCACCTTCTCCCACTCAAGGTCTTGAAGGGAGACCAAAGAAACGATGTTACGGTCCTGCTGTTTTAATCCTGCGATATACGCGTTTACCAAATCGTACGGGTCAGTTTGTTCCAGGTATTTTTCGAGCTTCCCAGCTGACTTCAGGATCATCAGTTTATGGGATAGATCCATGAAATTTGTCCTATGAGTCGTGCTCCCATAAAAATGGATGCAAAAATGACCCGGAAAGTTATTCTTCAAGGCTCCACCGCCATGTGGCATTCCATGCATTGAGGCTGCGATTTTCACATCCTCTGAGATGACAATAATCGCTCTCCGCTTCCAGCTCCATTTCCCTTGATAAATCTTCTTCATGATTGCAGTATCTTTTGGAGTTAAAGGCTGTACATCCGCATGGTTGCTTCCCGCCCTTCTTTGGACCCGAAATTTCATGCCTGTTTCCAAATCGACCACTGTGAATTTGCTGTACCTCGGCAGAATTTCATTAACATCTTCCCACTGTGTCATTTTGATCCGGTCCATTTTCCGAGATTTCTTGGCTTCTATGCTATTTCCGGTAGAAGCAAGAAGAACAATTGTCATTATAATTATTTTTATTGCTCGCATTTATAATCATCTCTTTTTTCACGGTTTAAATTGTGCATTTAAACTAAATTCCAACACAATAAAATAATGCTTCATGAAAGTTTTTGCTTTTTTGCTTTTTACTATTCAGATGGACCTACTTTTAGACAAACAAAAAACCCAGCAAAGCATAGCTGGGTAAAAGTTACTCATTTTTATGGTTTTCTACATATTCCCTTGCTTTGTCAATCGCAATAGGGATTGCTTTTCCATCTTCATATTGTTCTTCCTCAACAAGTGCGTTCGCTATCTCGATAGCTTTCTCACGGACATCAGGGTCTAGGTTCTTCATTGAAGCTGGATAATCATTGCTTGTCCAAGGCATTTTATCCTTCCTTTCCATCGAAGATATACCTTTTTTACCCTATGTCCAGCAATCGAAAACAAACTTACCTTTCAAGTTCCTTCAGCTGCTGTTCAAGCAGGCTCCAGTCTGTTACCTGGCCAATGAAAACAAGATTGAGCGGCATTTTCATATATTCTTTCATATATAATGGCATTCCGTACGAATACTGGAATAGCTCCGGATATTGGGAATGGTCAAATAATACATATCCTTTTATCCGGTATATGGAATCCGGCAGTGCCCTTAAAAAATCTTCAAAATCCTTCTGGCTGACGGCACCCTGGAATTGATACACAAACGTACTTAGCCTTAAATCTGCCTGAACATGCGACGCAGCACCTTTAGCTTTTTCGGTATGAGCCAATCCCTCCAACAGTTTCATTGGCATTTTCGAATAGGTGCTTAATATACTTTTAGCTTGAGGATTAAGGCCTTGAATGTCCATGCTGATTTTTGCCAACTCTGCTTCACTGAGTAAATCTGATTTATTGACAATGATAAGATCGGCATGCTTCACTTGTTCAAGCAAAAGCTGATGTACTTGAGGGTCTAATGTCGTCCTATTAAGCCACTGCAGGCCATCGACCGTTGTTATGATTCCTTTGATCGCAAGCTTGTCGGCAAACAATGGGGAAAGGACAGCATCCAAAACTTCAACAGGATGCGCAGCGCCAGTGGTCTCTATATAAATCGCATCGAGATCGTGATCAAATAACAATCCCTGAAGCTGGGATTCGAGCTTATCCTGAATGGTACAGCAAATGCATCCTCCCAAAAGCTCTTTTAAAGGAACATCCGTGTCAACGGCGTCTGAATCAATCGATACACTGCCAAGCTCATTCATCATTACTGCAATCGTCCGTTCGCGATCTTTTTCATGCTGTAAAATTTGCTTAAGTAGTGTCGTTTTACCGGTGCCCAGGAACCCGGACAAAATGTATACCTCTGCTCTTTTCATTTTCTCATCCGCCTATCTTTTCTATGTAATGGAAAATCTCCAGCAAAAGCTGGAGATTCATTTTATTTATTCATTTCCTGCTTTAATACTTCTATTGCTTTTTGAATTTGCGGGTCGTCATTCTTAATCTGTTCGCGTAGAGCATTCATTAATTCAATAGTCGAGCTTCCTTTAAGGATTCCCGTTTCTTCAAGCTCTTTAGATTTTTGGAATGCGATGACAGCTTCCTTTGTCTTTTCATCATAGAAACCATCCTCACGACCTGGATCAATCCCTAAAGCTTTCAGCATCTTTTGTGCAGCCCTGACTTGTTCAGAAGCTGTAGATACCTTCAATTCAGTTTCCGGATCGATAAACGGTAATGATGCATATTCGGGCATTGCGACTTCATGGTCTGGTTTGATGCCCTTCTTATGAATCCAATTACCTTTTGGTGTCAGCCACTTTTCTGTCGTGAATTTCATATTCGATCCATCTGAAAAATCCTCCGCTCGCTGGACTGTCCCTTTGCCGAATGACTTTTCCCCGACAAGCGGAACTCCGGCTGATTCACTGACTGCTCCTGCAAGGATTTCAGATGCACTCGCACTTCCCTTATCAATGATGACAACTAAAGGAAGGTTATGATCATTTTTGTTTTCTGATGCATATTTCTCAACATTGCCTTCGCGGTCTTCAACCTGGAAGAGAATTTCCCCTTCAGGTACAAAGAGGCTGGATATTTTAATTGCCTGATCCAGGAGTCCGCCTGGATTTTGACGAAGGTCCAGGACTAGGCCTTTCATTCCTTGTTTCTGAAGGTCATTCAAAATATTCACTAGCTCATTTGAAGTGTTTTGTGAGAAATTCGTAATCTGTACTTTTGCAATTCCATCGTCCATCATTTCACCATATACCGTTTCAATCGGTATAGTGTCTCGGGTTATTGTGACGTCAACTGGTTTTTCTCCACCCTGACGAAGAATGGACAGTTTTACGTCGGTGCCCTTTTCTCCTCTTATTAGAGCCACTGCTTCAGTCGTGCTCATTCCTTGAAGACTTTTCCCGTCTACAGACATGATTTTATCCTCGGGTTGAAGCCCTGCTTTTTCCGCAGGAGATCCCTTCAAAGGACTCACGATGAAAATGAACCCATCTCTTTCCTGGATTTCTGCTCCAATTCCCTCAAATGAGGACGACAGACTCTGATGGAAATTCTTTGCGTCTTCCTGACTCATATAATCCGAATATGGATCGTCCAAAGATTCAAGCATTCCATCTATCGCACCATTTATTAGTTTTTCCTGATCGACTTCCTGGAAATAGTCATTTTTCAAAGTATCATATGCGTCGTAAAGCTTTGCAAATTCTTCTCTTTCCCTAATTACCTGCACTGCTGGCTTGTCCTCGCCGAAAGCAAGTGCAAAGGTAGTAATACCCGCTGTTAAAAAGACTAGAAAAAATAACAGCATTGCAAAGTGGAACTTTTTTATCCGAAGAAAACTATTCTTGGCCTCTGCTTCTGCAGCCTTTTCTTGACCCTTTAGCTCTTCTTTGTTTTCTTCATTCATATTTTGCTGATCCAACCCTTTTCACCACTTTCCAATCAAGCTTAAAATCCTTAATGATTAGGATAACATTTTTACTGTGAAATTAACAGAAAAATACGTAATGGTCAAAAACCTAGAATACACAGGCAATGTTGGACAATTCTCGAAGTGAATTATATACTTTCTTATCCCATAAAAAAAAGCAACGGTTTGAACACCGCTGCTTTTCATTACTATTCTACATCGTAACCTTGATCTTCAACTGCTGCCTTCATCTTGCTTACTTCTGCTTTTGAAGCATCATATTCTACTTCAGCTTTTCCTTCAGAAAGAGATACGACGACGCTAGCTACTCCGTCTACACCCATCAAAGCATTCTTAACTGCCTTTTCGCAGTGTCCGCAAGTCATTCCTGATACATTTAAAGTTGTTTTTTCCATTTAGAATCTTCCTCTCTTATTCATTAATTTATAACTTAATCCGCTTCAAACGAAGGGAATTAGTCACTACAGAAACTGAACTGAATGCCATTGCAGCACCCGCCACCCATGGAGCCAGGAGACCCATGGCAGCAATCGGGATACCCGCTGAGTTGTAAGCAAGAGCCCAGAACAAGTTTTGGCGGATGTTTTGCATTGTCTTTTTACTTAAGGAGATTGCTTTTGGAATTAGCGTCAATTCACCGCCGAGAATGGTGACGTCAGCCGCCTCGATGGCAACATCCGTTCCTGTTCCGATGGCGATTCCAATATCAGCAAGAGCAAGTGCTGGCGCGTCATTGATTCCATCGCCGACCATTGCCACTTTCTTTCCTTTCAGCTGAAGTTCTTTTACATGGTTCGCTTTTTCTTCAGGGAGTACTTCTGCTATTACATTGTCTACACCAACCTGAGCAGCAATCGCTTTGGCAGTTCGTGTATTGTCACCAGTAAGCATATATACTTCAATACCCATGTTTTTGAGCTCTTCAATCGCCGTTTTCGCTGTTTCCTTGACTGTATCGGCAACAGCGACGATTCCGTTCAATTCATTGTTGATTGCAATCATCATTGCTGTCTTGCCTTCAGTCTCCAGTTTTTCCAACCGATCTTCATATTGTGCGAAGTCGATACCCTCTTTGCTCATCAGTTTTCTGGTGCCGACAAAGACTTTCTCACCATTGATGGTTGCTGCGATTCCGTGTCCCGGTATCGCTGAGAACTTATCCATTGGCAATACCTCTATATTTCTTGCGTTACCATATTCCACAATTGCTTCTGCAAGAGGATGCTCGGAAGCTTTTTCGGCAGATACCAAATAGTTAAGAATCTTTTCCTCGTCACCGAAAACTTCAAGATCGGTTACACTTGGTTTTCCTTTAGTAATTGTTCCCGTTTTATCAAGAACAATAGCATCGATTTTGTGAGTAGTTTCTAAGTGCTCTCCGCCTTTAAAAAGAATCCCGTTTTCCGCACCTTTTCCCGTTCCGACCATGATGGAGGTTGGAGTTGCGAGACCGAGTGCACAAGGGCAGGCAATAACGAGCACGGCAATAGCTGTTTCAAGGGCTGATGCAAAGTCACCAGGTGTGATTACAAAGTACCAGACAAGGAATGTAACGATTGCGATTGCGACAACAATCGGTACGAAAATTCCAGAAATCTGATCTGCCACACGCTGGATTGGCGCCTTGCTTCCCTGAGCGTCCTCAACGACCTTAATAATTCCCGCCAGGGCCGTATCCTTTCCGACCTTTGTTGCAGTCATCGTCAAAGTCCCATTCTTATTAATGGTAGCACCAATCAAAGAATCGCCAGCTGTTTTTTCAACAGGAATTGATTCGCCAGTGATCATCGCTTCATCAACAGCGGACTGGCCGGATATGACCTTGCCATCGACAGGAATCTTCTCTCCTGGTTTAACGATGATTGTATCTTTTACTCTTACTTCTTCAATCGGGATTTTAATCTCCTCGCCATCCCGGATGACAGTCGCCTCTTTAGCCTGCAGGCTTAGAAGCTTGGAAATCGCTTCAGTTGTGCGTCCTTTTGCAAGGGCCTCAAACAGTTTCCCAACAAGGATCAAAGTAATCAGGATTGCACTTGTTTCAAAATATAAATGCGGCATATAATTCGGATTTCCAATTGTTTTAATAGCCTCTGCAAGACTATAGAAATATGCAGCCGATGTACCAAGAGCCACCAGGACATCCATATTCGCACTCTTGTTCTTGAGCGATTTATAGGCCCCCACATAAAATTGCCCGCCAATCCAGAATTGGACCGGAGTTGCCAATAATAGCTGGAACCACGGATTCATCAATAGATGTGGCATTGGTAGCCCCGTATCCCAAGGAGCGTGGCCGATCATTGTATAAAGAAGCGGAAGTGACAAAAGGATGGAAATATATAACTTTCTTTTCTTTCCCTTTATTTCCTCTTCTTTTTGCTGCGCTTTTGCTTCCCGCTGCACTTTTTCCTTTGCATCATAACCAAGATCCTGGATTTTCGAAATGATTTTATCAGCTGACAGGACAGCACTATTAAATTCAACTGAAGCAGACTCGGTTGCAAGGTTAACGGTTGCTGATACCATTCCGTCCATTTTGTTTAGTACCTTTTCAATCCTTGTTGAACATGCTGCACAGGTCATGCCGAAAACATCCAAATCCATTTTTTCGTTTCTAACACCGTACCCCAGATCGTTGATTTTATTGAATATATCGTCAGGTTTTATTTTTTCAGATTCATATGTGACTGAGGCATTTTCCATCGCCAGGTTCACGGTTGCTTCTACGCCTTCCATCTTATTAAGGACCTTCTCAATCCTCGTGGAACAGGAGGCACAAGTCATACCCGTTATGTCGACAGTCATTTGTTCTTTCATCATCTACACCTCGTTTCGATTGAAATAAATTTTATCTTCTACACCAATTACTATACCCCTGTATAGTATATTAATCAACCAAAAAGTTTGTGTTTTTTTTATTTTACCCTTAACTGTGGATAATACAGTTAAAAATGTCACATTTACCTGCAGAGAGGCGATTTCTTTTTTTCATCATTTCAACACAAAAAGCCTGACATTCGCCAGGCTCTTCATTATATTTTCTTCACATTTTCGAAGTATTCTTCAAGTGTCCAATCATTTTCATAAATCTCGGTTGCAGCCTTAATGCCGACATACCTGAAATGCCATGGCTCATACATATAGCCTGTTAAATTTTCTTTACCCCTAGGGTATCTTAGGATAAACCCGTATTTATGAGCATTGTGGGCAAGCCACACCCCTTCTTTTGTAGAACCGAACTGTTCATTCAGATTAAAGTTGTTCGTCTTGCTTGAGATATCCATTGTCAAACCTGATTGATGTTCACTGCTGCCAGGTCTTGCAACGGCCTGAAGTGCTTTTTCTTCGCCGACCTTGTTGACTTCAGCATTAAAAAGTGTTTCCTGGCGGCCATATGAACGGTAACCGGAAACAGCAGCGAGTTCAATTCCGTCATTCCTGGCACCCGCAAACATATTTTCCAGGGCTTTCGCAGCCTCTTCCCTCATCAAGCTCTTTTCAAGCTTTGCATCTCCAAAAGAAAATGGAACATTCGGACGAACTAAATCAGCCGGAATATAGTCTTCTGGCAACCCGAAAATTTTGTTAACGAGTGACATCGTGTTTTGCGGGTTCTGGATAATATTCTTTCCGTCTGTGTTCTGAACCACATTGAAGTAAGCCGCTTCAAGTGTCAATTCATCTTCTGCGGGCTTGTCCTCCTCAGGGAGTTCATTAACCTCGTTATCATCTGGACCTTCATCTCCAACCCCTTCAACTGGTTGATCAGCCTGTCCATCTTGGCCAACTAGTTTTTCTCCCAGGTAAGGGATCTTTTCCAAGTAAGGCTCTATAGGGGCACAACCTGTCAATAAAATCGGCAATGCGAGAAACAGTAATATTTTTTTCATTATGTCCACCAATCTTCAACAATTTAAGGCAATAACACCATTCTAACATTTTTCAACAAACTTTCGAATGGCCTTTTTTCCCATTATCCTTGTTCATCATTTTGCCTGATTTAGGAATTTACAAACATCATGTGTGGTTTGAATTAGATCGGGATGTATGAAAATGTTAGCTATGTCTTTTAAACACAGGTTCTTAGACATTTTCGCATCACTCTTACTTCAAGATGTCCATTAAACACAGGTTCATAGACATTTCCGCATTACTCCGACTTCAAATTGTCCATTAATTACAGGTTCTTAGACATTTCAACATCACTCCGATTTCATAATGTCCATTAAACACAGGTTCTTAGACATTTCAACATCATCCGATTTCAAAATGTCCATTAAACACAGGTTCTTAAACATTTCAACATCACTCTGATTTCAAAATGTCCATTAACAAGGCTCTTTGGAAAAATTCTCATAAAAAAACCCTCTCCAATCATGGAAAGGGTTTTCAAATCATTACTCTTTGATTGCCGCTTCAAGAGCTACTTCAATCATCTCATTGAATGTAGTCTGGCGCTCTTCTGCAGTCGTCTCTTCTCCAGTAAGGATATGGTCGCTTACTGTAAGAATTGACAGGGCTTTACGATCGTATTTAGCAGCCAGGGTGTAAAGTGCTGTTGTTTCCATTTCAATAGCAAGAATCTGGTACTGAGCCCACTTTTCCAATTCAGCATTATCATTGTAGAACTGATCTGCAGTGAAAACATTTCCAACTTTAAGGTTCAAACCTTTTTCAAGGCCTGTATTGTACGCTTTGTACAATAGATCAAAGTTTGCTGTCGGAGCAAAATCAACACCACCAAATGTAAGGCGGTTCATTTGAGAGTCAGTCGAAGAGCTCATTGCCAGGATCACGTCACGGACTTTTACATCCTTTTGGATTGCTCCGCATGTTCCTACGCGAATCAGGTTTTGGACATTGTAGCTATTCATCAATTCGTTGATATAAATCGAAATAGACGGAACACCCATGCCTGTCCCTTGTACAGAAACTCTTTTACCTTTATATGTGCCCGTGTAGCCGAACATATTTCTGACTTCATTATATAACTGTGCATTTTCAAGGAATGTTTCAGCAATGTATTTCGCCCTTAATGGATCTCCAGGAAGCAATACCGTTTCTGCGATTTCATTTTCTTTAGCACCAATATGTACACTCATTATAAATCCTCCATCCTATAGGTTGCTACCTCAAAACTATACCACAATATAGTTAAGCAGGAAAATCTTCAGTTTCATGACAATTTTATTAACGGGCAAGCTAAAAATAGCTTTACCAAAGCGGAAAGAAAAAATCCGCAGCACCAGTAATATAAAAAACGAAAAAGAAGGTGATCGAGCAATGGGCAAAAAGCACCGCAACCGAATCAACTCACCTAAGAAAAATAATCATATTCCTCCTGAAGCAATTGTTGCTGAACAGGAAGCACACGGCAAAGAATATTCAACAACCGGGAGAAAGAGAAGGGGATAACAAAAAGACGATGAAGCAGAAATTGCTTCATCGTCTTTTGCGATTCACATCTTAGCAATAACGCTCTAACATGTGCTGGAAACTCTGCTTTAATGATGGAAGGTCAGAAGCATGGATGTTCATTCTTACATATGTTTCATCCATTCCCATCGCTTCCGACAAGAAGCCTCCAAGTCCCCTCGCCTTGCGGTCAACTTGCATTAAAAGCTCGATTTCGTTCTCGCTGTTTGGATAGAAAATTACCTCTAATTCATCCAATCGTCCTCTAAATGGACCTGATGCTGGGACGAATTCAAACTCCTGCACGAACGGCATATTTCTGCGGAGATGTCTTGGTGCTTGCTCGCACTCAGCTTCCCTCAACCGGAAGCCAAGGTCGCTAATCGCATTAAACACCCCATGCATCAACTGATTAGGCACTACCGTCAAATAATCTTTATCGCTAGGATCAACTGCATTTTTGATATCTAGCCCAGTCGAGACCCAAACCTTCGTCCTGCCCATCGATAATGGCATTTCCAATGGAAGCCTGAAAGAGAAAGGAATTTCCTTTGTCTCATTTTCTTTGATTATGAATGACTGCGTCAGCTTAAAACGATCAATTTGGGCTGTGGCTGTATACTTTTTATCATCTGCTTCTTTTATATATGTTGTATGTAAACTCAAATAGATATCATCTATATTCTGTTCGGTGTTTCCCCCGCGAATTTCTACAATTCCACGTACTTCTTCTCCTGGCATCACCCGGTCCTTTTCCAGCTTCGTATCGACTTTAGCTGCTCCTATGCCTACACTGGCAAAAACCTTATTAAAAAATGACATACCCTTTGCCTCCCTGATTTTACATTTTTCTTTCATATAGATGTATACGATTATAAATAGAGAGAGTTTCACTGAAAAGGGTGTTTTTTTAAAAAAGTTCTCATTCAAAATATAAAAAGGCAGATTCATCTGAACCTGCCCATAAGTACGGGTAACTTACCTAGTCTATATCTTCTTCCTCATCGATAATACATTTTTCAATCAGATATTCGAATGTGATATCCGCCATCTCTTCTAGTTCTTCCTCTGTGGGAACGTATCCCCTTTTTACAAGTTCATGAAAGAAAAATTCAGCAATTTCTTCTGTATCGATAATAACCTCAATCTCTTTCACAGATTCGCCCCCCTTTATTCCAAATGTATGTGAAGTGCACATGTTTAATGCCAAGCTAAATCAATTTTCTGAAAATTGTTCTATTGCTTTTGGACAAGCATAGAATGGAATAAATCAAATTAGGAGTGAACTGGTATGGAGAGACTTAGTACTTTTGCGGAAATGTTTGTAGAAGATGTCAACAAAGAAGATAGTATGGTTGTTGGATTTTTTGGGACCATTGTGAATATTTTATTTAAAGCTTTCCTATTGGCAGGAATTCCTTTTATTGCTTATGTGCTGCTTGAATTCGCAGGATTATTTTAAACATGGCTTTTTCCATCATTGTTAACGAGCATTGACAGTTTGCGAAGGATGACTCTCATTACATGGGCGTACTCTTCATCTTTGAACCACTTATATAAAATCCGGTAATCATTATATATATCAAGCAGATTATCGATCGTCATCCTCTTTTGATTGATTTTCCGCAGCTCTTCTTTTTCACCTGCGCGTGGCTGATGAGACTTTTTATCGAGGTTGACGGATGGCTTTACTTCTTTATTGGACGAAAACAGTAGGCCCAGCTTCTGGATAAACGTATCTGCACTGTCCGAATCTGCAACAAGTGTCAGTTCTTCTTCTCCGGCTTCAAGCCATTCTCCATCTTTAATCCTGGACAGTTCATAAATGACATCCTCCCAGGCATCTTCTTTATATCTCCAGATTTCGGTTCGAAAACCGACAACCTTAAATAGGTCTGAACCATAACCTTTTACCTGTACTAAGTCCCCAAAAAAATATTTGTATTCGATGTCGATTTGCTCCTTTTCAAG
Source organism: Mesobacillus boroniphilus (assembly GCF_018424685.1). NCBI lineage: Bacteria > Bacillati > Bacillota > Bacilli > Caryophanales > Bacillaceae > Mesobacillus > Mesobacillus boroniphilus. The sequence goes on from NZ_QTKX01000001.1 coordinate 1,748,430, forward strand.
CAGCTTCCCATCGTACTCAGAGACCATTTGCAAACTTGTTTCCAAATACAAGCCCTCGCTCTTATTTATCTCATATACATGAAGGCCATCAAGCCATTTTATATCTGTCACTTTCCCCACAGTCCCATAAATAGTGATCACGACTGTATCACCGATGTTAAACTTAGGTTTCTTCCGTTTTTCCATTTCCTCCATCCTCTCAACGATGAGTCGTGAATTGTGATTACAACAGTATATGCATTTTTCTGAAAATCGCTACGCCTAGATGGTGGATGTGCCGGATGGATTTGAAGAAATCATAGTTTACGCTGAAGGAACACTGGGTTTTCAACTTCATAATAAAAGTAAAAAAGACGCTTGCAGATAACCGCAAGAGCCTTTTTAGCTTTCTGATATCAAATATTCCTCCCAGGCCTCGTCAAACACAGCCATACTTTCAGGATAATGTCCATTCATTTCTAAATAAGAGCTGATTTCATTATAATCCTCCGAGTTTTTTGGGAACGAGAGGTCATCGTAAGCGGAGTTTGCGAACCTGCTAATCGCATCCTTTGGTTTGGTGGATCGGTATTTCATGAGAAAGTGGTAAAAGCTTTTATACATATATAAACGCCTGCCTATTGTTTAAATTAGTTTGTCCATACTATAACGGATTTGTTCAGTGTACGTCCACTTTAATGCAACAAACAGAGCACCTTCCGATTAGGAAAGTGCTCTGTTTTCATTGCCATCTAGCTGATTTAGCCATCTCTAGCAGTGCCCATATTATATTGAACATTAAGATTGCTACGGTGATTGGCACGGCATGGAGCCAGTTCATTCCGAATTTCTCCTTGATCAGCCTAACATAATATCCGCAAAAGAATAAGACAACCATTGCCGCTACCAGCATGATGGATAAAGCGATATACATCTTCTCTCCCCATTTCCAAGTGAATACTCCCCCCTCTATTATAATGAGAAGGGAGTAACTGGATAAAAAGGGTGTATGAAACTTTTGTGAACAATATGCTGGATTAGGTTATATTTATCACACCAAGATATCAGGATGAAAAATCAAAGTAATTCCGTTTCAGTAGCCTGGGCTGAGCCATCAATTCCTCAAAGGTGACTACTTTGCCGAGTTTTTTCGTATCGATTAAAAACAATTGGTCTTCGATTTCTTTTGTAATTAACTCGGTCTGATAAATCATATTGCAGTCAAGGCAATTAATGGCAGGAGTTTCATTGATTTGAATTGCTTTTGTTCCATCCGGAAGTTCCCAATAGACCTTATCCGCTACAGCTTTGGTATTTTCACTGCTGCACCACTCGCATTTCCCCATCTTTCAACCTCCTATTCCTTTGTGGATGGGACTGCTCCTTGCCCATCAGCTGCTTCAGTTGTCGTTTTTTTCTGTTGTGCCATAAATTTCTTTTCCTTTAATTCATCACGTTTATCTCGCTTATCCTTCAATGAAGCATGATTCGGGTCTTCCTCGTACTTTTCTCTGCGGTCGAGCCTTCCAAGACCTTCTGGAATCAGGTTGAATTCACTGTCGTTCATGATAGCTGCGATTCCAGTGTTCGATTTTTTCTTTTCATAGTCTGGATACACTTGTTTAAAGTAACCCTCCGCTCTGCCTGGAACATAATTTTCAGGCTCAGGATATGAAGTGATTACACCTTCAAAATTGCGGAGAACCACTTTTTCAGGGCTCTGGGAAATCAGGTAATTGGGCTGCAAGGAGATTTTTCCGCCTCCACCTGGAGCGTCGACCACAAAAGTCGGTACAGCATAGCCGGATGTATGCCCTCTTAAGCCTTCAATGATTTCGAGCCCCTTCGTGACTGGTGCGCGGAAGTGGCCAATGCCTTCAGACAGGTCACACTGGTAAATATAATAAGGTCGGACACGGATTTTCACGAGGTCATGCATGAGCTTTTTCATAATCGGGACGCTGTCATTGATTCCTGCAAGTATGACGGATTGATTACCGACAGGGACACCGGCATCAGCAAGCATCTCACAAGCACGCTTTGAATCTTCTGTGATTTCAATGGATGTATTGAAGTGTGTATTCAGCCAGATTGGATGGTATTTTTTGAGGATTGAACATAGATTCTCTGTTATTCGCTGCGGGAATACGACAGGTGCCCGGGTTCCAATCCTGATGATTTCAACATGGTCGATTTCTCGAAGGTTTTTTAGAATATATTCAAGGATATTATCATTGATCAAAAGTCCATCTCCGCCTGAAATCAGTACGTCACGTACTTCTGGGGTTTCCCTGATATAGTTGATAGCAGCATCAAGCTGTTTCTTAGCAACACCCATGCCGATTTGCCCGGAAAATCGGCGGCGTGTGCAATATCGGCAATACATAGAGCATTGATTTGTGACCAGGAATAATACTCTGTCAGGATAGCGATGAGTCAACCCTGGTACAGGAGAATCCTCATCTTCATGCAATGGATCTTCAAGATCGTATTTCGTTTTGTGTATTTCCTTGGAGATTGGCACAGATTGCATCCTTACGGGACACCGAGGATCATCCGGATTCATCAATGAAGCATAGTATGGTGTTATGTTCAATGGAATTGTTTTTGTTGAGATCCTTACTCCCTCTTCTTCGTCCGGAGTAAGATTTATGACCTTTTTTAAATCATCGAGAGTTCTGATTGTATTGGTAAGCTGCCAGAGCCAGTCATTCCATTGCTCTTCCGTTACATCCTTCCACAGTTCAATATCCTTCCAATGTCTTGAAGGTTTATATAAAGTCTGTTTCATCCCAATTCCCCCTAGTTATTTTTATAACTATTTATCATGCAAGTTCCGTGCCAAAAGCGACTGATTATTCTGAATTTAGGAATCATGCCTTCCTGCAAGGGTTTGAGAAAGATGCTGGGGAAATAACATTCAAAAAAAAAAATAACCTGCTGAATTTTCGGCAGATTATAAAAGGTTATATATTCAATTTTTTCATTTTATATTGAAGCGTCTGTCTCGGAATATCCAAGAGGACTGCTGCTTGTTGGATATTGCCGCCTGAAGCATCCAGCGCATCATTGATTAATTGGATTTCTAGCTCTTTAAGATGCTCCCTCAAAACAAAAGATGTACGTATTTGTTGATCAGAAACAGCATCCGGCTGAATGTTCTTCAGCATCATTGGCAAGTCTTGGCCTGTCAGCATACTGCCTTCACATACATTCATCATGTATTCAATTGTATGCTTCAGCTCCCTGACATTTCCTGGCCATTGATGTTTAAGAAAAATTGATTTTACATGTTCATCCAGTCCTGAAACGTGCTTCCGCAACTGTTTGTTATATTGGCTGATGAAGACATCCGACAAATAAAGGATGTCCTCTTTCCTTTGTCTTAAAGGCATCAATTCGAATGTCAATACATTCAGACGATAAAATAAATCCGTCCGCAGCTGGTTCGCTTCCATTGCCAGACCAGGGTATACATTCATCGCGGAGATTACCCTGACGTTGACAGAGGTAACATTCGTACTGCCGATTCTTCTGACAGCACCATCCTCAAGGACACGAAGAAGCTTAGCCTGGAGATCGAACGGCATCGAATTCAGCTCATCAAGGAAAAGCGTTCCACCGTTAGCCAGCTCGAACAATCCAGGCCTGTCCACTGCTCCAGTATAGCTTCCCTTTGAGGTGCCAAACAGGATGCTTTCTAGCAGGTTTTCCGGAATAGCCGCACAGTTTTGGGCGATAAAAGGTCCGGCTGCTCGACTGGAGGCTTTATGGATCGATTGGACAAAAAGTTCCTTTCCTGTCCCGCTTTCTCCATACACAAGAATCGGAGAATCAGATTTTGCCAGTTTCTCAGCCTTCTTTTTAATCATCTTAAAATGCTTATTATTTGTAAGCAAGTCACTGAACGTATATCCCGATTGCTGTTTAATGGTTTTCGTCCCACGATGGTTTAGACTCTTTTGGATTTCGACCAGACGTTCAGAAAGTTGCTTGATCTGAGAATAATCCTTTGCAATTTCAACTGCACCAATTAATTCTCCCTGTACAAAGATTGGGAGGGTTGAATTCACAGTGTCAATCTTCCGTCCATGCAAATTAACAAAGGATTGGGTTTCATTATAGATTGGTTTCTTCGTTTCAATTACTTTCAATAAAGTGCTGGATTGGTCGTTCAGTGAAGGGAATACACTAAGGAGCGGCTTTCCAATCACTTCGCTGATTTCTAGTCCATCGTGCTTGGCAGCTACTTCATTATAGAAAATGGTAATCCCGTCGGTATTCACGACATGGATTGCCTCGTCGATGCACTTCAATATTGCGCTTAAGATTTCTTCCGTCACATTGGATACTGAGTTCAATCTCATCACACTCCCATATTGAGTATATGACAGAGTGCCGAAAAACTGTCTATCACTGCCCAAAATTTGGCGATTTTGCCAAATCTTTTACCCAAACATTCATGTTTTCAATTTTATCATAGATATACACATTGTTCACCAACCTGCCTCGGTAAGCATAACCAAGTTGATACAGGGCTGCGTTCATCCCAAATGATAAAGCCCTGGCTATGGAGTAAGAACAATATATGCCATTTTCAATTAGCTCATCCTCAAGGCGGGCCAGGAGCACCTTCATCAGTCCGTGCTTTCTATGCTCTTTTAATGTTGCGCAATCAGTCATCTCTGCATTTTTATAAAAAGAGTCCACCTCTGCTGATGCTGCGCTTACAACCTGACCATCATGGACAAATCCGTAATATAAGGTTCCTTCTTTCATTGTTTTGACGATATACTCAGGGTCATTCAAAGGTGTGGGATAAATTTGGAAGACCGCTTTGTATAAATCAGATAAGCCTTTAGCATCTGCTTCGTCCATTTTTTTCAAAACATAATCATTTGGAGGGGTGATGTTCTGTGCCGGTTCTGCCAGATGGTAAACACTTTTGATGATTCCGTCCTCTTGTAGCCAGTGCGGCGAAGTCCTCCTTTCGTCACTGTAAAACTTCGAAAAGAACATACAATCTGAACCCAGGAAGAATCCATCAATACTTGCCTCAAAACCGAAACCTCTTTCAAGCAGCTGAGTAAAATGTTCTCTTCTTCCTTTGATAATCAATTTGTCAGCCTTTTCTTTTTCTACTAGCTCTTCAGCTACACCCAAAATATTTGATAAGCTGCCTAAATAGTCTTCAACTCTGACCCGCTTATTCTGTTTATCTATATAAACAGTCAGGTTATAATTCTTGTCAGATAAGATCATCGTTTTCCCTAAATGCATCTTCATCTCCCCCAATTACCTATATTGAAAATTCCAATCGTATGAAAAGCCTGGCTTTAGGCCAGGCTGACGGTTCAATCTAGTTTGATTGATACAAGCTTCAGTTCGGTCATTTCTTCTAAAGCGTATTTAATCCCTTCTCTGCCGGTCCCGCTCATTTTTACTCCGCCATATGGCATATGGTCTACCCGGAAGGTCGGAATTTCATTGATCATCACTCCGCCTACATGGAGGGCTTTGGCAGCTTTGAAAGCTTTTTGAAGATCATTCGTATAGACACCTGCCTGCAACCCGAACTGTGAGTCATTGACCTGAGCAATTGCGTCATCAAATTCCCTGAAGGTGTTGATATGGACAACCGGTGCAAATACTTCCTCACAGGAAATTTTATCAGTGGGCTGCGCATTAAGAAGCACAGTTGGTTTCAAGATTTGTTTTTCACTTTCTCCGCCATATACAAGTTCCGCTCCATTTTCCACCGCGTCCTTAATCCAGGCCTTTGCCCTTGTCACATCATTCTCGCTGATCATTGCGGCAACATCGGTTTGTTCATCAAGAGGGTCTCCCACCTTCAGGCTGCCAGCTTCTTCAATGAACATAGAAACGAATTCATCAGCGATCGTTTCGTGGACGAAAATCCTTTGTATAGAGATGCAAACCTGCCCCTGATTTGAAAAGGCTCCAGTAACGATTCTTGGCATTATCCTTTTAAGATCAGTTCCTTTATCGACAATCAACGCGGAGTTGGACCCGAGTTCAAGAGTTACTCTTTTAAGGCCTGCATTTTCGCGGATATACTTCCCGACCACAGGGCTGCCGGTAAAGGTGACCATTTTTACCCGGTCATCTGTAATCAGCACATCACCGACACTTTTACCGCTGCCAGTCACTACATTTAGAGCTCCAGCAGGCAGTCCTGCCTTATGGAAATAGGAAGCAATTTTATAGGCCGATAATGGGGTCTGACTGGCTGGCTTAAGGACTACCGTATTACCAGCTGCAATTGCCGGTCCGACCTTGTGGGCTACAAGGTTCATCGGAAAATTGAAAGGAGTTATCGCAGCAATAACACCTAGCGGCTCCCTCACAGTATAGGCAACTCTACCCTCGCCTCCAGGTGCAGCATCCATTGGGATCGTTTCGCCATATAGCCTTCTTGCCTCTTCTGATGCAAAAGTATAGGTCATGATCGTGCGGTCGACTTCACCAAGAGCCGCCTTCAATGGTTTGGATGATTCCTCCGCAATCAGCCTGGCACACTCAACCCTGTCTTCCTGGATTAATTCAGCCACTCTCCGAAGGATATCAGAACGCTTGTGAGCTTCCATCTCTGACATCTCCGTTATAGTTCCAGCAGCTGAATCGATTGCTTTTATTACATCTTCCTTGCTTGCCTCTGCTACATCGGCAATTTTTTCTCCATTAAAAGGATTTGAAAGCTGACGGTATTTTTCCGTTTTCACATTCTCTCCGTTAATCCATAAATTCTGTTTCATAGGTTCCCCCTCCTACCGCTGGCAGCATTCCGTAATGACTGATTCAAGCACATCGAACCCTTCCTCAATTTGATCATCTGTTATGACAAGTGGAGCTAAAAGCCTGATTACATTTCCATAAAGACCTGCGCTCATTAAAATCAATCCCTGTTGATGTGCTTTTGCAAGTATTTCCCGAACGATCTGTCCGTTTGGTTGATCATTCTCACCGAAAAATTCGATTGCACACATCGCTCCTAATGAACGGATATCACCAATCTCAGGGAAACGGTCTGTCAGCTTGCCGAACCTTTCTTGAAATTTCTCTCCGAAGAAATTTGCCCTTTCAAGAAGTCTTTCCTCTTCTATCATTTTAACGACTTTTAGTGCTGCTACACAACCGAGAGGACTTCCGCCAAAGGTTCCGCCAATTTCCCCAATTCCTGCAGAGTCCATAATTTCAGCCCTTCCAGTGACCGCACTGATTGGCAGCCCTGCAGCAATCGATTTTGACATGGTCATTAAATCAGGGACAACACCGTAATGCTCCATCCCAAACAACTTTCCTGTCCGGCCAAAACCGGTTTGGATTTCATCTGCAATAAAAAGAATTCCATACTGCTCACAGATTCTCTTCACGCCTTGAACAAAGGATTTGGATGGAATATTAAAACCGCCCTCACCCTGGATCGGTTCCATTATGACCGCTGCAATTTCCGTCCCTGGAACCTCGCTGAGGAAAAAAGTCTCAAATTTTTTCAGCATATATGCATCCAATTCATCAGGTGCCATGCCTTTTTCCTGGGAATACACCGGATATGGCCATTTATATGTTTCGGGAGCGAATGGCCCGAACTGGAATTTGTATGGTTTCACCTTGCTAGTCAGTGACATTGCCATATAGGTCCTTCCATGAAAGCCACGTTCAAACGAAATGATTCCTTTCCGACCTGAATATTTCCTGGCTATTTTTATTGCGTTTTCTACCGCTTCAGCTCCGCTGCTCAGAAAGAAGGTTTTTTTATGATGATCACCTGGAGTGATTCTATTGAGCAATTCCGACAGTTCTACGTAAGGTTCGTACATCATCACATGGAAACAAGGGTGAAGATAGCGGTCAATCTGCTCATGAAGTGCACTTACAACTTCTGGTGGACAGTGGCCAACATTCAGAGTGCCGATTGCACCCGCAAAATCAATGAATGTATTTCCATCGACATCCGTCAATAATGCACCTTCACCTTTTTCCGCAAACGACTTGATCGTGTTGAACGGTCCAACAGGGATATTTCTTTCTTTTCTTTCCAACAATTTCAGGGCTTTAGGACCAGGTATGGACGTCCTTATCTTGATATCTCCCATTTGTAGACTCCCCCCATCTTGAATCCCGGCTGTTATCGCGTTGGATATTCCTTTTCGGACAATGTTCAGGTCCGTATTCTCATTAGCCCACGTGGCTCTATTCGACGAGACTTCTAAAATAGAAATGGATTAATACTCGCTGGAAACCAGAAGCCGTTTTTTTCGTTAAAGCAACAATGTCTGCGATTAGAGCCTTATTCACTGATTTCACACCACTTTAACAGTGCCAGCGCTATGATTTCAGCCGCTTCAAAAACATCTTCAAGCTTGATATATTCATTTGCCTGATGTGCCGTTTCCGTAACCCCTGGTCCAAAAACCACTACAGGCACTCCGCCGACCTTGGAAAGGATTCCGCCGTCAGTAGCCCATGGGGACGCTTCGATTAATGGTGACTGTTCCTTAACGCCCCTAAAGCTTTCGGAAAGAACATGAATCAGTTCATGCTCAGGGTCCAGGTCGCCTGGCAGCCAGCTTGCACCAAACCATTCAAGTTCAGGCATGTTTTCTTTTAACCAAGGATCTTCGTTGCAGACATCGACAATGGCTTCATACATTTCAACCTTTGCCTCTTCTTGTGTTTCATTTGGTGCAACCCCCATCCTGCCCTCAATAATCGCTAAATCCGGTACAGATGATGGCCAGTCTCCAGAATGGATTTTTCCGATATTGATAGGAATTGGAATGGGTATGCTTTCAAAAAACGGGTCTGTGATTCTTCCATTTCTCTGAGTCTCCAAGCTTCTCAATCTATCAATCACCAGCATCGCTTTTTCAATCGCATTGACACCTTCATACCTTGTACCGCCATGCGCCCCTTTTCCTTTCACAGAAATCCTGAACCACATCGACCCCTGCTGTTTTGGAAACAGCTTCATATTAGTCGGTTCAGGGATGATTGCAGCATCTGCTTTATACCCACGCAAGACTGTGGCAAGTGTTCCCGCGCCACCGCTTTCTTCTTCAATCACACTTTGAAAAATCACATCGCCCTTTAATTTAATCTCTGAATTTCTTATTGCCTCTATCGCCATAAGCAATGAAGTTGTACCACCCTTCATATCTGTCGAACCTCGGCCAAACAGCTTGCCGCATTCGATATGTCCGCTGAATGGGTCCCTATCCCAATCTTTTGGATCGCCTGCAGGGACAACATCGATATGTCCATTTAGGATCATCGACTTGCCTCCACCAGTCCCCCTCATGATTCCTACAGCATTTGGATTTCCATTGAAGTCTTTCCGATCAGAACAAAAGGACGGATGAACAGTCAGACCGTTATCCCCGATTTCCCAAATATCCATTTCTAGTCCCAGCTCGCGGCATTTTTCTATGATGACCGCCTGCGCTCCACTTTCATTCCCTCTTGTACTTGGTTCCTGGACCAATTTTTGCAAAAGCCGTGTCCCTCTTATTCTGCTTTCTTTAATGTAATTCCTCACCTTTTGCTCAGCAGATTGCATGATATCAGCCCCTTTAATATTCAATAATCCGGAGATCCTCGACGATTGAAAAATCGCATGCGGTCTTAGCGGTAACTTCAGGAATTGTATGTGGTGCAAAAAGTTCAGAGAGAATTATAGAACCTTCAATTATTTTAAATACTGCGAGGTCGGTGATAATAATGTCGACACAGTTTTCGGCGGTCAAAGGCAATGTGCATGATTCGACTATTTTGGGTACACCATTTTTGTCTGTATGATTCATCAATACTGCTACTTTTCCTGCCTTTTGTGCTAGCTCCATCGCTCCGCCCATGCCCGGAACCTTCTTTCCGGGGACGATCCAATTTGCAAGGTCTCCATTTTGGCTAACCTGCAAGGATCCTAGAATAGTAAGGTCAACCCTCCCTCTCCGAATCATTCCGAACGCCACAGAACTATCACAATAAGAGGAACCCTCCATGACTGTTACCGGGAAACCACCTGCGTTACACAGGTTTTCATCCTCAAAACCCTTTTCGGGCGACCTTCCCATTCCAACAATTCCATTTTCAGCATGGAACATCACCATCGTTTTTTTTGCAAGGTGGTTTGGTACTAGAGAGGGAATCCCTATGCCTAGATTGACAACCATGCCCGGAGAGATTTCTTCGGCGGCTCGTCTGGCCATTCTATTTCTGACATCTATTCCCATGCCCATTTCCAATTCACCCCTCCAGAAGGAATTACCATATCCACGAATACACCTGGCGTCACGATTTCTTCAGGATCCAGGCTTCCAAGAGGAACTATTTCCTCAGCTTCCGCTATCGTGAAATTTCCAGCCATCGCCACGAGCGGATTTGTATTCCTGGCACTTTTATCGAAGACAAGGTTTCCATAAGGGTCTGCCTTTTTGGCATAAACAATCGAAACCTCTGCAGTCAATGCTGTTTCAATCAAATAATCTTTGCCGTTCAAGGTCATTCTTTTTTTGCCTTTTGCAACGAAGTCATGATCAACGCCTACATCTGTCAATATTGCGCCAAGACCCATTCCACCTGCCCTGATCCGTTCCGTCAGAGTTCCCTGTGGCGAGAACTCAACCTCCAGTTCACCCTTTGTCATCAGTTCACCGGCTACTGGATTTGACCCAATATGGGAGGCGATCACTTTCTTCGCCTTGCCTCGGCTGACAATTTTCCCAATGCCGATTTCAGGGAAACCTGTATCATTTCCTATCAGCACAAGATCTTTTATTTCTTTTTCAAGAATGCCATCAATCAGGTCGGGAGGTGAACCGACTCCACCAAATCCGCCAAACATCAAAGTCATCCCATCATAAAAATGCTCCATTGCCTGCTCAAGCGTCGCAATTTTCCCAAATGGATTTTCCATCTACTTTTCAACTCCATTTTCATAAGGAAATCCCAGTATTCTATACACTTCAATGAATGTTGCTTTCAGTAAGGTGATTAACTCGTCAATCTCACGTTTTGTGATGGTCAGCGGCGGTGCGATTATCACTGCATCTCCTGACACACCATCCAGGCCAGCGCCTGCAGGATACAACAATATCCCATGATCCCTGCCCGATTTTACAACTAACTCTGTTAACTTCATGCTTCGTTCGAACGGGATTTTTGCGCCTGGCAGCTTGACAAATTCAAGACCAAGCAGCAAGCCTTTGCCCCTGACATCTCCTATAAAATCAAACTGATTTTTTAACTTAACAAGTTTATTTTTCAGGTAAACTGACTTTGATTCCACATCACTTAAAACTTTATTGTTCTCAAGGTATTCCAATACCGCCAGCGCAGTGGCGCATGATTGTGGATTTGCGCTAAGTGTATGGCCGCTCATTATCGATTTAGAGCCATTCAGAATTGGCTCCATGACGTGATCACTGACGACCGTCGCTGCGATTGGGGCATATCCTGCGCCCATTCCCTTACCGAGTGCGACAATATCGGGAATGACGTTCCAGTGTTCCGATGCCAGCATCGGCCCTGTTCTGCCAAAGCCTGTCATCACTTCATCCGCAATGAATAATATATTGTTTTCGTCACAAATCTTTTTAATTGTTTCATAGTAACCTTTCGGGGGAGAGATTGCCCCTCCAGCAGCGCCAATCACCGGTTCTGCAATAAACCCGGCAATATGGTCGGAACCAATCCGTTTTATCGCTCCTTCAAGCTCCATCGCACATAAATAACCGCATTCAGGTGCTGAGCTTTGATATGGACAGCGATAGCAATATGGAGGTGAAATCGACGGAAATTCCTCAAGCAATGGGACAAATCTTGCTCTTCTTCCTGGATGTCCTGACATTGAAAGAGCACCAAGAGTGATCCCATGATAGCTAATCCATCTAGATAAAATTTTTGTTTTAGACTTAATTCCTTTCTCCTGCCAGTACTGGATCGCTATTTTCAGCGCCGTTTCTGTTGCCTCTGAACCACTATTTACAAAGAAACTCCAATTTAGATCCCCCGGCAAAGCTTCAGCAAGTTTTTCTGCCAGCTTTTCAGCTGCCTCACTGGTGAATTGAGAGCGGTAGACAAAAGACACCCGTTTGGACTGTTCATGCATTGCCAATATAATTTCCGGAACTCCGTGTCCAATATTTGCCGTAACAGCCCCGGATGCAGCATCAAGGTATTTCTTCCCATCTTTATCAAAAAGAAAGATACCTTTTCCATAGTCAATCTCTGGATAGCTCTCATCCAGGGCAGGTTTGATCAAGTAGGACGGCTTCATAACTTCACTCCATTCACCGCAATTAAATTAAATGGACATTCTGTAAATTGTATGAAGTGAAAAGGGGAATCTTTCTTGAAGATGTAAAAAATAAGTGGTATTAGCCTGGGATTTTTACTAAGGGGAGGACGGAAATATTTCCGAAAATGAGGACTAGTTACTTTGGACAAATTCTGCTCTTCCGTTGGCTATTCTATCCGAACCCGGGGTTTCTTCGGACAAAACCTTCTCTTCCACCAGCTGTTTTGTCTGAACCTGGATTAAATTAAGACAGGTTTGGGTGCATCTGGCTAAAGCTGTCAAGAAAGTGGTGGTATTATGACAGGTTCAGGCGCATCGAGCCAAAAGTTGTCAAGAAAGTGGAGCAATTAAGACAGGTTCAGGGGCATCTGGCCAAAAGTTGTCAAGAATACAGAGGATTTATGACAGGTTCAGGGGCATCGGGCCAAAACTGTCAAGAAAGTGGAGCAATTAAGACAGGTTCAGGGGCATCGGGCCAAAAGTTGTCAAGAATACAGAGGATTTATGACAGGTTCAGGGGCATCGGGCCAAAAGCTGTCAAGAAAGTGGAGCAATTAAGACAGGTTCAGGGGCATCGGGCCAAAAGTTGTCAAGAATACAGAGGATTTATGACAGGTTCAGGGGCATCGGGCCAAAAGCTGTCTAGAAAGTGGAGCCATTATGACAGGTTCAGGGGCATCGAGCCAAAAGTTGTCAAGAAAGTGGTGGTATTATGACAGGTTCGGGGGCATCGGGCCAAAAGCTGTCAAGAAAGTGGCGGTATTATGACAGGTTCGGGTACATCGAGCCAAAAGCTGTCAAGAATACAGTGGATTTATGACAGGCTCGGGTGCATCAGGCCAAAAGCTGTCAAGAAAGTGGTGGTATTATGACAGCTTCGGGTACATCGAGCCAAAAGCTGTCAAGAATACAGTGGATTTATGACAGGTTCGGTTGCATCAGACCAAAAGCTGTCAAGAAAGTGGTGGTATTATGACAGGTTCGGGGGCATCGAGCCAAAAGTTGTCAAAAAAGAACTTGGGACTACTTCTAGACGATACCTGCCCTTTCAACAGCCTCTTATCTGAACCTGCATCCAGCCCTCCCCTCCTTATATTCCTGATAGTTTATCAGCAATTTCCAGGCAGAAAAAGACACCTGTAAAAGGTGTCCTGAAAAGTGTAAAATCCTATTCATTTTGTTCAATAAATATTTCGGTTTCGCTATCCACGGCTTTTACTGTAGCAACTGCCCCGATCGGCAGTGTTGCAAAAGGCTGGACATGCCCAAAATTGACATTTGCGATAATTGGTATATTCCGCAGCTCTTCCTTACTGGAAATGATCTTTCTTAATGCCTCTTCGGTAATATTGGAGTTCTTTTGGAAACGCCCAATCAAAAGTGCTTTTATTGAAGCAGCATCCGGAAGATGAAGCAGCGATTGCAGGTCCCTGTCGAAGCTCCTGGAATGGCTTTCTTCATCATCTTCAATGAATAGGATACTTTCTTTCAAGGAAGGCATGAAATCTGTACCCTGCAGAAGGTTCATCGTACAGAGATTCCCGCCGATCAATCTTCCCTCAGCTTCTCCTTCTTGGAGGATTAGGTATCCACTCTGTTCATGAAATGTCCGATTTTCCTGGTCGAGATACCATGCATCGTCAGACCAGGTTTTAGATGGAACTATCTCATATGGGGAATCATTGGTGACTGCCTCCAAAAACGATTCCAAAGTATATTCAAGTCCATGCTTGACGCCAAAGCTAGAGAAATGGGGTCCTGAATAGGTAACGAGACCAGTTTTTTGATAGATTGCCAACTGCAACGCTGTAATGTCACTGTATCCGCAAAAAACCTTCGGATTAGCAGCAATCAGATCGAAATCAATATATTTTAGCAGTTGATTAGAATTATAGCCGCCAATTGCCGTTAGGATCCCTTTAACATTTGGATCTGCAAAAGCGTCATGCAAGTCCTCGATCCTTTCAGCAATGGTAGAGCTGAAAAACTCGTCATGCGCATCTGCGTTCTTCCCGAATGTCACATTGAATCCCAATTTAGTCAATCTTTCAACAGCCAAATCGACCTGGGCTTCCTTCAAAATGATCATGCTGGTGGCTGGCGCGATTACTCTTATTTCATCCCCTGGCACTAATTTAGGTGCAAACATTATCTCCCCGCCTCTTCTATATATATAATTTTATTCTATCAGAGAAAAGGAAGGGTGTAAGCATGTTTAGACAAGTGCAGGCTCTGTTTTCCGGCCATCCTTGGTTTTTTCGATTATGTCGGTCGCAATCCAAACTCCGCATGCGCTCGCCTGTGCCAGTCCCCTCGTGATCCCGGCTCCGTCCCCTCCAACATACAGGCCGCGAATTTCCGTTTCAAACCTGTCATTCAACTTGGGCCTTGCGGAATAGAATTTCGCCTCCACTCCGTAAAACAAAGTATGGTCTGAAGCAAGTCCTGGAGTAACTTGGTTCAGCGCTTCCGTCATTTCGATCAAACTTTTCAGCGTGTTATATGGAAGGACTAGTCCTAAATCTCCTGGAACAGCTTCCTTCATAGTCGGTTCTAAAAATCCTTCTTTAATTCTTTTTTCCGTTGATCGTCGCCCTTTTAAAATATCACCGTATTTCTGCACAATCAGTCCTCCATTTGAAAGACTATTTGCTAACCTGGAAATTTCATGAGCATATTCATTGGGCTTGTCGAATGGCTCAGAAAATGTATGTGATACAAGCAAAGCAAAGTTAGTATTTTTGCTTCCTAGATTAGGATCTTTGTAGGCATGTCCATTTGCAAGCATGATACCAGAATGGTTCTCGACGACAACATGTCCAGATGGATTGCTGCAGAATGTTCTCACACTAGTTCCTACGGACGTATTGAAAATAAATTTACCTTCGTATAAATGTTCATTTATTTCCTCCATGACGACATTGGACGTTTCAACACGAACACCAATATCGACCTGGTTATTGATCATCTTAAGCCTTCTCTTTTTCAAAAGCTGTGTCAGCCATTTGGAGCCATCCCTTCCTGGGGCGACGACAACTTTATCTGCGAAAATCTTTTCACCGCTTTTCAGCTCAACACCCATAACCCTATGGCCATCAGGAGTTCTTTCGGTAATCAAGTCTTCAATTTCTGTCTTGAAGGCCATATCCACCTTATCTTTTAAATACTCAAAAATATTTTTCAGAATCTCGAGATTCTGTTCGGTACCAAGGTGGCGTACCTGAGCTCTCAGCAGCTTCAAACCTGCAGCATATCCCCTGCGCTCGATTTCTCTGACCTTATCTGTCATAGGATCGGTTATGCTTTCAGTTGCACCATGCTTGAGGTTGATTTCATCTACATATTTTATTAGTTCGACAACTTTTGAATCTGGAAGGTAATCCGTCATCCATCCGCCGAATTCACTTGTAATATTGAACTTTCCATCAGAATATGCCCCGGCACCGCCAAACCCATTCGTGATCGAACATGCCGGCAGGCAACCCGCAAAATCCTTCTTCCCGGCTGGCGGCGGGCATTTCTCAATCTTCTTCTGCAAAATCGGGCAGTTCCTCCGATAAATATCGTGACCTTTATCAACTAGCAATACCTTCGCGCCAGGCATCTTCAACGATAATTCATAGCAAGTAAAAATACCTGCCGGACCTGCTCCAACGACAATCACATCATAGTTTGTATTCATTCAGCATCCCCCGCCAATCAGTTTTTTGCTTAACCATTGGTAAATATAACAAATGACAGCAAAGGAGTCAACTAAAATCACGAACTATATTTCATAAATCATTAAATAATGTTCGTGTTTAAATTAAAAAATAAGGGATTGCCTGCTGTCAGACAACCCCTCAAGCTATTTTTATCTCAGTTCATTGTTTTTACCAGTTATAGCTGCAGCACGCACCAATGATGATTAACAAGATGAACAATACAACGATCAATGCAAAACCGCCGTATCCATAACCAGCACCTGCCACTCCTGCATAAGGATAACCTCCGCCACAGAAAGTGCCATAAGCTGGTCCTGTTGCAGCTGGTGCAGTTACAGGCATTGGGGCATTATCATATCCGTACATTAAAAACCACTCCTCGTTTGTTTTTGAATTGCTTTCCCTTTACGGTATGATATGGGTACTTGACCCGTTTGTGCATTAGCCTATTTTTTTAAATTTAACGTTTTGCTCTGTAAGATGGAGATGGATATCCTTTAAAACCCTTATAAAGTCACACTCAAGTAAGAAAATTTTATTTTCAATGGTCCAGTTATAGCGGTTAAAATAATGATAAAGACCTTTTTTCCGGAGGGATACCAACAAGAATGAAATCCAACCCTAAAAAAATATTCAGTGTAGTTTTCCTTACCGCCGCAGTTATTTCCTTTTTAGCGATACAGTCAGACCATTCTTTTTCCGAAGATTTAACAGTATATGAAAAAATCAAAGCAGGTTCATCTTTTAATTATTTAATAATCGGAGACAGCATTGGACGAGGTGCTGGCGCAGAGAATAAAGATTTGCGCTGGTACAGCCAGCTAGAGGTGCTTCTTGAGGATTTCAGCGGGGCCCGGGCACGCAGGAATATGATCGTCCAAAGCGGAGCAACCTCCTTCGAAGGAATTTACAAACTGCAAAAGTCTCCAAAATTCCGGGACATTGAACTCATCTTCATTGTTTTTGGAGAAAATGACCGTAAGTACATGGCACCCGAGCAGTTTACTTATTTTTATGAAAACTTAATTCGTAATGCAAAGGAGCGTTATCCTGGCTCAGAAATCATCACCATCATTGAAAGTCCCTTAAAACAAGAACAATTTGCGGAAACGATTAATAGAGTTTCCGCCCATTACGGAGCAAAGCCACTGGACATGCGCATTCCTTTCAAGCAATCAGGGATGCTGACAGAGCAGCTTACGACTGATACAGTACATCCTAACGGTAAAGGATATCAGTTGTACGCTTCTGCCATTCTTGACCTGATCAAGAATAATATCAGAATAGATGCCGAGATTGCCAGTCTGCCTAAACCCTTAACCAGGGATCAAACCTTATACCTGTCTGAAAGAAAGCATGTATCTGACAGCAATGGATTCACCATCGAAAATGGTATAAATATTAGCAAGAGACCTGGAGATTATCTAGAGTACGAGTTCGACGGCTCCATTCTTGGGGTAAAGGCAATTCGAAGTCAGGACGGGGGAAAGCTCAAGGTTTATATTGACGGGGAATATGTCAGGACAATTTCCACCTGGTGGCCTTTTACTCGTGAAAGGTATCTATATATCGCAAGCGGCCTGGATAATGGGGGACACACTGTTCGTTTTGAAACCGCAGAAAATGCTTATCCAAACACCCCCACTGAAAAGACAGTCATCCAGATTCAATCGATTATCCTCGCCAATGTTAAGAAAAAATAATCATAGAAAAATCCAGTTAAAAAGTGTATGATACTTCCATATGTTTTGAATAAGGAGTTTACAATGAAAAGTGTCCTAAAGAATTTCATCAATGGGATCCTGACAATAGTCCCGATCATTCTTGTTATCTATGTCACCTATAAAACCTTCATGTTTTTAGACAGCCTTCTTGGAAATGTTTTGAAACCATATTTGCAAGAACGGTACATTCCTGGTATCGGCCTTCTGACAACGCTTATCCTGATCACCATTCTCGGGTGGTTGTCCACTCGCTTCATCACCGGAAGTATCATCAAGCTAATTGATAAACTACTGGAAAAAACCCCATTTGTAAAAACGGTTTATTCTGTTATAAAAGATACGGTCCATTCCTTCCTTGGTGAGAAAAAGTCGTTTTCCAAGGTAGCTTTGGTTACGATTCCCGGAACCAATATGAAGAGTCTTGGCTTCATTACTACAGAAAACCTGAAGGCATTCCATGAGCCATTATCAGAGCATGTTGCTATCTACGTGCCCCAAACGTTCCAGGTAGCAGGTTTCACCTTCCTGATCCCCAAAACCGACGTGGAAATCATTGATGTCAAGCCCGAAGATGCAATGAAATTCATCCTCTCTGGCGGAATGACTTCTTCTAATGGCCAAAAGTCTGTTAACGAAAACAGCCGCTGATTCAGCGGCTGTTTTTCTTCAGGCTTTTTGAGGGTTCCATTCCACTTCTACCTGATAGGTTCATAGTTCTATTCGATTATGCACGAACACGGGTTTACACAACTATTCAAAGGTCACTTCCAGGATTGGTGTCGTACCATTTTCAACATTTCCTTCTGTTAAAACTTTTAAAGAGGCAGCCTGGTCTGAGTTGGTGATAATGACTGGTGTTACAGCACTCTTTGCCTTTTCGCTTATAATTCCGATATCAAAGGTCACCAGCTTCTCCCCTGCCTTCACTGTATCCCCTTGCTTCACATGCGTTTCGAAGCCTTCTCCCTTGAGGGAAACAGTCTCCAACCCAATATGGATCAATATCTCTGCTCCGTTTTTTGCCCTGATTCCTACAGCGTGCTTAGTCGGGAAAACCTGCATGATTTCACCATCGATCGGCGATACAACAACCCCTTCTGTTGGCTCAATCGCCAATCCGTCCCCCATCATTTTTTCAGAAAAAACAGGATCCGGAACTGCACTTAAATTGACTGCATTACCCGTAATTGGTGCTACCAGCTGGATTGTTTTAAGCGGCTCTTCTTTTTTTCCGAATAGCTTTTTAAACATACGTATCATCCCTTCCATTCTTAGAGGTTTGATTAATCCTGGAACAGCTTGAGGTATTCTCCATACCCTTCCTCTTCCATTTTTTCTTTCGGAACAAACCTCAGAGCTGCCGAATTAATGCAGTATCGGAGCCCATTCTCTCCGGGACCATCATCAAACACATGGCCCAAATGAGAATCTGCTGTTTTACTGCGCACTTCAGTCCTGACCATAAAATGGCTCAGGTCCTGTTTTTCGATTACTTCTTCCTCCATGATCGGCTTTGTGAAGCTTGGCCAGCCGCAACCCGCATCATATTTGTCCCGTGAACTAAATAATGCCTCGCCTGAGACGACATCGACATATATTCCTTCTCTCAGATCATTCCAATATTCATTCCTGAATGGAGGTTCTGTCCCATTATTTTGCGTAACCTCATACTGCATGGGGGTCAATCTTTTCTTTAACTCCTCTGGATTTTTCTTCATTATTTCTTTTCCCCCCAATGATTCTTTATAAAAGCTGATCGTCCTGAACCGATATGATAAGCATTGTATCTCTCAGGGTTTTTCTTATAATATCCCTGATGATAGGTCTCCGCAGGATAAAATGTTTTTGCCGGCAGAATTTCTGTCACGATAGGCTTTGAGAATACACCGCTTTCCTCAAGCTTATTTTTCGATTCTTCCGCTAACTGTCTTTGTTTTTCATTATGATAAAAAATCGCGGTTTTGTAAGACTGTCCCCTGTCGTAAAACTGACCTCCTGGATCGGTCGGATCTATTTGCTGCCAGTATAACTCCAACAGCTTTTCATAAGGAAAAATATCTGAATTGAATGTGATTTGTACTGCTTCATAATGACCGGTTGTCTCGCTGCAAACCTGTTCATATGTAGGATTCTCAGTTGTGCCTCCAGTATAGCCGGAAACAACGCTGACAATCCCCGGCTGCTCATCAAACGGCTTGACCATACACCAGAAACAGCCTCCGGCAAATGTCGCAAGCTCTTGATTACCTTTTTCCATATTGACACCTTCTTTCAAGCTTTGGATGAAATAATGAAACACTCTACTCAAATACTTATTCCCTATTGTATAACTTTTCAAGCAAAAAACACATTCAGAACCCTTATACAGAAACAGCCCCTTCCAATGAAGGGGCTGTTTCTTATTTCCGTTTGTGCTTTACACTATGGCGGACTTCCTTACTGATGTTTTTCCAGTGCCTTTTTTCTTCAGCTTGAGCCTTTTTATCTAGCTTCCTGTCAATATAGGCCAGTTCTTTTTGCAGCTTTTTATAGCTGAAAAGCCTGTTTTCATCGAGACGGCCTTCGCTGATGGCTGACCAAACTGCACAGCCCGGTTCGTTTTTATGCGTACAATCTCGAAATTTGCATGTATCAGCAAATTGCTCAATATCCGCGAAGCTTTCGTTGATTCCTTCTTCACTTGACCAAAGCTGGATTTCCCTCATTCCCGGTGTGTCAATTAGTATCGCTCCACCAGGAAGCAGAACCATTTCCCGGTGGGTCGTAGTATGCTTGCCCTTATCATCGCTTTCCCTAATTTCCTGGACCAGCTGCTTTTCAAATCCTGTGAAGTAATTGACAAGGCTTGACTTGCCGACTCCTGAAGAACCTATTAAGGCGACTGTTTTACCGGGAGCAAGAAATGGTTTTATTTCCTGGATTCCCGTCCCCTCGAGAACGCTTACTGCAATTACAGGTACCCCGATAGCCACTGTTGAGACTTGATCCATCTTGTCCTTTAAATCTGTCACTAAGTCAGCTTTGCTCAAAATGATGACAGGGTTTGAACCACTTTCCCAGGCAAGCAGCAGGTATCGCTCAATCCTTCTCAGATTCAAATCATCATTAAGTGAATTTACGATGAACACTGTATCAACATTCGCTGCGACAATTTGTTCCTCGGTAACCTGCCCTGCAGCCTTTCTGGAAAACTTGCTTTTACGCGGCAAGATTCCCTTGATTATCCCTCGCTTTTCCCCTGGAGAAGTTTGCACGGCAACCCAGTCACCAACTGCCGGCAGGTCTTCACGGCTGATTGCATCAAATGTCAATTTGCCAGCTAGAGTGCAGAGGTATTCTCCATCTTCCAGCCAAACCCGGTAACTATGCTTATGCTCTAACGCAACTCTGCCCAACTTGAATCCATCAGGATAATTTTCATTAAAATGGCTGTTCAATTCAGCCGTCATTCCGATATTTTCAAAATTCTTCAAATCGATTTTCCTCCATCACGCTTTTAGTAATATAAAAAACCACAGGCACGCACAGCCCGTGGTTCATAAGCATGGAGAAAAAAGACTAATAGTCGATTGTTCCGCTTAGGTTAGGGGGCCGTGCAACAAGTAACGGTCATCATCAATACATTTAACATTCTGCTCATTGCACTCCACCTACCTCTCATTAAGTTACTTATAGTATATGGAAAAACATTCCTCATGTAAAGCATAAATTATAACTTTTCAAAAACAACTGACTCTGATTCGCACCTATTGCGCCCAATTTGCATATTTTACATTTGAGCATTCAATAAATTTAGGAGTGAGGGGTATGTCGATTAGGAACCAGAATGATTACCTGCATAAAGCGGCCATGTATGATTTATTGGCTAATTACTATAAATACCTTGATCCAAATATGCACGTTATGTATTACCACAAGCACCTGCGAAATTTGAATAAGGCCGTCCAGTTAATGCGCTCTTATACTGTTCCGGCTAGTCCATCCAACACATTACCATCCATGATGCGTTTTTTGCACGCTTCTCCGGCGGTGAAGGATGTCGATATTTATTTGAATGGCAGCCGAGTGCTCCGCGACTTCAGTTATAAAACCAACAGCAGCCATATGCAGCTCCCGCCAGGCAAATATCAAGTCGACATATATCCTGCAGGAGAAAGCGTTTCTACTGTGATCAGCAAAAAGATTATAGTCGAACCAGGAAGGATTTACACAGCTGCAATTACCGGGCCAGCCAATAACCTTAGGCTACTAACATTTGAAGACAAACCACAAACACCGGTAGGAGAAACTAAAGCCAGATTTATCCACCTTTCTCCGGATGCGCCGGCTGTAGATATCACAGGAAAAAATGGAGATGTCATATTTCCGAACGTGCCCTATAAACAGGCTACTACTTATCTGGCCCTGACCCCTATGACCGTTACGCTGGAAGCAAAAGTTGCCGGAACTAAGAATACGGTAGTTACCATCCCCGATGTCAAATTGGAGCCTAACAATGCGTACACAATCGTTGCGGTGGGCACTGCAAAAGGAGAACCTCCAATTGAAGTAATCTTATTGCAAGGTTAATGAGGCCGGGTGACCGGCCTCACTTTTTTCTGCAAAGAGTTCATTTCACGCTTCTAAATGACACTTACTATCAAAGTTTCATATTTTCCTGCTCTTTTCCTCACCTTGAAAAGCGCAAAATATAAAAAGAAGGCACCCTAAAGAGTACCTTCTTAATCTGCTGGAACAAGCAGGGTAAATTTAATGTTGTCCTTTGTTAAATCAAATTCATTTACACGGACCTTGATATCACTTTTCAGCTTCAGCCTCTGCATAGATACGTATACTCTTTCTTCCTTTGGCTGGATGTTTACAGCATCCGGCAAATCGTAGCTGTCCCGGACAAATTTAAGTACCGTTGATACAGGAAGTTTAAGTTTCCCTACTGAAATTGATCTCTGTTTTAAAATTAAATCACCATTTTTCAATGCCTGCGGTTCAAAGGTCAGCCTCAATTCCAATTCTTGACTGAAGAGCGGAAGCGTTCCATATAATTCTACCTCATCTGTCAGCAATACTTGATAATCGATCTGACTTTTTTTTGCTTCTTCTTCTAAGTAATGATTAATAACCCTGTTTAAATCCCGTTTGTTGGTCGATACATTAAATGCAACATCATCCTGATCAGCACCATTCGTTCCTTGCTCTAATTTTGTTTCCTCAACTGGTGAGGTGATGAGGCCCCAAACTAATAGGAGGGCTGCAGCCATGATACCTAAAAGAATAAAAAATCCGATTTTCCACTTGTTATTTCTCATTAATCTTTGTAACTCCTCTTCCCAGTCTTATGACGTTAGTCAGTCATCGAGTCAATGACCTGCTTATCAAGGATTTCATATATCCGATCAGCAATTAATTGGTACCCACGGTCATTTGGGTGAAAATAATCAGTATATAACAGATTTTCTTCATTATTAAGGAAAATATCATGAATGTCGACAAAGTAAGCATTTCCGTCCTGCCCAACTATTGAAAGGCTTTGAAAGTTCCATTCATCCACTATTTGGTTCATTTCCTTTACATCCGCAAACCAGTTGTAAAATGGATTATAGAGTCCGACTAAAACGATAGGAGCTTCTTGATTTTGGTTTCGGATTGATAAAAAGATTTTCTGCAGCTGTTCTGCAAACAACTTTTGTTCTGTTTTGAAATGATTTAGTTTCAGACTGGAAAAATTCTCTTTGACAACCTTCATTAAATCATTCCCGCCGATTGTTAATATAATCAGGTCGGCTTCCTTTATAGAAGATTGTACATTTTTGTCTTTCAGCCTTTTCAGAAGCTGGTCAGTCCTGTTTCCTCTCACACCAAAATTTTCGAAATTCGCATTCTTAATGGTCTTTTCTTTTTCAAGCTGCTCGGCAAGGTATGGGATATATCCTCCCATGTTCGTACTGTCTCCTACACCCTGGGTGAGTGAATCCCCCGCAGAAACAATATGCAAATCCTTTGGAAAGAATGAAGTCGGCAATGCTTCCTTCAATTCCATTCCCGTTTCCTTGACCTTATTGAAGTTCCCTTTCTGCAAACTTTCAAACTGGCTGCAGGATCCTAATATCATGGCCAGTGTTACATAAAGTAAGGTGAATTTCTTCAACAATATTAATCACCTACCTTTAAAAGTATAATCATTATATCATTTAATGCCTTTTCAGACGTTTCTCACGCATTATATGCCATCTTTACCCTTATCTGCCGCATCTACAACGTACTAGAAGGATGAAATGTTTATTTTAATTTATTCAAGCTGGGTAAGCTTATTTCTTGACCCAAAAAAACAGGCCACATATGCGGCCTATTGAAGTGCTTTAATATCTTCAATTATTTGTTCAAAAGGGACTTCTTTCAGCCCAGTATAATATTTCCTCATATCCCCGTTTTGATCGACAAGATAAAAATCAGTGCCATGAATAACCTGATCCCCTGTCTCCGGTTTCTTGACAAGTGTTTTGAAGTTTTCAAGTGCGAATTTTTCTATTTCTTCTTGTGTATAGCCTGTAAGGAACGACCAGTTCTTGAAATCAACATTGAATTTCTTGCCATACTCCTTAAGTGCCTCAGGATTGTCGACAGCAGGATCTACACTGAAGGAAACAATCTCGACGTCCTCAAGTCCTTCTTCCTTAATTATATCCTGAAGCTTCGCCATATTGGCCGTCATTGGCGGGCACACATCCGCACAGTTCGTAAATATAAAGCTGGCCATCCAGACTTTCCCTTTCAAATCCGCTTTACTAACAGATTCACCATTTTGATTCGTGAAAGTAAAATCCTCGATAGGATAGTTCTTCGCATCCTTTAGGCCGCTGTTTCCGCACCCCGCAGCAAATATGACTACTGCCGTAAGCATGAGGATCGTATAAACCTTTTTCAAAACCATCACCTGCAATCTTTCAAATAATGTCCATAGACAATTCTAGCAGACGCATTTGAGAGAAGAAAGAAAAAGGTATGAAAGAAGTATGAAAAATTACATCATTTATCCTGTGCCATTATCGATTTGTGAATTTTTCATCGTTGTGAAGAAATCTCTAATGAAGTTTGTATAACTAAAGTTAACAGCTACTTTATGGACTGGATAATCTGCTTTATCATTTGAATCCCTAAAATCTCCTATGCTCTGCCCAAATGCCTCTCCCCTGTTAACGACAATTTTAACAGGAATATCGTGGAAAACTACTCGTTCTTCATTCAATAACGCCCATAGGGTCAGAACATCGTGGAGAGGAGCCCCAGTCAAATCAGGATTCCTCCCCTTATAAAACTTGTAGTAATAGTCAAACATTGGCTTCACTAGTTTTCCTACTTCACTACCTATAGATTGGTAATGTTCATCAAGCTCATTGATTAAGGCAGGCGTCACAATCGATCCACTTGTCACATTAAGCGGAATGATTTTCACAGGAGGTTTTGCCTGTGCCATAACGATATTTGCTGCATACGGATCACCATAAAAATTCGCTTCAGCCACTGGCGTGACATTCCCAGGTTCATTGAATGCACCACCCATAATGTAAAAATCTTTTACTTTTTTCATAGTTTCAGGATAGAGAATGAAAGCAGCTGCAAGCGATGATAGCCTGCCTACATTGACTATAATGATTTCATCCGGGTTTTTTTCGATGATTTCCTGGATGCCATGGAAGTTTTCAAGAGTGTAATCCACTTCAATATCAGGAATGATTGGCCCCAGCCCCTCAATGCCGTGGACGTCCGGTACATATTCAGGCCTTTCTCCTGTCAATGGCAGTTCTGCACCTGCAAAAGCTGGAATATCAGGCCTCCCTGTAAGCTTCTGCAAATAAGCTGCATTTCGCAGCGCATCTTGTTTTGATACATTGCCGTAATCGGCGACTACACCAACCAAATCTATTTCTTTATTAAAAAACGCATATAATACAGCGATATTATCATCTATTCCGAAATCACTAAAGAAAAGCACTTTTTTCACCAAGGTCCGGTCACCTCCTTTTCAAATTATATTTTGACATTTTGAAAATAATGGCAAAAATTTAAAAAGCCCTGAATTTTACTCAGGGCTTTCCATTAATAATGGGACCATTATCTCAAAAGTGGTACCTTCTCCTTTTTTACTTGATACCTTTATTTGTCCTTTCATTCTTTCAACTATCTGGTAACATACCATCAGCCCCATGCCTGTCCCTCGCTCCTTCAATGAATAAAAAGCCGTACCAAGCCTTGATAGTTCCTCTGCAGTCATGCCAATGCCTGTATCTTCTATGATAAATACACCGAAATCTCCTTGCTTTTTCAGTGTCATGCTAAGCTTTCCGCCATCACCCATCGCCTCAATACCATTTTTTAAGATATTGATCAGCACTTGTTTTAATTCACTTTTATTGCCCCTGATATTAACCTGGTCCCTTATTTCAATATGCAAGGAAATGTTTTTTGACATCATGGCGTATGAACTCATCAAATCCATGACCTGCTCCGTCATCTCGCTCCCATTAATGATTTCAAGCTTTCCAACATCAGGTCTTGCCAGGCTCAAATAGTCATTTATTATTGTCTCTGCTCTGTTTAGTTCTTCAATCATCAGTTTTAAATACATATGATCTTCTTCACTCATCTCTTTAGAAAGGAAAATCTGTAGAAAACCTTTCACAACAGTCATAGGATTTCTGATTTCATGGGCAACAGAGGCAGCCAACTGGCCTATCGCGTTCATTTTCTCAGCACGCTGAAGCTCCTGCTGAAGTTTTGTACGTTCGAATATATCCTCCATTGTGTTAATCGCTTCCTCTAACAATAGGGATTCCTTATCCTCCAGCGATGTTTGGCCCAATTGCTTTGATGCGGCTGAAACCCTCTCGAATAGTTGGGAGAGCTGGGAAGCCATCTCATTAAACTTTTTACTTAATAAACTTAACTCTGATTGATCATGAACAGGCAGCGTGACAGTAAAATTGCCAGAACTGATTTCCTTTATGCCAAAAAACAAGTCATCTACTGGTTTCATGACCTTCTTAAGGCCCCAATTCAGGATTACATAAACAGCAGCTAAGATGGCGGCCATCTGCAATAATAACAGCAAGAGAATTTCCATTTGATTATCCTTGATGACGGATGCCTTTGCATCTATTCCAAGAATGGCTACTACATTTCCATTATGATCAGTAATCGGGGCAAAGGATGAAATCCAAGACCCATATTGATCAGTGAAAATATCCGTACTCGTTATCGCCCTCTTTTCTCGGGTATTTCGATATGCACTTATAAATTCTTCCCCTGCATCATAGAACATTAGAGAATCGAATGAGTAATCCCTATAAATATCAGATGCAGACAGTATGTAAACTTTTTGATTTGGATATTCTTCAGGCAGAATAATATAAGCCCCCAGGAATGAAGCACTTTTATCGCCTACCATGGTCAGGAGTTTTTCTAGCCGCCTGATCGATGGGTTGGACTCATCCCTAAACTCATTTGCCTTTCTAATATCTTCAGGGTCCAGTGTAGATGACCAAATTCCTGCGACTCCTTCAACCTTGTCAGCCATTTGACTTTTCAGTTGTTTGGACTGCAGGTAGAAGCTTGTTCCCATTATGGACACCACAACGACAGTTGTGATCATAAATGAAAACATCAATATCTTTTTAAATAACGGCAGGTTCTTAACATTAAGCTTCATATTTTCATTGTCACATTCCGTTCTATCATAAAGTGAATATTTGAAAATATTCGACACAACCCAATAATTATCCTGTATATTTAAAAAACTTTGATTAGTTAAAGAGGCATAAAAAGGTCCTGAAGCTGTAAACTTCAGGACTTGAACGATAGATCCTTTGATATCTTTTATTCAAAATAATACATGAATCCTATGGCGCCTGGGCCGGTATGAGTACTTACAATTGGCGTTGTTTCTTCGATGAAAAAGTCATCATATCCTGAAGTTTCAAAAATGGTTTTCTTTATTTTCTCGGCGAGGTCTTCTCCTTCTGCATGAACAAGCCCTACTCCTTTAATGGTTTTACCCTCTGTATCTGCGGCAAATTGATTTCTAAGGTACTTTACAACTTGCGAATGACTTCTTGCTTTAGAGACAGGTGTATATTCTCCACCTTCGAGTGAGGCGATCGGTTTAATGTTCAATAAAGAGCCGATCATTGCCTTTCCTTTGCCAATCCGGCCTCCCTTAACTAAATTCTCAAGGGTATCAACAACGACAAAAAGCCTGGTCTTTTCTCTTATCTCATCTAACCTTGTTACGATTTCTTCAGCTGATTTACCGTCAGCGGCCATCTGGGCAGCCTCAAGAACTTGAAAGGCCAATGCTTTTGAAATAAAGCGGGAATCAACCACATTTATCTTTGCACTTGTCATCTGGGCGGCACTTTCTGCAGAACGTACTGTACCGCTCATACCGCCTGTCATATGTATTGAGATGATTTCAAAACCATCCGCGGCCAGCTCGTCATACACCTTCAAAAATTCCCCGGCAGGGGGCTGCGAGCTCTTTGGCAATTCATGAGAAGCTTTCATCTTTTCCATGAATTCTTTTGGGCTGATATCCACTCTATCTAAATAATTTTCACCATTAATAGAAATTGATAATGGGACAACGATAATCCCCCACTTTTTGATGAGCTCATCATTCAAATCACAAGTAGAATCAGTTACAATCTTGATTTTAGTCATAAATTCACATCCCTATCAAAAACACTCCACTATGACTATTATACCTATTCTCATATGCAAATTAAAATTATTTACATACATTCTTGTAGTACAACTTAGAATGCTAGCAACACACTTTCAGTAAATATAGTAGATTCGGACCCACTCTTTATGATTAGGCAATAACGAAGCTATAAAAGAACAAAAGCGCCCTTTGTCAGGCGCTTCAAAAATGAATCATCAGGCGTTATTTTTCAATTCAGCCGATTTGAATAACTGCTCATAATCCGGCCACTTCATAACTCTTTTTAAATACTCTTTAAAAGAATAAAACTTTTTTGCGTTTCTTTCCTGGTAGATTGCTGTTATAAAAGTTTGCAAACGGACTTGGATAATAAAATAATAGGTGCTCTCTTCTTCCAACACAGGAATGTCCACGACTTTAACCTTCTGTCCAACAACATTTTTGAACTCTAGGCTTTTGAATAACAAAATATCAATCCTCTTTTATACCCGTTTGATTATATTATACCCTAAACCCTGGTCGAAATGTGTCTGTTTACGCGGATAATAATATTTTTTTTAGTCTCTTTTCGTAAACTTTGTTTCGATTAAAGTAAAAGCCAGCACCTCGTTTTTTTACAAGTTGGCGGTGTTAAATTAGGCTGTTGATTTCCGTTCCAGGCGCTTTGCTTTCCGCGGGAAGAATTATGAAAAAGCCTAACTGCCGGCTTTTTCGAAGAGCAAATTCTTCCTTGGGGCTGGCGGTGGGCCTCCTCGGAGCAAGCTCCTGCGGTGTCTCACCTGTCCAGCTGATCCCGCAGGACTTTGATTAAACTTCCTTAAACCTGCCCACGCACGAGGGAAATGCGTTAGCATTTTCGGAGGAGTCTGCGCGCCTTCCACTTCAATCAACAGGATTTAAAAACAACAATAAGCTTTAACACAGAATTGTTAATATTCGCTAGAGGGTCTTAAGCAAGGATTCTGTTCTGAGTACAAAAAAACGTGTGGAAAATCCACACGTTTGATTGACTGGTTTTACTGCTTGTGATTATTGGTCCATATCCGTTTTCACAAGGATGATTCCTCATCGTTTTCCTCTTCCATATCACCGTATTGCTCTTGCCACTCTTTTTCCTTCTTGAGCTTCCGTCTGTAAACAAATTTGGATAAGTTCACGCTGATTTCATACAAAACCAGCAGCGGAATCGTAACAAGGATATCTGACATGAAATCAGGCGGTGAAATGATGACTGAAATCACAATAAGTATAAAGTAAGCATACTTTCTGACCTTTACTAGAACGTAAGGATTAATAACTCCAAGAGATGTCAAGAACATGACGACAACCGGCAATTCGAACAAAACTCCAAATGGTAATGTCATGTTCATGATGAACTTGAAATACTTTTCCGCCGTGAAGTTCGTTACAAGCATATCCCCGCTAAGTTCCACCAGGAAATTAAGAACTGTCGGGAAAATCACAAAGTAGCCAAAAGCAAGGCCAACGATGAATAGGATGAATAACGCCGGGATATATGAAAGCGATATTTTCCTCTCAATCGGTCTGAGCGCTGGTTTGACAAAAAGCCAAATCTGGGTGGCCAAAACCGGAATCGTACCTGCAATAGCGATGATGGTGGCAAGCATGAAGTAAATCCATACGATATCACTTGGACCTAAGACTATTAACTTAACGTCCAAGTCCCGGACAAAAAAGTTATATATTTCTTTAACATAGAAAAAGCCTATACCAAAGAAAATAATGAATGCTACAGCCGAAATGATCAGCCTGTTCCGCAGCTCATCGAGATGATCCACCAGATTTAATTCTTGATCTTCCATATAACAATCCCCTGCCAATTCCGTTTGGTGCACTTCTTGAATAAAGCCTGTCATTTACAAGCCTTTTAAGGAAAAAGGTGTAAGACAAAAGCATCTTACACCTTATTTAGTAACTTTTGTAATTTCCTTCTTTTCTTCTTCAAATTCATCCATGACATCGCTTGTCAATTCACGAGTTGACTTCTTGAATTCTCGAAGCGTCTGGCCAAAAGCACGGCCGATCTCAGGAAGCTTTTTAGGTCCAAAGATAATTAAGGCTAAAACAAGGATTAAGATTAATCCAGGAACTCCGATGTTTGATAACATATCAACATCTCCTTTTTCATATTGTAAATCTACTATGATTATAGTACTTTTACTCCCCAAAGTGGAAGAATGCTGTGAAAGTTCATAAGAAATTCACAAAGGGCTCCGTAATCTAACTATGTGTGACATTTCTTATTTTATAACATCTATCCTTAATTATCTATTATTAATATTATACCAGTAAATTAAACAACTGATTATCCTTATTCAATTCCATGAAGGCAAAACCCTTATTCTCCATGCTGGAAATCAGCCTTTTGTATTCATGCTTATTCTTCAATTCGATTCCTACAAGTGCAGGCCCGCTTTCTTTATTATTTTTCTTTGTGTACTCAAACCTGGTGATGTCATCCCCAGGTCCCAGGACATCATCGAGGAATTCACGCAAAGCACCTGCACGCTGCGGGAAATTGACAATAAAGTAATGCAGCAGTCCTTCATGGAGCAGCGACCTTTCCTTAATCTCCTGCATCCTGCTGATATCATTATTGCCGCCGCTTATGACACATACAACAGACTTTCCCTTTATCTCATCTCTGAGAAGATCGAGGGATGCAATTGGCAAAGCTCCTGCCGGCTCAGTCACAATCGCATGCTCATTATATAGCTCCAGAATGGATGAACACACTTTCCCTTCAGGAACTGCAACAAGTCTATCGACATTTTCCTTGCAAATTTCATATGTCTTACTGCCAACACATTTTACAGCGGCACCATCTACGAATGTATCGATTTCTTTTAAGGGGATAACACTATTTTGTTCAAAAGCAGCATTCATGGATGCTGCACCGCTAGGCTCAACGCCAACTAGCCTGGTCGTCGGTGATACGCTTTTTATATATGTACTCAATCCTGCCATCAAGCCTCCGCCACCAATACTAGCGATGATATAGTCAACAGAATTCTGACAATCATTTAAGATCTCCACTGCTACGGTTCCCTGTCCCGCCATTACTTTTTCATCATCGAAAGGGTGGATGAATTCCCTTCCTTCTTTTTCAGCACATTTACGCGCCTCCCGGTAAGAATCGTCGAATGTATCCCCTACCAGGACAATCTCAACGAACTCACGCCCGAACATTTCGACCTGGCTGATTTTTTGCCCAGGAGTTGTCGCAGGCATAAAAATTTTCCCATTCACTCCGAGCTGTCGGCAAGCGTATGCTACACCTTGAGCATGATTCCCTGCACTTGCACATACCACACCATTATCAAGCCCTTCTTCCCACAATAACTTCATTGAATAATAAGCGCCCCTTAGCTTGAAAGAGCGGACATGCTGCAAATCCTCGCGCTTCAAATAAATATCAGCTTCATATTTTTCAGACAATCGTTGATTCAATTGCAATGGAGTGTGGGCAACAACCTCTTTCAGATGCCGATAGGCAATCAAGATGTCCTCTACACTCACCCATTTTTTCTTCATTGTTTCTTGTTCCATTCTGTCACCCTCACTTTGCAAAATATTAATTTGTCCATTATAACATGAAAAATATGCATGTCGATTGAATTTTTTAAATATTTAAAATTATAGGCTTTCATGTTGAATAAAATGGTAGTAAAATAACATATAATAACGAAAATACGCTGGAGGGAATGAGAAATGGAATTTTTTTTAAACAGTTATGACGGGGCTTTACCGGTAGAAGTTACACTTGATGAGGATAATGGCCGCTACATGATTCGGAAAAGTGATACAAGCGGGGAGTACTTCAATAGTCCGCTGGAAATGGTAAAGTGGATTCGCGACAACTTCAAACCAGATGATTTTTGCATACCTGCAGAATTCACCCAAATGATGAAAAGCCTTGCACAATTTGAATAACAACTCCATAAATTCATCCAGCCATTTTTCTGAAAATGAACAGCCCCTGCGACATGCAGGGGCTGTTGACATTTTAAGGAGTCATTTATGAGGCAATCCTTTTTACTTTCCGGGATTGAATGATTATATCTCTTATTTCTTCAGCAAGGGAAATTAAGTCTTTATCCTTATATTGGCGGCTGTATACCGGAGGACTTATAATGACTTTTATTTTTGCAGGTTTGACAAGACGGCCGTTTTTCTCGAATACATCAGCCGTACCCTGGATTGAAATTGGCACGATCGGAACCCCAGAATCTTTGGCAAGTCGGAAGCCTCCTGCTTTAAAAAGACCTACAGGACCACCCTTGCTTCTCGTTCCTTCCGGAAAAATCACGAGTGAATTCCCCTTATTTAAAAGTTCCACCCCTGAAATAATTGAGCCAGCTGCTTTTTCACGATTCTTCCGGTCAATAAAAACACAACCAATAGCTTCCATCCAGGACGATAAAACCGGAACCTTCTTCACTTCAATTTTCGAAATGAAGCCAAAAGGTTTTTCAATGACCCCAATTAGTACTGGTATGTCAAAATTACCTTCATGGTTACTGGCAAACAACACCGGACCTTCAGGTATATTATGAAGTCCCACTATCTCCACCTGTGACCCTGTCATTCCCATGAATGTTTTTGCCCATTTTTTTGGCGTCTCATGAATCAGTTTCTTTTTAATATCTGGTTTCAAATCTTCCGGCAATCTTTTTAATCTAGAAAGTCTGGGTATGGTGTAAACAAGAAAGCCACCCATATACAAAAAACACGCAATTAATCGAAGCATTGTTTCCTCCTAAGGTTATTCTGTTGTCATTATACTGGATTTAATGTTACCAGACTATATGTATCGGAAAATTATGCAGAAAAAGAGCAGTCCTAAATGACTGCTCAGAGTTAAACAGGAGGTGTGGAATAATGACATTCCACACCTCCTGTTTTCAATAATTTAAAGAGTCCTTAAAGCGACTGCATTCCTACTTCCGCTTATAAATTAAAAACTCATAGTCATAGGGGTTTTTTTCATCCTTCAGTCCGATTTCCCTTGATTCAAGCTCCCACTTTTCTATGTCAAAAACCGGAAAAAAGGTATCTCCTTCAAACTGATGATGGATCATTGTTAAATAGAGCTTGTCCGCCTCTGGCAATACTTCCTTAAAAATCTCCGCACCGCCGATGACGAAAACCTCTTCTTCTTTTTCCTTTGCATAACCCATGAAATCTTCAATGGAATTCATGACTACACAACCATCCTGCTGGTAGCTTTCATCACGTGTTACGATGATATTTTCTCTTCCAGGGAGAGGCTTGCCGATCGACTCGAACGTTTTTCTCCCCATCATGATTGGATGTCCCATCGTTACTCGCTTGAAGAACTTTAAATCTTCTGGGAGCCTCCACGGGAGCTGGTTATGATATCCGATGACTCGATTTTCATCCATTGCCCAAATTAACGATATCATACACTGACAACCCCTTTGATATGTGGATGCGCTTCATAATTGACCAACTCGAAATCTTCATATTTAAAGTCAAATATTGACTTGACTTCAGGGTTGATTTTCATTTGCGGCAATGGCTTAGGATCCCGGGTAAGCTGCAGTTTAACCTGCTCCACGTGGTTCGAGTAAATATGGGTATCCCCGAAAGTATGGACGAACTCGCCCGGCTCAAGATCGCATACATGAGCGACCATCAATGTCAGCAAAGCATAGGAAGCGATGTTGAATGGCACGCCCAGGAATACATCTGCCGATCTCTGATATAGCTGACAGGAAAGCTTGCCATCGGCTACGTAAAACTGAAACATACAATGACATGGAGGCAGAGCCATTTTATCGATTTCAGCCACATTCCATGCATTGACAATCATCCTTCTCGAATCAGGATTGGTTTTAATGGTATGGATCAATTCGGAAATCTGGTCCACCGTTTCTCCATCTGCACCTGTCCACGACCGCCACTGGCTGCCATAGACCGGGCCGAGTTCGCCTTTTTCATCTGCCCATTCATTCCAGATGCGTACCCCATTTTCCTGCAGGTACTTCACATTTGTATCGCCATTCAGGAACCAAAGGAGTTCATGAATGATTGATCTCAAGTGGAGTTTTTTTGTTGTTAGCAGCGGAAATCCATCCTGGAGGTTAAAGCGCATTTGATAACCGAAAGTACTGATAGTACCGGTACCTGTACGATCTTCTTTTTTCACACCAGTATTCAAGACATGTTCGCAAAGCTCTAGATATTGTTTCATGAATCTCCCTGCCCTTCAAAACGTTCGATTTCTTTTTCTTATTTTAGCAAATAAATCACCAATGGTGGAAGAATATATCCTTATTTCGAATTCTCTTATTACTTTGCTATTTGATTCCATATTCCCTGCCGAAATGCACTAGAATAGCAAAAAAGGCCTACTTGAGGCCTTCGATATATTGATAGGTTTGCGGTGCAGCTTCCCTAAGCAGTTTTGCCGGCAATCCGCCAATATAGAACATCGCAAAGCTTTCGGCAAAGTATTCCTCAGGGTAATCTAGGAAATAGGCACGGCCTGGGAAGAGCAGCCGGCTTTCAAGCTTCCAGATTTCCAGGAACCTTTCCTCCTGCCTGATTCCGTCATAAACATGGCGGTCAAGTGAGTGTGCAAATTCATGCAGTTCGAGATTGACAGAACCGTGTCCCTTTCCTTTTTCACTGCTGCCAATTTTCACAAGAACGGTCCTAGATCCTCCAATCCCGGGTACCTGATCCCATGTCTTTTTAGATGTATAGCCTCGCGGAACGATCCCCTTCAAGTGGCTCGCCGTTGGATTATCCGTCAATCTGCCTTCAAATAACTTCACTTTAATATTGCTGTCTACCGCTTTTAGTATCATGTTTTCAGGAAGAATCGTAAGCCTGTTAATAATCTTCGCCGCTTCTGCCTGGTCAAAGTCCTTTTCTGGCAAAACAATCAACTTACCAGCAAGACGTACGTCTTCAGGCTGCAGAGATTCATATAGTAAGGATTGTTTAGGATATTCATATAGAAAAATGCCATCCATATTGGCATTCGAGCTGCCGAGCAGCGTGAAGGAAAGTACGATAACCAAGAATATTTGAAAAAGCCTTCGCATTTATTTTCCCCTTCCCTGGTGTTTATTTCTCGAGGTGTAAAAATGGTGGATTTTCTGAGGGAATTACCCATTAGTAATCTACTAAAATTATAACATATGACCGCTTGCCTGCTGGCTGAGAATTTCAGGAAGGTACTAACGCATTTCATTATAATTTCGCAATCAAAAAAACCCATCCAAACCAGATTTGGATGAGTCATTCAAGTTATTAAGCAGTTATTGCTGCTTACTATTCTTAAAGTTTTCCTGAAGCTCATTTAAGCGTTGCTTCCCTTCTTCACGGAGGCGCTTATTTTCTTCCTCAATGACCTTTGTTTCCTGCATCCCCTTCAGGATAATATTAAAGCATTCTTCAATCGTCTCAACCTTGATGCCTGGTGTACCTGATAGGCGGGCAATATCAACATTTTGACTGGCAATATTCCGGGCATTCCTGATCATTACCTCATTCGTCCGCCGGTCAAGCTCTTTCATTGAATCAGCCACCAACTTTTGCCTCTTTGCTGCAACGGCCTGTATCAAACCATTCTTGAAAATGGGAATGGTCGTTACAAATGCCGAGTTGATTTTTGCAATGAGCTTCGCATTACCTCGCTGAAGCAGCTTTACTTGAGGCGCAGTCTGCATAGCGACCATTTTTGCAATTCCAAGGTCATAGATTCTTTGTTCAAGGAGCTCAATCACATTACATAGTGAATCAAGTTCCATTGACCTCATTTGATCACCATTCAAAGCATTTTGTTCAAGTTGCGGAAGCTTGTTTGTTTTCAATTCATTCAGCTTCAGTTCTGCAGCCACCACATATTTCTCAAGTGTTAAGTAATATTGATGGATCTGTTCATACATGCGTTCAAGCATAGTCGTTGTTTCTGCCATCTCATGCTGGTATTTTGAGATTTCCACATATACCTGTTCTATTTCCATTCCCATCGACTGGTATTTGCTATACAGCCTATCCATTGTCTTTTCTCTTCTCTTGAATAGCTTGCTGATCAGTCCTCCGGAAGTTTTTTCAAAATCCTTTTTGTCAAAATGATCCATTATCTTGCCTAGATGGTTGAGCAGTTGTCCTGAGTCCTCTACATTGTTCGTCCGCATAACACCAAGGATTTGATCAGATAACCGGGAAACTTCAACAGCTGGCTCCTTCCCGTATTCGAGAATGTTGATGATATCATGTTCATCAATGCTCCGTGCCAGCTTCTGTACCTCAGGCTCATTCCTCAATGCCAACTTTATATCGGAAACCGTCGCTTCACTCAACTGCACCTTCGACTTGTCAATTGAAGGGCTGACATTTTGATCATGAGCAGGATTCATGAGCTTAATCTCTCCTTAGGATTTTTAAGATCCCTTGATAAATTACTTTTTTAATGACGGAAGGTTCATTTAGCTCTTGTTCAAATACAACATCCTCCAGCCAGTGGGATACGAATGCGCTCTT
The DNA here is from genome assembly GCF_018424685.1 of Mesobacillus boroniphilus. Lineage (NCBI taxonomy): Bacteria > Bacillati > Bacillota > Bacilli > Caryophanales > Bacillaceae > Mesobacillus > Mesobacillus boroniphilus. The sequence continues at coordinate 1,785,414 of NZ_QTKX01000001.1, forward strand.
ATCGATGTATTTTTCTATATCACTGTGACCAGCAGGGTTATAAATTACTAAATCAACACCAAATTGATTTAATAACAGCAGAAGTGCAGCATCTGGCCTGGTCAGCGATCCGTTAAGCTGGTTATTAAACACTATTAACTTTGGCACGTTTTGGGAGTAATCGAACTTCTGAAGCATCTTCAATACAAATTCCGGTATCTGCATCGCCTGGTTGAACAAATATACCTTGACATCATCCTCACTCTCACTATTCTGCGGCTTCAGTGTTGGCATGGCACATAGATTTCTGATTGCAGAGGCAAGGCCTTTTTGCAGACCAGAAGGCAGGTGGTTATACTTCCAAACACGGGCACCTGCCATCTTTTCCGGATTTAACAGGCCGTCATTGTCTAAAGACTTATGATAATGGAATCGAAAGTCATTGTTTGCACCCGGAGAAAATGGAAAACTTTTAACGAGAAATGTATTTTCTTGCAAAATTAATCCATGGAAGCGATTCCAATACTCACGGCGACTACTGGTAACCCCATTAATTTTTGCAAACAAGGCAGGAATCTTAACCGTTCTGTTCTCCACTTCAAAATATGGTCTGATCATCGCCTTTTCCCTGCCAACTAAAAACAATTCGTCATACGTTGTCTTCAAGGTAATGGCTTTGGGTTCGTAATCTCTCAACTGCCATGGTTTATAAAAAAACGTTCCTTCATAGTTTAGGATTTTTTCAATTTCCCTTGATGCCAGGTATGCCACCGTAGTGGTTTGCATACTCTTTTCCATTGGAAACGGTTTCGGATTACCTGTCTCCGGGAAAATATGGACAAAGGCATTCAACCTATCCAGTGCGGTTATTGCTAATACGTCATTTCCCGCCGGTGTGAAAGTAACCAGATCGCACCCAAGTTCGATCAGAAAGTATAATAGGTACTGATGGCTTTTCCGATAGTTTCCATACCAGAGAAAAGCAGGCATATCCCATTCAGGATCTGCTTTCTTTAGATGGTGATTCAGAAGGTGGAAGACCCATCCAATGACATCGTTAAGAACAGTAATGAACTCATTGCTCTCAAGCCCGCCTTTTTCCGTTCTTGCATATAGATCGATCATATTAATCGCAGCTTCTCTTGTTTGTCTATTGATCAGGAAGTTATCTAATGTGGGCAGTAACTTTTCTTGATCCAGCATTTCCACAAAGCGTTTTATTGAGAAATTTTGTTCATCGCAAAATTCGTATATTTTTTGTATTGATTTTAAATGGGGGTGATTGATTGAATTTTTTAATGAATGATCGCTTAACAAGATCAGCCTGTTTGAGTGAACATAGTCATACAATTGGTTATAATATTCCACTTCATCATGCGGAATACCGATGAACCTGGCAGTGACTTGGCCGATATGTGTGAAAGGACCTTCTATTTGATAAAATGGCCGCTCACTTGCAGGAGTATTTAACAGGTCCAACCAATTGTCGTATGTAACAGGCAATCGATGTATGATTAATTGGTTTATTGGTGAATACATAGTATCACTTCCCGATGAGGACGATAATCTAAAATTAATGATTAGGATTTTTAAATTGTCTGATTATACTAATAATCATACCATATAAAGAAACGTCTTTTGGGCTTGTAATAGCAGTACGGACAAGAACCTCAAAAGTTTCAAGAAAGTTCGTAAATCCCGATTTCACCTTTATTCCTGTCCATGCATATAGATGAATACTTAAACCTGGAAGGTGAATTCACATGCGCTTTATTTATAAAAGAGAGCCTATTGAAAATTTGCAGTTTGAATTACGGAAAGTCAGCCAAGTTATGTGCTCTGGTGGTCTTGTTTTGTTTGATTTATTGTTTTATTCACTTATTCTCACTCTCTTAATCACTCCAGCAGCCTCCCCGTTCCTCCACTTCACAGGCAACTTTTTACTCATATATGTATCATTTGCCTGCATATTCTTATTTGTCAGGAGGACATTAAGAGAGGTCTCTGAGTATCACGAAAAGTAGGATTCGAGTCCCATTTTATTTCAAAATTAGTTGCATGGAATGAAAAAAAAGGAACAGACCTGCATCCGTTCCTGAATTCCATTATTGGACATTCTTTTGCTGCCCGTTTACTTCAGCTTTTTTCTTATTCAAGTAGTGGACGACAAATGTTGCCGTAAAAGTGATCAGCAACAGGATAAAGAAATAGGCATGTTCTATATGGATGCCGAATACACCAGCTAACATTTTTGCGGATATGATAAAAATCAGGATGTAGGCAGTTGTCTCAAGTTCAGGTATCCGCTCAATCAATCTAAGGAATACTCCCGCAACTCCTCGCATCATCAAAACACCCAGCATACCGCCAAGAAGCAAGACCCACACTTCCTCGCTGATGCCCAATGCCGCCAGGACACTGTCCACAGAGAAGGCAATATCCATTAATTCCACTGCAGCAACTGTACCCCAGAATGTACCAAACAACCGGATCAGCAGTCCGCTCTGATTGATCCCTGCAACTTCCCCGTTTTCCTGGCTCTCCCCTTTTTTCTTTTCGATAAAGTATTTGATTGCAAGCCAGGCAAGATAACCTGCGCCGATTACTTTCACCCACCAGAACTCGATTAAATATACTCCTACTCCAATGGCTATGAATCTGAACGCATATGCGCCAAGCAATCCATAGAACAACGCTCTTTTCCTTTGTTTCTCCGGCAAATGTTTTACCATCACAGCCAGCACTAAGGCGTTATCAGCAGATAAAAGCCCTTCAAGGATGACGAGTGTACCGATTAACCCCCAGCTGACAGGATCCGTTAAAACCTCGACCCACATATCCCAATTAAAAAACTGGACATAAGTATCAACAAACCCTTGTAGTATGTCTGCCATTCTAGATGTTCCTCCCATTTTTTTGGTTCTTAGGCTCTGTATAGAAAAACCCAGCATCAGCCGGGCCTCTATAAAAACTTATTTCGTTTTACTTAATTTAAGTCCTAAATCAGCCAAAATAAATGAGATTCAATCATGTTTTATTGATCATTACGCAGTATTCCGGAGGTTAAAATCCGTCAATCTTTATCCTCAGCTTCTCCATTTAGGCGGGGTATTTTTAGCCCAAAATATTCTCCCAAGCTCATAATGGTTCTGGAAGTTATCATGATAAGTGTGGTAGTGGAAATTAAACCAGAAACCATCCTTCGGCGGCTGGTCCCTCCGCACGTGGAACCGGATAATGTCCTTTCCATTATCGCCGATTATATGGAATATTTTTTCCGACTCACCACCACCAGGCATTTCGGTGATACGGAGAGAATTCAGCTTTTCTCCAGGATACTGGATAGCTACCATTTCAATCGCCTTTTCGATGTTTGGCAAAACACTTTGCCTGAATTCATCCTCAATCACAGGACCAATTTTTGCACCGAATTTCTGAAAAGATTGTTGTTCCGCTTCCATCATTGCTCTATGAATGAACGCGTCCTTCTCCGCGTCCTCATCTAGGGGAACACCCAGCGAATCAATGAAACTTGTTTCAGTGGCGGTCGATTTTTCTGATCTTTCAGCGGTAGTTGTCAGAAACCCATTCACCTGGGCAGGAGACACCATCCCAAAAGTGACAATGGAGATCATGACAACGAGCGATTTGCGCAGCCATGCGGGCATGTGGATCACATCCTTATGTAAATAAGAAATAATTAACTTTAAAAATAGCAATCTGCCTAATTATATATTGTTGCGTAAAAATAGCTTGAACTGGGAATAATATAATAAATTTACTTAGTATTATTATAACTTGTTTATACGTAAAATTGGGCAAAGGGTTTCAGATTTTTCAAAAATGGTAATAAGGAAATATTAGAGGCTTCATTACTGAAGTGAAAAAGGGAGGTCAAAAGTATGGAGTGGACATCGATCTTTGTTGCAACCAGCCTATTTATGCTCGCTTATTTTGTCTATTTGGCAATTGCTGATTAATCCGTAATTGAGATGAGATGGACGGACAGTATCATCTATTTATTATCCGTCACGAGAAAAATAATGGCATCTGACCATTTTCAAGAATGGGTGGAATTTGTTACATACAAAAAGAATGAGGTTATGCCTCATTCTTTTTCTATGACTCCAAAATGGAATTTAGCTGTTTTTCTCCTGTATACTTTGAAACCAAACTCATCGAATCGCTTGCTTCTGAAATGGTCTTTCAGGACTACTCGTTTCCTGGCAACACGGTATGCTTGTTCAATGACTTCTTGTGAGAGTCCATCATATACAGCGAAGTGGGACAGGCCTCTGATTCCATCTGACTCTAATATGGATTCATCGAACATTGGATCAAAATAAACACAATCGACACTGTTGTCTTCCTGACCCTTAAGGAACTCTATTGAATATCCTTGCATTACTTTTATTTTGTCCATAGATTTATTAATTGCTTCATATCCTGAATCCCATGCTTTGAGTCCAGTTTTAACTAAATATGCAAGCTCCGGTCTTGCTTCTATACCTGTTACAGATCCTGACTCACCTGCAACAAAGCTAGCTACGATACTATCCGAACCAAGACCGAGCGAACAGTCAAGAAAACTCATCCCTTCTTGCAGTTTAACTGCATCTATGAGAGGATCGCTTTCCCCTTTCATTAATCTTTTAATTCGGAACATAGCGGAATTCGGGTGAAAAAAGAAAGGCTCTGCAGCTCCCAGTGGAAAAAGCTCAAGCCGGTCTTTGCCAACTACCAGGCAGTCATCCTTAACTGTTTCCTGGATCGCCGATACTGACCTTTTTTTCCTAGGGATGAAATCCGCTTTTAGCTCGAGGGCTATAGCTCTCGCTTTAGCTGTCATATTCTCATTTGTCCTGCCTGCTGTTGTCACAAACACATCTAACACTCCCGGACGCTATTTAAATACAAAGAAAAAGGACGTCAATAGACATCCTTTCCAACTTTTATTCCATCGCTGTTTAGGGTCATAACTACAATGCTCTTTTAGAGTTGCCCCCTGAAAATCTCCCTTTTAACTCTGAAAACAACAGAACCTAGCAATGAGCATCAAAGGCAGATGTTAAGTTATCCATGATTGCTTCCATAGGCTGTCCTTCGATATCATGGCGAGGAATAAAGTGAACAACTTCTTTGCCTTTCAACAATGCCATTGAAGGTGAAGATGGCTCAATATCTGTGAAGTACTCACGCATTTTTGCAGTTGCTTCTTTATCCTGGCCAGCAAAAACAGTCACAAGATGATCTGGTTTCTTCTCATTTCGTAAGATTGCTTGGGTTGCTGAAGGACGAGCTAGACCCGCAGCACAACCACAAACAGAGTTAACTACGACAAGCGTTGTTCCTTCTGCATTTCCCATGAACGCTTCAACATCATCCACAGTAAGCAATTCTTTGAAACCGGCACGTGTCAATTCCTCACGCATCGGCTTTACCATTTGTCTCATATATTCTTCATATGCCATTGACATAAATAATTCCCTCCCAAACGATAGTTTGCAGTGTTAGCATACTATATTATTTATACCAAACGCAATAAAAGAACGTCTCATACTAGGAATGAACGGGCTCCTGGACTGACTTTCCTTCAAAATGATCCGTTACGGCACCTTTGGAGGAACAAGATACAAGTCTGGCGTATTTAGCCAGTACTCCTCTCTTTGGAAGTGGCGGTGGAGTCCAGTTTTGCCTACGAGCAGCTAGCTCTTCCTCACTTAAGGCAACTGAGATCAGCCTTTGTTCACTATCAATCGTAATCATATCTCCATCTTTAATCAGTGCAATCGGACCGCCAACCTGTGCTTCAGGGGCAATATGGCCAATAACCAGCCCATGGCTGCCTCCCGAGAATCTTCCATCCGTAAGCAATGCAACACTTTCTCCCAGGCCTTTTCCGACGAGAATTGCTGATAATGACAGCATCTCTGGCATTCCTGGTCCGCCTTTTGGTCCCTCATAGCGAATAACCAATACATCTCCTGCGACTACTTCATCCGACATAACTGCTTTGGATGCTGACTCCTCATCATCAAAAACTTTTGCAGGTCCAGTCATGTTTTTCACCTTCAAACCAGATACCTTTGCTACTGCGCCATCTGGAGCAAGATTTCCTTTTAAAACAACGAGTGGACCGTCCTTCCTATAAGGCTCAGCTGCAGACCGGATTACTTTTTGGCCAGGTTTTAAGTCAGGAAATTCCTTAAGATTCTCTTCGAGTGTTTTTCCCGTAACCGTAAGGCAATTACCGTGCAGCATTCCTTCTTTCAATAAAAGTTTCATTACTGCCGGAACCCCTCCGGCCTCAAAAAGGTCTTGCATGACATATTTACCGCTTGGCTTCAAGTCAGCAAGATGAGGTACTCTTTCCTGGATTCTATTGAAATCATCTAGTGTCAGGTCGACTTCAGCAGCATGGGCTATTGCCATCAAGTGAAGAACGGCATTTGTGGATCCGCCGAGAGCCATTACGACCGTAATGGCATTTTCAAATGCTTCCTTCGTTAAAATCTGTCTTGGGCGAATGTCCTGCTCCAGCATCTGATAGACTACTTCACCAGCTTTATAGCAATCTTCCCGCTTTTCATCGGTTTCCGCTGGATGTGATGAACTTCCCGGCATGCTCATTCCGAGGGCCTCAATTGCGCTGGCCATAGTATTAGCTGTGTACATCCCTCCACAGGAACCTGAACCTGGGCAAGCATGACATTCAATCTTATGAAGCTGTTCATCACCGATTGCACCCTTGTTATATTGACCAACACCTTCGAAGGCGGACACTATGTCAATGTCCTTCCCATCGAGCTTGCCAGGCTTAATCGTACCGCCATAAACAAAAACAGAAGGAAGGTCCATTCTTGCAATTGCCATCATACAGCCAGGCATATTTTTATCACAGCCGCCAATTGCGACGAAACCATCAAGGCTTTCCCCCTGGACCACTGTTTCTATCGAATCAGCAATTAAGTCACGACTAGGAAGCGAATAGCGCATTCCGTCCGTTCCCATCGAAATTCCATCGGATACAGTGATCGTGTTGAAAATTAGCGGCGCCCCGCCTGCCGCCCTCGCACCTTCTTTCGCTTTCACTGCAAGCTTATCAATATGTATATTACAAGGAGTCACCTCACTCCAAGTACTCGCTATTCCAATCATCGGCTTCCTGAAATCATCATCACTGAAACCAACCGCCCGAAGCATAGCCCTGTTCGGAGCCTTTCTTGCATCATCACTAAATACATGGCTCTTGATTCTTAAGTCTTTTCCCATTGAATGTCCCTCCCGATTTTTTATTCACTACAATACCTGTTTTCTCGGACAATTGCAATAATTATCTAAATATTTTCATTATTAAAAATAAGTAAGCGGATACATTTTCACATTACTTCAGTGCAAGGTGAAATTCTTTTTTTTGCCTACAAAAAGACACCCTGGACATAATTGATGAACATCCTGGGTGTCTTTATAAATGTTTTATTGTTTTCTGGCTTCGGTCATCTGTTTCCAGACAGAGCCTTTAGCTTCTTCTCCATGCTCGATACGGGCAATCGCCAATTTCACCTGCATGCTTACTTCGAATTCAGAATCATCTTCCGCACTCTTCAATGAAGGCACTGCTCTTTCATCACCAACTTCATATAGGAACATTGCCGCCCTCCAGCGGACAAGCTTACTTGGGTCCTTGAGCGCTTCCATCATTTCATCCATTGCTTCCAAGAAACCAAGATCAGATAAGCAGTCACCCGCTGTCCTGCGCACCGTGACTGTTTTATCTTTCAAGGCTTTGTACAATAATGGCAAGACCTTTTGGTCCTCAATCATTCCTAAGTAAACTGTAGCCAGACGGCGTATAGAGGCTTTCTCATCCTGTAACGCTTTTTCAAGCACCGGCAGGTCCTCTATAGTCGGATCTTCCATTTGCTCAAGAAGCTGATACCTTATCCGCCAATCGGGGTTGTCCAAATCTGCTTCTGTTACCCTGATTTTTTTCTTTGCTGCTTTTAGCTGAGCTTCCTGGCCGGGATTTTTGGCCAGCTTTACTAGTTCCTCCAGCCTCTCAGGAGGATATGCTGCTAAAAGTTCTTCCACTACGTCATTTCCTACCTGATCAAATTCCCCATACCGGACTCCAAGCTCTTTCCATCTGCGAACCATGACAACGTTATCATCCGGAGTCTGTACCTCACCTACTTTTTTCACAAATAATTCTGGCAGTCCAAACCGCTTCTCTTCTGTGCCGTCCGTAAGTTTCACTTGCATAGGTATTCCTTTATATATTTGTACAAGAACTTTTACTTCTCCAAAATGCTCATTGATTTCAGGTGAATCGTCCCCTGATTCCTCTGCATCTTCTCCAAACGCTTTCCTCACCTCAGGGAGGATTACTTTCCAGTCATATTTTGCATTTCTTTCGACTGCCAGGAAATCTGCAACATGGTAAACCCCTTTTACCCCTTCAATATCAAGTATGCTCACAACGACTTCCGGTGCCCCGGCCGCTGAGTCCTTTTTATAGTTATTGCTCTTGCCCATAGGAAGTTCTTCATCCAGGTTGATTTTCATCGTATTCGGGCTTGGCGTTGGTTCAATTGATACAATTTTCATATTCCCACCCCTTTATATTTTTCAGGAATGAAGCCATTTTAACATAATGAAGGTTAGATAGCATTTCACAGCCCTTCAGACCGATGTCGTTCTTGGTTCAGACAACTTTCCTGCTTTTTCCACTGAAACTATCGGAAGTTGCTCAGACTTCTGACTACTTTTCCTCTTTTTCCGCTGAACCTGTCCGAAGTTGCAATATATATTCATGGGATGAGGTCCTTTTAAAAGATAGAAAAAATAAGACCTGGGATTCCAGGCCTTATTCGTTTTCGGCGAGCTCGGATAAATAGCTCCACCTTTCAATTAGATACTCTAATTGCTCATTCAACTCTTTCTCTTCATTCACAAGGGCCTGGCCCTTTTCAAAATCACTTCCGATATTGGCCATTTCCGCCTGCACTTCTTCAAGGCGCGCTTCTGTACCTGCAATCTTATCCTCAATTTCTGCCCATTCTTTTTGCTCCTTGAAGGACAGTTTCTTTTTCTTCGGCTTTTCTGTCTGCTCTACCTTTTCCTTCTTAGGGACTGAAGGTGCAGACTCTGGTTTCGGCCGCTTTTCAAGGTATTCTGAATAGTTGCCGTAGTGCAGGTCTGTCTGACCATTCCCTTCGAGTACAAGCAGCAAATCGACGACCTTATCAAGGAAGTAGCGGTCATGGGAGACGGAGATGACGACACCTGGGAATTCTTCCAGATAATCTTCCAACACAGTTAAAGTCTGTGTGTCCAAATCATTCGTAGGCTCATCCAGCAGAAGGACATTGGGTTCTTCCATTAAAAGCTTTAACAAGTATAATCTACGTTTTTCGCCACCGGAAAGCTTCCTAATAAGAGTTCCATGTGCATAAGGAGGGAACAGGAATCTCTCGAGCATTTGAGCAGCTGAAATTGTCTTTCCGTCCGTTGTATGGACTATTTCTGCTGTTTCTTTCAGGTATTCAATCACCCGCTTATTTTCGTCCATATCTTCATTTTCTTGAGTATAGTAAGCGATCTTTACGGTTTGCCCGGTAATGATTTCACCATCATCAAGCATGATCCTGCCTGCGAGTATATTTAGCAAAGTAGATTTCCCTGTCCCGTTCCGTCCGATTATCCCTAGTCTGTCCCCAGGCTTCACGAGAAGATTGAAATGATCCAGAATCACTTTATCTTCGTATTTTTTCGTTGCTTCCTTTAGTTCAAGCACCTGTTTGCCCAGCCTGCTGCCACTTAAAGAAATATCGAGTTTCTCGGATGACTTTACATTTGACACTTCTTCATCTAGTTTGTCAAAGCGCTGAATGCGGGCCTTCTGTTTAGTTGTCCTCGCCTTAGCCCCGCGCCTGATCCACTCGAGTTCCTGCCTGAACAAATTCTTCTTCTTTTCAAATGTTGCGGCTTCGTTCTCCTCACGGATAGCCTTGGCTTCAAGGAAGCTGGCATAGTTGCCTTTATAACTGTAAAGATTTCCCCCATCAAGTTCAAAAATCCTGTTTGTTACTCTGTCAAGGAAATAGCGGTCATGCGTGACGAGCAGGAGTGATCCTGAATATCTAGATAAGTAGTCTTCAAGCCATTTTACCGTCTCGTAATCGAGGTGGTTCGTGGGCTCATCAAGTATCAGCAAATCCGGAGATTCAATCAACACCTGAGCGAGTGCGACACGTTTCTTCTGCCCGCCGGAAAGCTCGCCCATTTTTTTGGAGAAGTCTGAAATCCCAAGCTGCATGAGAATGGATTTTGCAGCAGTATTGGCATCCCAGCCATCAGAACTATCCATCCTCCGCTGCAAGTCATAAAATCGTTCCTGAAGTCCTGGGTCATCAGGTTTTTTGCCTAATTCAGAGAGAATAATCTCATAATCTCTCATCAGCTTTAAGATAGGCGCATCCCCGCTGAAAACCTGATCAAGAACCTTTTTATCCGGTTCCATTTCAGGCTGCTGGGATAAAAATGAAATTTTATAATCTTTCGCAAATATGATATCGCCAGAATCCGGCTGGTCGATGCCAGCCACAATTTTGAGGAGGGAAGATTTTCCTGTTCCGTTCACACCGATCAAACCGACTCTCTCACGCTCGCCGATTGTAAAAGATATCCCCTCGAAAAGCTCTTTTTCCCCGTATGTTTTCGTCACGTTTTCAATCGTGATCATTTTCATGCCTTACCATTCCATTCACTGTAAAATTGTTCAAGGAAAGTCTCCATGAATTTATGCCTTTCCTCTGCAAGTTGTCTCGCATGCTCAGTATTCATTTTATCTTTAAGCTTTAAAAGCTTCTCGTAAAAGTGATTGACCGAAGAACTGTCGCCATTTCTGTATTCCTCTAGCGTCATCTGTCCCCTTACATTCAGGTCAGGCTCGTAGATCGGATGGCCTTTCTTTCCGCCGAAGGCAAATGTCCTTGCAATCCCGATCGCACCAAGGGCATCAAGGCGGTCAGCATCCTGGACAATCTCCGCTTCCATACTATCAAGCTCTATCACCCTGCCGCCTTTATAGGAAACTGACTCGATACAACTCTTTATCCTTGAGGTAGTTTCGCTTTCTAATTGTATGCTTTGTAAAAATGAATCAAGTTTCATCCATCCGGCTTCTTCCGATTCATTCAATTTATCATCTGGAATATCGTGAAGCAAGGCGGCCATTTCAATGATGAACCAATCTCCCTGCTTTTCCTTACTCCATATAAGACGGGCATTCTTCCTGACCCTGTCAATATGGTGCCAGTCATGGCCCGAAGAATCCTTGCCCAGCTCAGTTTTTACAAATTCCTCTGCCATTGCTATTTTATCTCTCATATTCTGCACCTACTTTCCTACCGAACCCATTTTACCACAGAAATGGTCAGAGATAGGTGCATATATATTTGGAACAGTAATTGGCGGTTTATGTTATCCCCCTGTTTATAATACCAGCCTGTCTATCTGACATTCTCTTCTTGGTTCGCTCTGTTTTTGTCCATTAGAGAGATCTTCTATCGGACACTTCCTCAGGATTCTGCTTTCTGTTTGTCCGATAGAGGATTTCAATCAAACACTATCTCTATAAATCCCAAAATTTATTGGATTGATCTTTTTTACGGTCCTAAAGAAAAAAGTGCCAAATTGGCACTTATGCATCTGCATTATTCCAGCTGATCCCGATTGTATGTTCACCAGCATGTACACCGATTACAGCTCCAATTGGGCAGCTGAGGAAACGGATATCAGGAAATTTTGCTTCAAGCTCGCTTTGCCATTCGTCAGCAACCTCTTTATGCAGGCCGTAGAGAATGTACACTTCCTTAACTCCGTATTTCTCGTTGGAGAGGTTCAAATAATCAAATATTTTCTCTCGCGCTTTTTTATCGCTTCTGACCTTTTCCTTTGTATTCAAAACGCCGTCTTCAATACTGATGATAGGTTTAATACTCAGCATGCTTCCTAGATAGAATTGCATACCTGACATACGGCCGCTTCGATGCAGCTGCTCCAGGCTCCCAATCATCACATAGGTTTCATTGGACTCACGGACGATTTCCAGCTTCTCCTTGATTTCCTCGATTGATGCCCCCTGTTCAGCTAATGCAATTCCCTTTTTTAATAGGGACGTCAATGGAAAAGTGAGAATTTTAGAATCAAAAGTAATTACAGGAATATTGACGGCTTGTGCAGCCTGTACACTTGAGGCGACTGTTCCGCTCAGCTTGGATGAGACCAGGACTGAGAATACGAGATCATATTCTTTTCCAAGCTTTTCATATAGTTCCATAAAGGCGCCCACAGGCGGCTGTGATGTTTTCGGGGCCGTTTTCAGCGTCTTTAATCTTTTATATAATTCCTCTGCAGTCAAATCCCTTCCATCAAGATATTCTACATCATCCAATACAATGGTCATCGGTACTTGATATACATCGGGATGGTTCTTTAACTCCTCATCCAGGTAGGCTGTACTATCAGTAACCCAGGCGATTTTCTTCAAACAATCTCCCCCTTTTTTTATTTTTCAGTTCTATTAACTGTCATGATTACCAAATACCCGCCAATTCCCTCACAGCATCCTATACTCACTAAAGGACATAAATGCTTGTACAAAAAATGTGGCTCTCACAACGAATAGAACTTTTAGTCTATATTTAAATCTACTCGTTAATAGACTATTCTGAAAACAACACAGAAATTCCTGCCATGAAGGCAGGAATTATTATTCACTCAATAATTTTTTTAATTTTTCCAGTGAAGCTATCATATAATCGATCATTTCTGATAAATCGTCGATCTGTTCTTCGAAAACCAGGCGGTTGAAGGAGACCTTCGCATGGGTTTGGATGCGAGATTTATTCTCCAAAGGGTTCATCACTGCGGTTTGCATAATCGCCCGATCCCTTCCCCATATATTTTCAAGTACTTTCTGAATTTCCTTAAAAACATCCATATCATTTTTATGAAAAAGTGAGAAAGAAATATTCACTTTACATCCTGCAAGCTGTTTGGCGTCCACACTTTCCAACAGCTCTGCAGATAGGTTCTCCAATCCGGCTTCGATGGTCATCATTGCTGACAACAAATTCGGTTCATATCCTCTTTTAGTGAAAGAAATCTCATATTTACGCGACAGCTTGGCGGTATTAATCCAGTCATTGCGGTCAATCACGATTATTTCTCCGCTCAAATCCCTGTCATATATATCGCCTTCGATTACGACTTTAATGTTTTCATAAGCTGTCGGGTCAAACAAAAGCTTCCACTCCTTTTAAGCATTTGATTGCATATTAAAAATGGCCAGCCCAACCGTGGGACGCCGGCAAGAAAGAAATCCTCACGTCCCATTATGCCAGTCGGGACTGACCATGTCGGTTCAAACTATTTTTAGAACAATCCTACAGCGTTGCCCTCTTCATCAACATCCATATTCAATGCCGCCGGAAGCTTCGGTAACCCAGGCATTGTCATTACTTCACCTGTCAATGCTACGATGAATCCAGCACCTACTGACGCCTTCAATTCTCTAACTGTAATAGTGAAGCCTGATGGTCTTCCCAGTTTTTGAGGATCATCTGATAATGAGTATTGCGTTTTAGCCATACATACTGGCAGGACACTCCAGCCATATCCATCAAAATCAACAAGCTGTTTCTTAGCTTTCGGTGAAAACTCGACTCCATCAGCACCATAAACCTGAGTGGCAATCGTCTTGATCTTGTCCTCCAGTGAATCGGACAAGTCATAAAGATGGGCAAAGGTATTTTCGCTTTTTTCAATTACGTCAAGAAGTCTCTCTGCAAGCTCAACTCCGCCAGCGCCGCCTTTTTCCCATACTTCCGTCAAGGCAACTGGAATCCCTGCATTCTCACACAGTTCTTTCAAGGTATTTGTTTCAAGCTCTGTATCTGTAATGAATCGATTGATGGCAACAACATATGGCAAGCCAAAGCTTGAAATCGTCTCAACATGCTTTTTAAGGTTTGTGAAACCATCTCTTAAGGCTTTTACATCTTCGTTTACTAATTCTGTTTTCTTCATTCCACCATGCATTTTCAAAGCGCGTATGGTAGCAACAATAACAACAGCTGAAGGATCAATCCCTGCTGTTCTTGCTTTGATGTTCAAGAACTTTTCTGCGCCAAGATCAGCACCGAATCCTGCTTCCGTTACGACGAAATCAGCAAGTTTGGATGCAGCCTCAGTCGCGATGACACTGTTGCATCCATGGGCAATGTTCGCAAATGGACCACCATGGATCAATGCCGGAGTATGTTCGATCGTCTGGACAAGGTTTGGCTTGACCGCTTCCTTCAATAACAGAGTCAATGCCCCTTCTACTCCAAGATCGCCTACAGTAACAGGCTGCTTGTCATAGTTATAAGCAACAACCATCTTTGAAAGACGGAGTTTTAAATCCTTCAGGTCGCTCGCAAGGCAAAGGACAGCCATGATTTCTGATGCAACCGTAATATCGAAGCCGTCTTCACGAGGAACACCCTGCATCGGCCCGCCAAGTCCGATGACAACTTTCCTTAGTGCACGGTCATTCAAGTCGAGCGCGCGCTTCCAAACAATCCTGCGCTGATCGATGTTCAGCTTGTTACCTTGTTGCAGATGATTATCAATCAAAGCAGCAAGCGCATTATTGGCCGTCGTAATCGCATGCAGGTCCCCTGTGAAGTGAAGATTGATATCCTCCATTGGAAGCACCTGCGCGAAGCCTCCACCTGTTGCGCCGCCTTTGATTCCCATAGTTGGTCCTAATGAAGGCTCACGCATGGCAATCATCGTTTTTTGACCAAGTTTGTTCAATGCATCCGCAAGACCGACCGTTACAGTTGATTTGCCTTCACCAGCAGGAGTAGGATTAATCGCAGTAACAAGGACGACCTTGCCGCTTTCTTTTGTTTTTAACTTAGCCAAAGCTTCTGAAGACAGCTTCGCTTTATACTTACCAAACAGCTCAATATCATCAGCATCCAGGCCTATGCTCGCTGCAATGTCAACAATCGGCTTCATTTTACTATCACGAGCAATTTCAATATCTGACTTAACTTGAATATTTGTTCCCATTTCCAATCCCCCCAGATATTCTCTATATGCTTACCATTTTATATTTTACCATCATAGAATTACTATCAGGCAAAAAATATTTATTTGTCATAAAATTTCCTCTTTAGTCAATTGCTCCACGAAAGAATTCAGACTATAATAAAAATTATTAATTTTAGATTACGAAAGGGAGGTTATACTTTGCCAATAAAAATCCCGTTGCACTTGCCAGCGAAAGAAATTCTGGAAAAAGAAAATATTTTTATCATGGATGACAGCCGAGCTGCAAAACAGGATATCCGGCCGTTGAATATATTGATCCTGAACCTAATGCCCGAAAAAGAAAAAACAGAAAGGCAGCTGCTGCGGCTGCTCGGGAATACGCCACTCCAAGTGAACATAACATTTTTAAAAACCGCTACATATGATTCTAAAAATACATCACACTATCATCTGGAAGAGTTTTATCAAACCTTTACAGAAGTTAGAGAAAAGAAATATGACGGCATGATCATTACGGGTGCACCAATCGAGTTGATGGAATTTGAGGAAGTCCACTACTGGGATGAACTGAAGGAAATCCTCGACTGGACAGAGCAGAACGTGACGTCCACATTGCATATATGCTGGGGAGCACAGGCTGCTTTATATCATCACTATGGCATCAATAAATATGCCCTTCCCAGGAAGTGCTCAGGCGTATTTACCCATAGGGTCCTAGACCCTACCGAAGAACTCTTACGGGGGTTTGACGATGAATTCATTGCTCCCCATTCAAGGAATACGGATATTCCCAAAGAGACGTTACAAAATCATCCTGACCTGAGGCTGTTGGCTTCTTCAGATGAGGCCGGCGCATTGATTGTTTCCAGCAAAGACAGCAGAAGAATCATGATTACCGGGCACCTTGAATACGAAGCTACAACCCTTGCAGAAGAATACTTAAGAGATAAGGAAAAAGGCATTGAAATTGACATGCCAGAAAACTATTTTCCACATGATAATCCCGAAAAAAAACCGGCAAACCGCTGGAGGTCACATGCCCATCTGTTCTTTTCCAATTGGCTGAACTATTATGTATACCAGGCTACTCCTTATGATTGGGACTAGAAGAGGCATCGACAGAGTCGATGCCTTTTCTCTATGATTCATTGTTATTAAAATACTGATAGTGATGATTTTGCCAGATCAATGGTGTTTCTTTCTCAAAATATACTCCCTCAAAACTAGTGTCTTTTAAGCAATCCAAGGTTTCTTCTTTTGTAAAGAAGACCATTGCGGACTCATCAAAGTAACATGTGAAGGTGAATTCTTTGTGTTCATCCATTAGTATCATTGGACCTGAACAGAGGAATAATTTTCGTTCCAGGTTTAGATCTTTTAACTCAAAAACACCTTCACCATCTATCAACTTATTATAAAAGATTTTTGTTGCTCCTTTGGAGGCCAGGACCCTTAACAAGTCATCAATCAATAGGACAGAAAATTGGTCCTCATATGGAAAGAAGAAGTCTGGCTCGATAGCCCTCTGTATTCTCTCGACCAAATCCATCCTTTGGTACACTTTAACACCGCAGCCGCCAGTCACATATGCTGTTACTCCGATCGAAACATCAGATATCCTGTCTAATCGGGCTCTATTCTGAATTTCCTTCCAGCTGACCGGGGTGGCAAACCTGTAAACTTCCTCATCACTTGGTGCGTCAATAGCGTTCCAGCCAGATTCCATCTTAAAAAAAGGATAGAAAATAACTGCGGCTGACCTGTATCCTTCCGGAAGTAAATCCATTAACGGCTCATTATCCGGCTCTTTTCCTATTGGATAAAAAAATTCTATATGCATTTACTTAACCCCTATTAACCCTGCGGAGCATAATATACTTCTTCAAAAGGCTGGACGACAACGAAGCCTTCACCGCTGAATTTCATCTGTATTGACTCGCCGCTTCCACGGCCGAGGAATGTTTTGAATGAAATATCTGTTACGAATTCAGGCTGGAGATTACCAGACCAGGCTACTGTTGCGTTCGGGTCTGTATAAACAGGGTTATCAGGAGTGACAAGCAGGGTCAGCGGCTCATAATGGGATGTGATTGCCACCATTCCTGCACCTTCCAGGCGGACATTGAACAATCCACCCGACAGCATTCCGGCAACCCGGCGCATCATCTTGATATCCCAGCTGATGGAAGGCTCGAATGCCAGCAGGTCATTACCGTTTACGAAGATGGCTTCATTTTGCAAATGCAAGATGGATATTTTCTTTCCCTGGTCAGCTAAATAAAGTTTTCCATTGCCGTTTGCTTTCATGAGTGAAGTACCTTCACCTGTTATTGCCTTTTTGAACATTTTTCCGATCCCGTGTTCAAGCACTCCCTCGCGTTCAAACTTGATTTGTCCTCGATACGATACCATCGCTCCAGCTTTTGACCAGACCTGGCCATTCAGGTTGATTTCCAGCATTCGCGGTGTTTCCAACTCAAATAGTCCTTCCCCTTTATCCTGCTGCTTTGTATTGTTCACAAACTCCTCGATTGAATACCGACTCATGATAATACCTCCTTATTTTAAAACCTGGAACATGAAAACCCACATAAATGATAGTGACTGCTGAAGCTCTACAGGCAATGAACCATGTGGAAGCTGCTCAGCCGCTTTTTTAAAAACACCGAATTCACCAGCTTTTCTCCAGCCATTTTCCAGTGCCAGCCTTTCCAGCTCCCAGGGCATGATCGTGTTACAGATTACTTCATCTCCATAAAGTCTCTTGAAGCTGTTCTTCCTGGGCCCTGCAGTTGGTCCAAGGATGCCTATGCAGGCATAGCCATCCGGCTTGAGGATCCGAGCCATTTCTTTTAAAGATTCATAAGGATGGTTCGTCCATTCTAATGAATTGATTGCCATAACGGCATCAAAATGGTTATCGGGGCTTCCGCATTCCGATAGGTTCGCCTTACAGAAAATACAATGCTCATTCCGCGGATTCAGCCTGGCTTTCTCAAGCATCTCCTCAGATACATCGATTCCGGTGACCAGAAAGCCTGCTTCTGCCAACTTTTCCGATCCTGTTCCATCTCCGCAGCCTAAATCACAAACCATGGATCCGGATGAGACAAACCTTTTGATGAATGGAACAATATCCTTGCGGCTTCCAGTTTCCCACATTCCTCTGCTTCTGGAATTCCACGAGGCAGCCATACTGTTCCACTGTTTTTCAGATTCCATTTTCCAATCGAAGGTACCCATAAGTTCACCTGCCTAGTTTTTAATTCCTATAATAATTATTTCGTTATGGAAAAGGGAATTCCTCTTAAGTTTAATTATCTTGAAAAAGTGCAAGACTAGGAGGGTGAAAGGAGAGATCAAATTGGAACAGGAACAATTAGTTGCCATACATAAAAATAGCTCTGGTGAAATCATCAGTTTCCAGACATCGAGCGGAAGGATTATATCCTATCGAAAAGCTTTGCTAGAAGCCAACACAGGAATAATCTCGGGAGTCAATATCTATGAAGGTGGAGATGGCACAACGTCTTTAGTTTCAGAAGATGGATCTGGCTTTGAGCAATATCCAGATATATATTAGAAATGCAAAAACACCTGACAGCATTGTCAGGTGTTCAATTTATTCTTCGTCATTTTGTTTTTGGATGGCCCTCAAAGCATCGACCCTTGATTCGTCTTCCTCAAAAAATTGTACAAGGTCTCCGATCCTGTCGATTGCATCCCAGCTTAAATGATGTTCAATACCTTCTACATCATTATATATATTTTCCTCTTTTACGCCGATCACCTTCAACAATTGCTCTAGTAATTCATGACGGTCGACCAGCCTTTTGCCGGTTTTGTATCCTTTTGGAGTCAGAACAAGCCCCCGATATTTCTCGTAAACCACGAACTGATCTTTATCCAGCTTCTGGACCATTTTTGTCACTGAGGAGGGATGGACCGATAATGCCTCCGCGATATCCACTACCCGGGCATATCCTTTTTGTTCTATTAAAATAAATATTTGTTCTATATAATCTTCCATACTAGGTGTTGGCATCCCATGACCTCCAATGCTTAAACAATAGCCATATTAAAGTGTACTATAGAAGAACAAGGGTGACAAGGCGTTATCCACCTTGGTTAACTGGCTGGACAGCTAAATCGAATTTCAGCTTATTTTCCTCTCCATCCCAATATAGCTTCGCATTGAAGGTTTTATCCTTGCTCTGGAAACCTTCGATCACATCCGTGCTTCCTTCTGCCAGCAGCTTCTTGATGTTCTTTTGCGTTACTGTCTTGCCAAGGATCTGTTTGGAAAGAGTGAAATTACATTTTGTTTTCTGATAGTTTGAACAGCCATAGAAGGTTCCCTTGTCCACAACCATGCCATCACACTTTTTACACTTCCCAAGATTTGTGCTCCGTCTTGAACGCCCGCCTTTTTTCCCGGGCACGAAGGCGTTTGTGAGTTCTTCGGAAAAAGTCCAGCCTGAAGAGCCTTCGGAGGTTTCAGAAACAAGATGTTTAATCATTTTTGATGTCTGCTCAATGAACTGCTTGGGCGACGCCTCTCCCTCTCCTATTTGATGGAGCCGCTGCTCCCATTTCGCTGTCATTTCCGGTGATGCCAGGACTTGTCCTCCCACGGCGGCAACGAGGATTTTTGCTTTGGCTGTCGCATATACAAGATTTTTACGAACTTCAATATACGCCCTATCCTTAAGCATCGTAATGATGCCCGCTCTCGTTGCTTCAGTTCCAAGTCCTTCAGCTTTCATCAAAACTTTTTCAAGTTCCTTGTCTTCTATATGCTTTCCAGCTGTTTTCATTAACGTAATCAACTGTCCCTCAGTCAGCCTCTTTGGCGGCTGAGTCTTGCTTTCCTTTACCTCCGATTTCATGACCGTTCCGGTTTCCCCCTGCTGGACAGCAGGCAACTCTGGTTCCTTGTCTGAGTCTTTTTGCGGGAGTACTTTTTTCCAGCCTTCATCCAGCTGGACTTTCCCCTTTGATATAAACTCAGCTCTTCCCTCCACGACTGTCTTGATCGTTGTATATTCGGCGATGTATGGTCCGTAGTGGGCTGCAATCAGTGTCCTTGCCAGCAAATCATATAATTTCAACTCGTCCCCTGACAGCCTGCTTAGAGTAGGAACTTGTTCAGTTGGGATGATTGCGTAGTGATCTGTGACTTTTTTTTCATTCACATAGCGTTTATTATTTTTTATCGATGAATTTGGTAATGGAAAGAGCTGCTGATAATCAGGATTAGCCTGCAGTTTATTCAATATCGCAGAAAAGCCTTCTGCTTCTCCTGGGGTTACATGCCTGGAATCAGAACGCGGATACGATACTATTCCTCTTTGATATAATCCTTGTAAAATGTCCAGCGTCTTTTTAGGTGACATTTTAAAACGTCGATTGGCTTCCGCCTGGATCGCAGAAAGATTATAAAATAGCGGCGGCAGGAATTCTTTTTTCTCGGAAGTAACTTCTGCGGCTTCTGCAGGTTTCCCATCGCAAAATGCAGCAATTTTCTCGGCCATTTCCTTCGTTTTGATCCGCGAATCACCGTCTTTTTCCCATTTACCGCTATACTTTTTGCCATTGAAATTGAATTTTGCGAGCACTTCCCAAAATGGTTCCGATACGAAGTTTTCTATTTCCAGCTCGCGTTTCACAATTAAAGCCAGAGTAGGTGTCTGCACCCTGCCGACAGAAAACACATCTGAATAGCCTTTCTTTTGAAGAAGGAGTGTGTACAGCCTGGATGCGTTCATTCCGACAACCCAGTCAGCACAAGCGCGGGTATAAGCTTCAAAATACAAATTTTTTGTATCTGATTCATTTAAAAGGTTCTGGAAGCCTTCTTTTATCGCTTTCGGTGTTAGCGAGGAAATCCACAGTCTTTTCATCGGCTTCATACAGTTGGCAAGGCGGAGAATATTCCTGATAATCAGTTCACCTTCCCGTCCAGCATCACCTGCATGGATGATTTCAGAAACCTGTGGATCGGTGGCAAGCTTCTTTATGATTTGAAATTGCTTTGCTTTCGATTTGACGACTTCATACTTGAAATTTTCTGGTATAATCGGCAGTGTATTAAGCGACCATTTTTTCCAGCCTGGATTGTATTGCTCGGGTGCTGACAATTCCGTTAAATGGCCGATTGCCCATGAAACGTATGCACCTTTAGGGAAAATTTCATTAGGAAGTATTTCAATGAAGCCTTCCCTTTTTTTCATTTTGAATACGGAGGCCAGCGTTCTGCCCTGGTCAGGCTTTTCCGCAACAATCAATTTCATATTTTCCTCCTGAAAAACTGTTATATGAGCATGCTTTTTAAACTTCGCATTCTATTTTATCTTTTTTTCGACAAAAGCGTAAAGGACTTTTATTACTTCTTCTCGTACATCAATAATTGAACGTGTATTAAACCAGCCGTAAAAATCAAACAGGCAGCTGAAATAATCAGCTGCCTTAAAGATATTATCCCTCAAATGGCTCAACTATGTTGTTGTCATTGATATACCATCGATTCCTGTTTACGACTGCAGAAACGGTTAAAATCAGCGAAGGAACTTTTTCAATCCGGACCACGATTGCGCCGACCAGTTGCTGGAAAATCACGAAGGATTCTCCGTGGCTGAATGCTGCCCACTGGGGACCCATTATGGCAATGGAACGAATGATTTCTTCCTTTTCTGTTTGTTCAAGTGAAAGATGCGAAGAGAAAATGATAATCCAATCCTCATCACCTATCGAAAAGCGGTACATGCCCTCACCCTTTTAATTCATCATCATTGACTATTAAAAGATATGAACGGCTTCAGGAGATTATACCCCAACAATTGAATCATTTAATACTCTAGAAATCCTTAACCCGCGATTCAGCCGCAAATCAACGAGTGTGTCCCCAGTTTGAATCAGTGCCCTTAACGGTTCAAATGGGTCAACCATCAAGATTGTCCCTTCTTCACCGTCACTAAGGAGAACACGTCTTCCGACAAGGCTATCCATGATCCTATACAGGAAAACGAGCATGATTTTGGGATCGAATTTTCCGAATACATCGTTTTGCATCTGGGAAATGACAATATGGAAAGGCTCTGCCTGGTGATATACCCTTGAAGATGACATGGCATGATATACGTCTGCAATTGCGACTATTTTTGCAAGCATGTCTATCTTTTCGCTACGCAAGCTGAACGGATATCCTCCGCCGTCCTCACGCTCATGGTGTTGGAGAGCAATCAACGCGACTCTTTCATTCAGTTCTGGAATGTCCTTCAACATCCGGTATCCATACACCGTATGGCGTTTCATTTCGATATACTCTTCCTGTGTGAGCCTGCCTGGCTTATTCAAGATATTAGCAGGGACACGTGCTTTCCCTATATCATGGAGTGTCGCTCCCAGAGTAAGATCATTCAACTCTGATTGGCTTAAACCCAGCCACTTTCCAATCAATGTAGAAATGATGCCGACACAGACTGTGTGCCTGTAAGTATACTCATCTTGGGCCTTCAGCTCATAGAACAGATGATAAATATGGGGGATTTCTGCCGCCTGCCTGATCACAGGCATGATATCATCCTTGATTTCATCGACAGGCACAACTCCTGTCTTAGCGACGATATCGAATATTTCTTCCATTTGCCTGGAGGCGTCATCGATTTTCTTTGAAATATCATCAAGCTTTTTATTTACTGCTATCTGAGGTGTGTGGTCCTGAATGGCATTGCCATTCCTGATTGTATCCAATAATGCATCAATTTGATGATCAGTTAAGGACGTGAACGCGGATGGAGTGGTCTTCTTCATTAGTACCCTCCTCTGAGCTTTTAAACTTATAGAATAATGACTTTTTCCTCTCTGTTTATATTTAAAACAAATGTAAACAGAGTTTTATTAAGAAAATAATAACAAATTTTACCGAAAATAGGAACTAACACGGGGTGAATTTCAATATATTTTAAATTAACAAAATTTTACGATTATTCAATTTGTAATACGCTTACATTCTTGACTGAATCAATCCCAATATTGTATATTTAAGACATCATTTAATAGAATATATTTGCCATGTCAAAACTGCAGGTGTATCCATTAGATGATAATATTCAACTTTGGCACATATTTTGTGCTGCGAAAGACATGGGAGGATAGTTTAACATGCAAAACGGTAAAGTAAAATGGTTCAACAATGAAAAAGGTTTCGGTTTCATCGAAGTAGAAGGCGGAGACGATGTATTCGTTCACTTCTCAGCAATTCAAGGCGAAGGCTATAAGTCACTAGAAGAAGGTCAGGATGTTTCTTTTGAAATCGTTGAAGGAAACCGTGGACCACAAGCTGCTAACGTAGTAAAACTATAATTTAAAATGTTGAAGGCTGGCGCCCGACGCCAGCCTTTTTTGATTTATTTGAGTGCCTCGTGAATACCATCCAATTGGAATCTGTTTATGGACATTTTGACTTCGGACTCATACTGAAATGTCTATTAAATGGACTTTCTTAGACATTTTGACTTCGAACTCATACTGAAATGTCTATTAAGTGGACTTTCTTGGACATTTTGACTTCGAACTCATACTGAAATGTCTATTAAGTGGACTTTCTTGGGCATTTCAGTTTCACTCATCCTCTAAAATGTCCATTAACTGCTCGATCTGGGACATTTCTGCTTCGCTTATTACAAAAAATCCGTTCAACATGACAGATTCACTAAAGTTTCTGTCCGCACTTTTTTATTTTTTCCCCAACGGTGCATTCATTGATGCAGAATCGATGGGCATATCTTTTTCCGTTTTCTTGCCGATGATGCTTTTTCAGAAAGCACCCATTGCAGTAAGTATTGAGCAATGTTTCTACCTCGGCAAGGATTTCATTACGAGTCAATCTATTCCCGCCTTTCCTTCCTGGTTATAATATTTGCATTTTACTGTTTATCATTTTACCCTGCAATGCCTGTGTCGCCAGTTTGTCTGCCTCTTTATTTTCTTTTCTGCCTATAGGATTGTATTTAGGATACAATCTAAGCTCCTTGATCTTATTCTCGATTCTGTCGAGCCAGCGATTGAGTGTTTCTTCATAGCAAGGCCACTCCCCTTCAAGCTGCTTTAGAACAACCTGGGAATCTCCTTTGATGTCACAGGTCATGTTCTGGACACCCATTTCCTCAAGGATGGTGAGGGCAAAATATAGAGCAGCATATTCTGCTTCATTATTCGTTTCAAGCTCATCGAAAACTTCATTGGCACGCAGTCTATACTTCTTCTTTCCTTGCTTGAAGTAGATTATGGTCCCGAGTCCTGCTTTATGACTATAATTATCAAAACCACCGTCAAAATAAACGGTAAGATCATGAGGTTCTTCTTCTACTTCTTCAAGAAGCTTGCGCATTTCCTTTAATGTCCACGAAGTACCGATTTCATCTATAAAAGAAATATCTCCAGCTTTACCTGATTTCTCCAACTCTTCACCGGCCTGCAGTGCATGCTCACCATCAAGAAAATCAGAGTTGAAAAGGATGGGCTCTATACCTTTTGCTTTATATTCCCACTCCAATTTATATTTCATGACTTCTCCCCCGCTTTCTGATCTGTTTTTTTACTCCGTCAAATGGGTTATTTTTAGTTATCTTACCCATTTTTTGAACACGTTACAATGAAAAAGGGACGATGGGATTGAATTGGTGACAGCAATTTTTTATAAATTATCGATGCTATTATGATACACTATCTATTATCTGTAAAAACCAACCGGGAGTGATCTTAGTTGTTCGAAGTGTATATTGATGGTGCTAGTGCTGGCAACCCTGGTCCAAGCGGTGCTGGCATTTTTATTAAAGGAGAAGGGGAAGTTTATAGATACTCTATTCCTCTTGGTGTCATGTCAAACCATGAAGCTGAATATCATGCATTTATAAAAGCATTGGAAATCTGCCTTGATAAAGGTTTTAATGTTGTATCCTTCAGGACTGATTCACAGCTTGTAAATGCAGCAGTTGAAAAAGAGTTCGTCAAAAATAAACTTTATGCCCCCCTTTTGGAAAAAGCATTGATGCTTTCTAGTCAACTCGATCTCTTCTTCATGAAATGGATTCCATCCAGTGAAAATAAGACAGCTGACGATTTGGCAAGAAAAGCGGTAAGGGAAAACAACATGAAAGGAACCGAAAAATAAGATGAAAGCATCAACCTTCGCGGACTTAAGCTTACTATTCGTAGCCCTCATCTGGGGCGCAACATTTGTTCTTGTGCAAAATGCAATTTCTTTCCTTGAACCACAATCCTTCAATGCCGTCCGCTTTGGCCTGGCAGCAATTCTATTAGGACTTTGGCTTATGGTTTTTGAAAAAGATCAGCTAAATAAACTGGATAGAAAATTAATTTTATCAGGGATCATGCTGGGATTTTGGCTGTTCATCGGCTATGCATTCCAAACATTGGGCCTGTTGTATACCACCTCATCCAAGGCTGGCTTTATAACTGGATTAAGTGTCGTCCTGGTACCATTGCTAATGATCGGGATCTTAAAGCAGCGGCCAAGCTTGAACTCTATTGCAGGGGTCACAGCAGCAACTGCTGGACTTTATCTTTTAACAATGTCAGATGTGTCTAGCCTTAATATTGGTGATGCCTTTGTCCTTATTTGTGCAGCAGGTTTTGCTTTGCATATCGTATTTACAGGAAAATTCAGCAGCAGTTATCCAACACTCCTTTTGACGACGGTCCAAATCTCAACTGTGTCGGTTCTATCTGCAGTAGCTTCTGTCCTATTTGAGGATTGGAAAAGGGCATTCAACCCTGAGGTCATTTTTTCAGCGAATGTCATGATCGCCCTGCTCGTTACATCTATATTAGCGACTGCACTTGCGTTTTTTATCCAGACAAATTTCCAGAAGCATACGACGGCTACTCGAGTTGCCTTGATTTTTGCAATGGAACCAGTTTTTGCGGCTATTACGGCTTACTTCTGGGCCGATGAGCGTCTAACATATAGCGCACTTGCCGGTTGTGCGTTAATTTTTGCCGGTATGGTTTTCGCGGAATTGCCATCTGGCAAATTCGAAAGCATTTTTCGTAAGGTATTTCCAAAAAAAGAGGCTGATTTCAAAGCATAACGCTTTGGAACCAGCCTCTTCTTATAATTTAGTTTCTAAAATTTCTGCTTCGAGAATTGTCCAGCTCCAGCGCCTAGCCAGTTTTCATCCCAGAGAGGGCTTCCTCGAGTATCTTGCGGAAAGCGTCAGCTTTGAGCAGCTCGAGTCGCTTGTCTACTTTCGCCTCCTAGAAACTCCTAAGCTTCATCTCCTCCGGCAGAAGCAAAAAGCGCTTATTTGTCGGAGTCTCCAGTTTCTGCGTTTCTGGACAGTCGGCTATACTTTTCGGTTTCAGTCCACCAAATGAAATCAAAGAACGACTTCACCGGTCGGCCCTCCGTGGCACACGATGTGCTAGACCCGCCAGCCACAGGAAGTGGCGTTTTTAGGCGGGCAGCGCTTGTCGGGGCCGATCAAATGCGCCTTCGCTTTTCGTTATACGGCCAAAAGCTCGATTTTTTTTACGTAGTGTAACGCTGCTTTGCGGGAATGGATATTATTTGAAGCGAATGTTTCAAGCAATGAAACATAAAAGCTTCCATCAAAACCTTTTTGAGCTTTTAATGTAATTTCAATTGCGGCATTGGTGATTTCATCGGTTGAATTCGTATATTGCTGACCGAAATAAATAAATCCAATGGCATCCTCACCAAACTGGAACCCTTTGCTCTTCAAATGAAGCAAGTAATCTTCAACTGTCCGCACTGACTGAATCAATCCTCTCTTCAAGCCGACTTCTAGTAAAATTTTACCGCATAATTCGAGCTTTTTCTACCGTTTTTTCGTTAAAAGATATCCAGCAAATCCCATAGCCATACCAAGGAGGGCTCCACCAAGTACTTCTTTCGGCTGATGGCCAAGCATTTCCTTCAAGGGATCGGGAGACTTTTCTTCGAACTCTACAGGGTCATCTTCATGGATTTTGTCCATCAATTCATCAAGGTCATTGACTTTTAAAGTGAGTTCACCCGTTTGTCTTCTAATTCCCTGAGCATCATACATAACGATCATTCCGTAAACCAGTGACAGTGCGAAATCAATCGATCGTACCCCTTTTGTAAGGGCTACATATGTTGTTAAAGAAGACACACCGGCTGAATGGGAACTTGGCATTCCACCTGTAGCCAAAAATATGTCAGGCTTCCATTCCTTTGTCTTTGCATAATGAATCGGTATTTTTAAAGCCTGAGCCAGGCCTATACTTGATATAGCAATAACTGCGCCTTTATTCATCATCAGTCACCTCCATGTTATTTTGAAGAAAAATGATTGCTTTTATTCTTGCCCGTTCATAATAAGGATTAAGCTGTAATAAGCGGACAACCTATAAAGGTTATTTCACTTTTATGATCATTTTTAAACAAAATTTATATGGAGGGATATCTGACTATGAGCAAAAAGGGAAACAGAGGAACAAAGGCACCTGGGGTCAATCCACAAGGTTATGGACAGGATGCTGAATTTGCTGAAGAGCCAAAGTCAAAGCTAGAAAATGCCGCTAAGAAGAAGAATACAAAATAATAAGAAAAGTGCTGGAGGGCCGACCAGTGAAGTCGCCCTTTGCTTCATTGGGCGGACCGAAGCGAGGGGTAGGCGCTGGAGCTAGAAATCTTTATAAAAGGCTGTTTTCGTAAAGATTGTTGTTAAAATCCTAAAGCCGATTTTAACGTAATAGAACGCCATTTTGTAGTTCGGTATTAAGTTTGCTTGCTCTTTTCTCATACTAAGAGGTTACTTTGGGAAGAAGAAAAGTTCATTCACTCCTTTTTTGTAATCCATAGCAACAAAGTTTGAGAAAAGAGCCTTATAAAATAAACAAAACGGCTGGTATAAAACCAGCCGTTTCCTTTAAGCGTGCATTGTTTCGTGTTCGAACAGTCGGTGCAGTCCTCTAAGTTCTACTTCATTGAACTTGGCAAGAAGCTTTTCCGTGTCAATTTTATATCTAGCGTCGTCCATCTTGCATTCAACAGGGACATCACATTTGATTTCAGCGAGCTGCCTGCTTAAATGAAGCATTTCAAGGTCAGCCTCGATTTTAGCTCGCTGTGATTTTGTCAATTGATGCAGATTCGCGATGACACCTTCTACATCCCCATGTTCCTGAAGCAACTTAATGGCGGTCTTTTCACCGATACCACGGACTCCAGGATAGTTATCACTAGGGTCTCCCATGAATGCCTTCAAATCAATCATCTGTTCAGGCCATATTCCCTTTTCAGCAAACAGGCTTTCACGATTATGAACCAGGTAATTGCCATACCCTTTTTGAAGAAGAATAACAGATACACGATCATCAATCAGCTGGAGGATATCCTTATCCCCTGTCAGGATTGTAACGGCATCCACGTCCTTAACCGTCCTGGCAATCGTCCCGATACAGTCATCCGCTTCATAGCCGACCAGACCAATATTTGGTACATCCAAAGCTTCCACTACCTCTTTAACAAGGTCGAACTGTGGCAGCAGCTCGACAGGCGCATCAGGTCTATTTGCTTTATAATTATCGAACATTTCCGTACGGAAGGTTTTACTGCCCATATCCCAGCAGACAACTGTATGGGTAGGCTTGAAATTTGCAACTGCAGTCGCAAAGTGTTTGATGAAACCGTGGATCGCATTTGTAGGGACCCCTTTGGAATTTATCATGAACTGTCCAGAAACAGCTGTTGCGTAGAATGCTCTGAACAACAAAGCCATCCCGTCAACTAGCATTAGAGAAGTTTTATTATTTTCCAAGTTGGTACCTCCATTAGGAAATTTTGAGACATGGCTCTATTTTAAAAGCTTGAAGCCTTAATTAAAAGTGAACTTTGATATTATAACATAACTCTCGGAGTTCTCTTGTATATTCCGAAAATAACCATTCTTCAATTATTGATCTAACACTGTGTAGTTGAATCTAAAAAGCAGCCTTTGCCCCCAACATCATTCACTCTTGAAGGAGACTGGATTTTCTTTGTAAGAAACCCAATCGCTGTAACTTCCAGCATAAAGCCTGACATTTTTGAATCCAGCTTCTTTTAAAGCGATATAATTCGGCGTTGCTGTCACACCAGATCCGCAATAAACTATGATTGGCTGATTATGATCCAGATCTGTAAATCTCTTTTCCTGATCGGCACGAGACTTAAAATATCCATTTTCAAAGCCTTCCATCCACGGTTTATTGACTGCTGTTGGAATGTGGCCAGGAATCCTGTCGATTGGCTCCTCGATTCCAAGGTAGCGTTTGCTTTCCCGTGAATCTATAAGGATGGCACTCCCTGTCCCTTTGAGTGCGATATCTTTTACCTCTTCATAAGAAGCCAGCATATCCCTGTTTTTCTTAATTGTGTAATTTGTTTTTGGATAATGCGGTACGGAATCCTCAGTTGGATAACCAGACTTCTCCCATGCATCGAAGCCTCCGTTAAGAATATAGACTTTTTCATGGCCAACATATTTAAGAAGCCACCATAACCTCGAAGCGAATGCTCCTTCCTTGCCGTCATAAACAATCACCGTTGTTTCATTATCAATCCCGGCATCCTGCAGCCGTTCGTTAAACTGAATTGTTTCCGGGAGCGGATGTCTGCCGCCATGCTCTCCGACTGAACCAGACAGGTCTTTTTCAAGATCAAAATAAATCGCACCGGGAATATGACTTCGATCAAATAAAAGCCTGCCCTCATCAGGACTCCCCAGCTTGAAGCGACAATCGATTACCCTTGTGTTCTCGTCTCCAAGATGCTCACTAAGCCATTCAGCATCAACATGATTTTGCAAGGAAACCACTCCTTATGTTGTTTTTTTTGCCATCAATTTCTTCACGTGTTCTTTCGGATCCCAGCAGGCAAATTGATAATGGCTCTTCGTTTCGTAGCCAAGCCTGCGGCAATGGTATTTCATTTTCCCACCCAGTTTTTCAGCCTGAAAATTAACACAAGTAGCACATGCATGAAATCGGTTTCTGGTCATCCTTGTACTCAACCTTTATTAATAGTTTTTAATATTCAACAGTGCGTTTTTAACTGTATCGATGGAGAAGTTATCTTCAAGCGCAGATGTGATACCTTCAAAATATTCGGTGATCTGCTCTGAAAAATCATTCTGGACTTTTTCAAACTCACGGTTCAATTCAGGCAGATAGTGATCTTTCAGCCTTGCATTCTCTTTTTCAAGGTAATCCCCTGCTGGTCCGTGTAAAAGCTTTTCAAGTTCATCCGCCATCAATTTCTTTTCATTCTTCTCAAAGAAGGATTTAGGATTTTTAAACATTCCAAGCGTCTTTTTTAATTTAGTGCGATCCATTCCCTGGTACGCAGTTTCAAACTCGATTCCGGTTAATGGACCATTTTCTGCTGCAGAAATGGAAACTGAAGAATTAATTTTCATTAATTCAGCTAACAGAGCTTCCTGGAACTCTTTCAAGACTCGGACAATGAACGCCTCGGCCCTTAAAGAGGTTGCTCTCATTTCCTGAGCCAGGTCATAACCAATGCTCTCTATCAACTCATCAAGCGCTGTTTCAAGCGCCTTCTTCATATTGCGTCCATCATCCTTCAAAAGCGCAGGATTGAATGCCTCCCTGAAGAATTCACCGAAACGGATAAAGACACGCTGGCGAATATAATAAGTCAATTCATCGGTCTCCTGAATCAGGCGTTCTTCAAGCACTGCTGGTTTCTTATGGGACAACAGACGAAGCATTTCTTCTTTTTCAGATAGCAATTGCCGCAGTTTATCAGCCCTCGCTGCCTTGTCTTCCTCAGCTGAGCGGATCATTTCCTCGATCACACTGACAGCCTGGCGCCATTTTGCCTCTGCAGCTTCTACAGCCATATTCATCAGGTCATTTGCTATGAATGTATAAAACGCCTTTTCAAATTGATTAAACATCAGGTCTCCACCAGTGTTTTGTTCCAGTTTTTCATTTAACCCCTTCAAACTGGAAACTGGGAATAGATGCGGTTTCCTGATTCCGTATTGGACAAGCTGGTCCTCAACATACTCTAACACTGCTTCCTGTTCTTCCTGCGAATTCGCTAAATCAACGGCATTGACAATAAAGAACATTTTATCAAGCTCAAAGGTATCCTTGACCCTTCCCAACTGAATCAGGAACTCCCTATCCGCTTTTGAGAACGCATGATTATAGTAGGTTACGAATAAAATAGCATCCGAATTCTTGATATAATCGAAGGCAACTCCTGTATGGCGGGCATTGATTGAATCGGCACCAGGCGTATCAACAAGGGTTATCCCCTCTCTCGTAAGCTCGCAATCATAATAGACCTCAATCCACTCGACAAAACAGGATTTTTCCTCTTCAGCAACATAACCTCGGAATGATTCAAGATCCACAAACAGCTTCTCTCCGAAGCTGTTTGTGAAAGCGCTGAACCCCTTGGCAAAAGCCTGGAGGAATGAGTAATGGGTCTTTTCTGCTGCACTGTATCCGCTATCCTCGGATTTAAGAGTATTGATTTGATCGATCGCTCGCTCGAAATCACTTGTGTTCTTCCCGAATAATCCTAGAGAACGCTCCAATTCTTTCAGCAATTCATCCTCACTTTTGATTTTTACGATTACCGTTCCGTGGGGATGCTCAGTTGTCACTGGCTTAATTTTATTGATCGCCGCAGTTGTTGGATTTGGTGATACAGGCAAAATCCGCTCCCCTACCAGCGCATTCGCGAAAGAAGATTTTCCGGCACTAAACGCCCCAAACAAGGCAACAGTGAATTCTCTTTCTTTTAACCGTGTAGCTTTATCCTTCAGTTCACGGGAGATTTTTTTCAATCCAGGTATAGCTTCAATCTGTTCAGAAGCAAAATTCATTTTGCCGACCAGATGCTGTTGTTCTTCGTGAAATTTCGCTATGCCATTCCCTTGATCGACATGAGCTTCCTGTACTGATGGAACCGCCTTTTCCCTGCCAGTGTTGGATGAAGAAAGATCATTATTTATAATCACTTCCGGCTCATCTTCGGCAGCTCTAAAAATAATGTAGTCTTCCTCTTTATATTCAGCCGGTTCACCATACAGGATTTCCGATACATGTCTTCGTTGTTGGGCAAGGTTTTCCCGGATAGCAGCCAATGCTTTCCAAGCTGATAAAAGCTTCTCGAGATTTTCTTCTTTGTTGAGAAGTTCATTTACCTCCTCATCATCATTACCTTTTACGTAGTCGATGAATAGTTCCTTAATGGGCTCAAGCCCTCTTCTTGCAAGATTTTTCAATGCCTCAACGACATCATTCGTATAATTGAGGACGTAGTCCCCTGAAAGTCTGGCACCAGGTTTAACGGCATCAGAGAGCAGCTCTTTTTGGAACTCAATCTTGAAACCATTTGCTGTTGTCTGCAGTTCCGTGTGCGAAAGATTATGTTTCTTGAACAGCTTGGATAAAAAATCCTTGATATGCCAGTCGAGCTGGGATTGTACTTTATCCTCCAGGTCTCGATAGAAATTGTCCAATCTAGCTGTTCTTTCCTGTTCCGTTTTTTGTTTTGAAAATAACAAGCCCACCTTGAAATCTGGCTGTCGGGCCTGCAGATAAGCCTCGGCCAATTCCCTTGTCTGGAAAGGCATTAAGTACGCGTTTTTTAAGATATCATTTAGTCCAGTACGAAACTCCTGTTCAGGATCTCGCTCACTCTTGATACTTTGGATATACTTTCTTATATTATCGAGTTCATCAGATAGCTGTTGACGCTCGCTGTCAGACACTCCTGCCAGGATTGTCTCAAATTGACCAAGTTCTTCAGATACATCCTGCTGAAGACTTGCCAAATGGTCCTCCGACAGCTTTTCCATCGACTTAAAAATTGAAACTGGCAGTATTTCTTTTCTCTTGCTCTTCCGCTCCATGATAAATGAACGAAGCTCTTGAAATTGGTTATGGGACGATTCAGGGTCCTTCAGCGATGTATAAAAGATCCCGGCATGCTTTACTCCCCAGTCAGCAAAAGAATTTTCAACACTTTTCTTAAATTGTTCAAACGACAATTCTGCATCCTGATGTTTGTCTACCTGGTTAATGATCAAATAGAGTTCTTTTCCCGCATCCGTTAATTCCTTCGTAAAAAGAAAATTCAATTCGGATTGGACATGGTTATAATCCATTACATAAAAAACGATGTCTGACAGATGGAGCGCCGATTCAGTCGCAATGCGGTGCGCATCATCAGTAGAATCAATTCCCGGTGTATCCATTATGACTGCCTGTTCCAGGAACTCCTCCCCTTTATGGCTGATTTCAATAGAATGGATTTGTTCGCCATCCTTGCAGTACGTCTTGACGGTTTCATAATCATACGGTGCCGGATACAGGCGTGAGCCACCGTCTTTGAAGATAACCTTGGCATATTCAGAACCTGATATAATCCGTACCAGATTCGCACTGGTCGGTATTGGGCTGGATGGCAGAATGTTGTCGCCGATCAGCCTGTTGATCATGCTCGACTTACCTGCAGAAAAGTGTCCGCAAAAAGCGATTGAAAATTCCTCTTCAACTGCTTTCCTTCCCAATTCCCTTACTTTTTCAGCTGTATCATCGTCGTGATTTGATTTCATTAAATTATATAGCGATAAAATCTTTCCAAGAAGCTTATGATCTTGTTGCGCAATAGTCTGGCCCATTCCTCTTACCCCTTGTGACAAATTTGTGAATAACTTTATTTTATATGATTTGTCGGTCTTTTCCTATAATTTCATTTTCATAACGGCAAAAAAGAAAAGCCCGGACATCAGTCCGAGCTTTCCATCTAAATGAGAATATTGTTTATTAATGGGGTTTTAGTACATTACTTAAAACATATTTCATAAGTAAGGAATAAGCAGCTATGGTCGAGACAACTAACACGGAAACCATTGGTACGACACCGTCCTTAAGGTTCTTTTTAACTGAGAATAATTTTCATCTTAAGGAAAGTGTAGCACTACTGATTATCATTTTCAATGGAATCAGATGAATTGTCACACTTATTTAACAAATTCGGGACGAAACGCCCCTTCTTGGAAAATTCAGTTTCATACTTTGTCAACTCTCTCAATGCCTTTTCCTCAGCAGGAATCCTGATTGATAGAATCAGGATATTCAACAAAGTAAAGATTCCCATTGTGATATAGGCATTGAACATTAATGGAATAACAATCAACTCAATTGCAACAATTAAATAGTTTGGATGCTTGATGATTTTATAGGGTCCTCTCTTGATGACATTCGCTCCAGGGAGAATGATGATTTTTGTATTCCAGAACCTTCCCAATGAAGAAAGTGCCCAAATTCTCATTGCCTGTGTAAAAATAAACAGCGCAAGTAAGATTGGCCAATAATCCGACAGGTTTCTACCCAATAGGGTTACTTCCAAAATAAAAAAGAGGAAAAAAGCTGTATGGATCGACACCATCGCGGGATAATGCCCTTGTCCGAATTCAAGTGCCCCCTGGCTTTTCATCCAGGCTTCATTTTTTCTGGCTATCACAAGCTCTGTTATCCTCTGAAAGATAATCAATCCTACAAATATGAGGAATATCATGTTATTCCCACCTCATCAAGAGCAATTCCGAGCTAAAACCTGGACCAAGTGCAGCACCCAGTCCAAGATCGCCTTCCTCTGCAGTCTCCATGAACCTTTTTAATACATATAGTATTGTCACTGAAGACATATTCCCATATTCTTTTAAGACTTCCTGTGATGTCTCGGTCATTGTTTCAGGGAACTTCAGAGCAGAAACATACGCATCCAGGACTTTCTTTCCTCCTGGGTGAGCAATAAAATGATCAAGATCTTGAACGTCAAGACCATTGGTATTTAAAAACCTTAAGACATTTGGCTGGAGCCAGTTTTCGATTATCGTCGGTATATCCTTGGAAAATACGACATAAAGTCCCTCATTTTTCACTTCCCACCCCATAACATCTTCAGAATCAGGCATGGTTGTGGACTGTGTACCGATAATATTAGGTGCAGCATTTTTTTTCATTATATTTTCATAACCAGAATCATCACCACAAACCAGAGCACACGCAACCCCGTCCGCAAACAGTGAAGTACCGATCAGATTGCTTTTTGTACGGTCGTTCCGCTGGAAGGTTAAACTGCACAATTCTATTGATAGCACAAGTACTTTTGCTTCTGGATATGCAAGACAGTACTCATATGCACGCGAGAGCCCTGCTGCCCCACCAGCACATCCCAGTCCCCAAATCGGAATCCTTTTAGTGTATTGTGATGACGGGAGGATATTCATGATTCTCGCATCAATGCTGGGCGTCGACAAACCCGTGCTGCTGATTGTGAAAATAGCATCGATTTCTTCAAGATGAATTTCATCATTCAAAAAATCGTCATTCTTCAAACATCTCGAAATTGCCTTAGCTCCCAGATCTACAGCTGTTTCTATATACGCATCGTTCTTCTCTTCAAATGTATGATCCACTTCGAACCAGTCCAAGTCTTTGGCAAAATGCCTTTTCTCGATTTGCCCATTTTGAAAGACGGTAAGCAGACGGTTTATATCCTTAAAGGACTCCTTAAATAGTTTCTCTGCAAAGTCCATTACTTTTTCCTGTTCAATAGAATATGGCGGCACGGCTTCCGCGATGGATATAACTCTGGGCATATTTATACTCTCCTCACATCTATGTACGGTTACTTTTTCCATTTACCCGAAGAGTATGCAATCAAACTATGATTGGAGGAAAACGAAAAAAAAGCTTTCCCCAAATAGGAGAAAGCTAACGTTTTGAAGGAGTTGCTGTGCATGTTTATTATACAATGCTATAAAACCATATACATTATAAAATCTTTACCAGTTGACAACTCAGTGTTCTACTACACTTTGTCGACCTTTTCGGCTAAGCACATCTCCCTTTAATCTTAGGGTGCTTTTCGGTAAATAAGCTCCTCTACATTGCTCTTAATCAGAATCCATGAATCGTCATTCCACCATCGACAAATAATGTTTGTCCGGTCACATAATTTCCTGCTTCTGAGCTCAGGAAGACGACTGGTCCTACTAGCTCGGGCAATTCGCCGATTCTCTTCAACGGTGTAACTGCCAGGATGTCATTCACATATTCCTCATCGGCTAAAAGCTTTTCAGTCAGGGGTGTTTTGAAATACCATGGTCCGATTGAGTTCACATTGATTCCGTGTTGTCCCCATTCCATCGCGAGCACCTTTGTCATCTGCATGAGCGCTGCCTTAGTAGCCGCATAGACGACACCGGTCCTGAGAGCTACTTGCCCAGCTACAGACGCGATATTAATGATTTTGCCCCCTGATTCATGTTCCTTCATGATTTTCCCGGCTTCCTGGGACATCATGAATGCTGATTTCAAATTGGTATCCATGATCTTTTGCCATTCTTCATCCGTCGCCTCTAAAGCCTTTGAGCGGATGTTCATGCCCGCATTGTTGACAAGGATATCTATCTTTCCCCATTCAGAGATTACTTTAGAAACCGAATTATGTACTTGATCCCTTTTTGTCACATCTGTCGGGAGCACAAGAGTTTTATTTCCCAATTTTTCAATTACCGAAGAAGTTTCCTTGAGATCTTCCTCCGTTCGTGCAAGTAAGGCAACATCTGCTCCAGCTTCAGCCAGACCGATTGCAATCGCCCGGCCAATCCCTCTGCCAGCACCAGACACGACCGCTGTTTTTCCTTTCAAATCAAAAGATGGCAAAAACATACCTATCATCCTCCCGCTCTAAATTGAGTTAATTTTAACATAATACGCAGGAAAATAAGGTTTTCTCGCCTAGCAAAAGGCAGTTTTCGTCTTATTTGTTACTTTTCAGACAAGCCATTACATTCGTATTATTACAGTCTTCGCACACTTTTTGTCTGGACATCTGAATTGATATGGCATCATAACGTACAAGCAAAAGGAAATAAGCCGAAAGAAAAAGCACCAAACGAGGTGCTATTTTTCGTTGGACTGCTTTTGCACCTCAATCCAGATTTGTTTTTCTGCTGCTCCCCCACATTTTTTACATACGCTCACTTCATCATAAATGAGGCGGCAATGTTCACAATAAAACTTCTGCATTTGTACCACTTCCTGAAAGATCCATTTTCTATTAGTTTATTAGCAAAACGCGAAATGGTGATTCCTTTTATCTTTGTTGCTAAATCGTATGTAAGCATATAACCTTTAATCGGTGTTAGGATTGAAGGTTTCTTAATCGATGGATTATTTTAGTCATTAGTTTTAGGAAAAATCGTTTAAATGTTTTTAAATGTCCACTTTTATTCAGTCAGCTTTAAGGATAAAGAGGACAAGCTGTCAAAAATCCTCAGGTATTTTGACAGGTTTGATGCTGCAGAAGCCAAAGCTGTCGTGATTCCTCTGTTATTTTGACAGGTTTTATGCTGCAGAAGCCAAAGCTGTCATGATTCCCCTGTTATTTTGACAGGTTTGATGGTGCAGAAGCCAAAGCTGTCATGATTCCCCTGTTATTTTGACAGGTTTGATAGTGTAGAAGCCAAAGCTGTCATGATTCCTTGATTATTTTGACAGGTTTGATGGTGCAGAAGCCAAAGCTGTCATGATTCCCCTGTTATTTTGACAGGTTTGATAGTGTAGAAGCCAAAGCTGTCATGATTCCTTGATTATTTTGACAGGTTTGATGGTGCAGAAGCCAAAGCTGTCATGATTCCTCTGTTATTTTGACAAGTTTGATGCTGCAGATGCCAAAGCTGTCATGATTCCTCTGTTATTTTGACAGGTTTGATGGTGTAGAGAACAAAGCTGTCAAAAATCCGCGGTTATTTTGACAGGTTTCAAGATGAAGAGGGCAAAGCTGTCAGGAATCCACTTTTATTCAATGTCAAGTCGTTCTGTCACATCTCGATCTGTTCCCCTGTACTTTTGCTCACTTTTTCACAAAATTGTTTTCACAGATTATTCACATTTACCCCTCGTTCCATGTGACTTAAATCACTGTATTGACGCGTTTTCACCATTAACATAGTAAATACATCAGGTATGAACAATTTGTGAACTGTCCGAAACCATATTTACGTTTCCAAATTGTTTTGTATTATGAGAATGTACTTATCATTTTTAAACGAACATTTTTTACGAAGGGAGTGGACCGGAATGGCTCAGCCTGGAATTGGGAAGAAAACACAAACAAAAGTGGAAGACCAATCTTCCTTGAAAGGAACACTTGCATCCGTTTTCTTGTTAGGATTCTTTTTAATCGTTACTTGGGTAAGCGTTTATTTCTTATTTGTAGATCGTTTCTAAGAGATA
Source organism: Mesobacillus boroniphilus (assembly GCF_018424685.1). Classification (NCBI taxonomy): domain Bacteria; kingdom Bacillati; phylum Bacillota; class Bacilli; order Caryophanales; family Bacillaceae; genus Mesobacillus; species Mesobacillus boroniphilus. The sequence continues at coordinate 1,823,853 of NZ_QTKX01000001.1, forward strand.
CCAAAAGGGGAGAAAGAAGTTATGCACATTCATAAATTTGAGAAAATCTGGCTGATATTCGGAATTACGACATTGATCGTATTCCTATCTGTAATTGGGGTTAGCGCCTTCTATTTAGGCAACCAGCCTCCAAGCTGCCTGGCAACAATCAATCCTGAAAAGGTAGATACTACAGCACCTTTCGATGAGCCAGGATTGAAGAAGGTTGAAGGAAAAGAATGGGATTACGAGCTTGTTTTCGTAGCCTCCGCTTTTGCCTACAACCCTGGACAGGTAGAAGTTCCAAAAGGAGCTAAAGTGAAAGTAATCGCGACTACAAAGGATGTCATTCATGGCTTCCAGGTTGCGGGCACTAATATCAACATGATGCTTGAGCCTGGCTATATCAGTGAGTACGTCACAACGTTTGATAAAGCCGGCGATTATCTGATTGTTTGTAATGAATATTGTGGTGTCGGACACCACATGATGTCGTCTAAAATCAAGGTGGTGGAATAATGAATACAACATCAATCAATCCAAAAGTTGACCGCCGCGACGGCAAACTAGCAATGGCCCACTTCTATGTCGCTTTCATCGCCCTTGCAATCGGCGGACTTGCAGGTTTGCTCCAGACACTTGTCCGATCAGGAAAATTCGAATTACCTTCATGGACTGGGTATTACCAGATCCTTACAATCCATGGTGTTGTACTTGGACTGGTTCTAACAACATTTTTCATTATGGGATTCCAGCTATCTCTTGTGAGTAAAACATCTGGAACATTAACTGATAAACAGCGAAAGACTGGCTGGATTGGTTTCTGGACGATGACAATCGGTACTGTTATGGCAGCTATCATGATCCTAACAAACCAGGCTTCTGTCCTATATACTTTCTACGCACCATTACAAGCACACGCACTCTTTTACTTAGGACTTACACTTGTAATCGTCGGAAGCTGGATTGACGGAGCCGCATTGATTATGGCTTATACTTCATGGAGAAAAGCTAATCCTGGAAAGCCTAGCCCATTGCTGACTTTCATGGCACTTGTTAACACGCTTATGTGGATTGTAGCGACGATTGGTGTCGCGGCAACTGTATTATTCCAACTGCTTCCTTGGTCACTAGGCCTTGTAGAGCGTGTAGATGTACTGGTTAGCCGTACATTGTTCTGGTATTTCGGCCACCCTCTTGTGTATTTCTGGCTATTGCCTGCATATATGGCTTGGTACGCAATCGTGCCAAAAATCATTGGTGGAAAGATTTTCTCTGATTCATTAGCAAGGATGTCGTTCATCCTGTTCCTGTTGTTCTCGATTCCAGTAGGTTTCCACCACCAGTTGATGGAACCGGGTATTGACCCTGCATGGAAATTCCTGCAAGTAATACTGACATTCCTTGTTGTTATCCCGTCATTGATGACCGCATTTTCATTGTTTGCGACATTTGAAATGTTTGGACGTTCAAAAGGATCTACTGGTCTATTTGGATGGGTGAAAAAGCTTCCTTGGGGAGATGCCCGATTCGCAGTGCCTTTCATCGGAATGCTTGCATTTATACCAGCAGGAGCTGGCGGACTTGTCAATGCATCCCACCAGTTGAACCAAGTAGTACACAATACAATCTGGGTTACAGGACACTTCCATTTGACCCTTGCAACTTCCGTCGTCCTGACTTTCTTCGGGATTTCTTATTGGCTGGTCCCTCACCTTACTGGAAGGGTACTAACAAAAGCTATGAATAAACTTGCCATTATCCAGGGGATTGTTTGGGCAATCGGAATGACATTCATGTCTGGGGCAATGCACGCAGCCGGCCTGCTTGGAGCCCCACGCCGTTCATCATTCTCAACCTACGGCGGTTCAGAGCAAGCTGCTGAATGGATTCCTTACCAGGTTGCACAGGCAGTTGGCGGATCCATCCTGTTCCTTGGAATCATTCTTATGCTTTACATTTTTATTAACCTTGCTTTCTTCGCACCTAAAGGTGAAGAAGAATTCCCTGTAGGAGAAGTTGCAGATGAAGCAGAAAAAACTCCGATGGTTTTTGAAAACTGGAAGCTATGGCTCGGTATCACAGTTCTTTTGATCCTGTTCGCTTACACTATACCGTTTATCGATATGATTGAGAATGCACCGATTGGATCGAAGGGATATAAGTTCTTTTAGAAAATCAATTTACCTGTATCATAATAATGGGTTCTCTTTTAGAGTATAAAAAGCAAAAAATTAACCAAAAGAGGGTATGAAATCACAAAAGATTTCACACCCTCTTTTTTATTGTTATAAAAGCATTTATACGATTAAACAATATAAGCTAAAGCTAAATAACACAATAATTAGCATGCTGATCTTGTTCATTCTCACCCTGTTTTTTTACACACGAAATACCTGGGATTAAATCGATCATAACCTGATGTCTTTCAATATAAGGGTTTGCCAAATAATATAATGTTTTAAATATAGTGTGGAACTTTATGGTAAAATCATAGAATAGCTTATTCGACTTCCTTGAAAAAAAATAGGATGCCGAAGCATCCTATTTTTTAAATTAAAATTCCGCATTTCCTGGTGTACGAGGGAATGGTATGACATCGCGGATGTTCTTCATCCCAGTTAGATACATAACAAGTCGTTCGAACCCAATACCATACCCAGAATGCTTTGTGCTACCGTATTTTCTAAGCTCTAGATACCACCAGTAATCTTCTTCCGACATACCAAGTTCCTTAATTCGATTTGCAAGGACTTCTTCTCTTTCCTCACGCTGGCTTCCCCCGATTAACTCGCCAATACCGGGAACCAAAAGGTCAGTCGCAGCAACTGTCTTGCCATCCTCATTCGCTCTCATATAAAATGCCTTAATTTCTTTCGGATAGTCGGTTACGAAGACAGGACGCTTGTAAATTTCCTCGCTTAGGTAACGTTCATGTTCGGTTTGCAAATCCGTACCCCATTCAACAGGGTATTCAAATTCCTTACCTGAGTTCTTTAATAATTCTACAGCTTCGCTATAAGTAACCCTTCCGAAATCTGATTCCAATGCATTCTGCAATCTTTCAATAAGCGTTTTATCAATAAAGCTGTTAAAGAAGGCCATTTCTTCTGGTGCATGCTCAAAAACGTAATCAATGACATACTTGACCATTTCTTCTCCTAGGTCCATGATATCCGGTAATTCTGCAAAGGCAACTTCCGGCTCGATCATCCAGAATTCGGAGGCATGTCGTGCCGTATTGGAATTTTCTGCTCTGAATGTCGGACCAAAGGTATACACATTACGGAAAGCAAGAGCAAAGCTCTCGACATTTAATTGACCGCTAACGGTTAAGTTGGTTTCTTTGCCGAAGAAATCTGCACTGTCATCCACTTTTCCGTCTTCGGTTTTTGGAAGCTTGTTCAAGTCCATTGATGTCACACGGAACATTTCCCCTGCTCCTTCAGTATCGCTTCCGGTAATAATCGGTGTATGTACATATACAAACCCTTTGTCTTGAAAGAATTTGTGAAGGGCATAGGATGCAAGAGATCTTACTCTGAAAACAGCTGAGAAGGCGTTGGCTCTCGGACGTAAATGAGCAATTGTTCTCAAGTATTCAAGGGTATGTCTCTTTTTTTGTATAGGATAATCTGTATCCGATAATCCTTCGACTACAATTTTTGTCGCTTTAATTTCAAAAGGCTGCTTCATTTCAGGAGTTGGAACAAATTCACCTTCTACTAATACAGAAGAGCTGATAGGCAACTTCGTAATTTCTTTGAAGTTATCAAGGGTATCCTCAAAAACAACTTGTACACTCTTAAAGAATGTTCCATCGTTCAACTCCATAAAGCCAATGGTTTTAGAATCACGAAGAGTACGGATCCATCCTGTAATTTGAATAGTTTGGTCTTTAAAATTTTCTTGATTTCTGTATAAATCTTTTACTACGGTCTTAATCATAATGAGCCTCCTTATGGTAATTTTTCGCAATAAAAAAAGCCTTCTATCCCCAAAAAAGGGACGAAAGGCTGAACTTCCGCGGTACCACCCAAATTGTCATAAAATGACCAACTTTACTAATGCATATCCCAGTCTATAACGTGCTGGAAACGTCTAAGCCTACTCACGATATCCCTTTCGGTTAGAACTCAAAGGTGTTCTTCATTTATGCATCATCACCAGGCTTCCACCGTCCCCGGCTCGCTATCGAATATAGCAAAAACTACTTTCCTTTTCATCGATTTAATAATATGTAGTTTTCAAAAGGATTTTTACTGTAATAATTTATCACAAAACATAATCTTTTGTCTAGTTGCCCCCTAATTTATATACATTTTCCCCTAAAAATCATTGTTGAACAAGGTATACAATCTAAAGTGAAACAATATATTTAAACTTTAGTTTTAACAATAAAAAGGACCTTGGTTTGAACCAAGCTCCTTTCTCTGTTAATTGGTACGTTTATTATTTGCTATTCACATAAGAATTGCTGTGCTAGTTGCTATGTTTTATCATGTTTTGCACTTCAAAAGAGATTGAATCACACAGTGAGGTGCTTTTTTTGCTTCCTGATCGGAATTGAGATATTGATAGATATTACAGATAAGATAATCAAGGCTGATCCGAGCACCTGAAGACCGCCCAGCCTGTCACCATACACCAGTATTCCCAGCATGGTGGCAATGACGGGTTCCAGTGTAGCAACTACTGCAGCAGTACTGCTTTCTGTCCTTTCAAGGCCCCAGGAGTATGCAAAATATGCAACCACAGTCGGGAAAACCCCTAACCCTATCGCATAAAGCCACGCATCCCCAGTGAAAAAGACAGCTGCCTTACTGACTATACCAGTTGTCGGAACCAGGGCAGCCGAGGCCACAAGGAATGTATACAAAGTGACCGTAAAAGGATGGTACCGTCTTAATGCAATCTTGCCAAAAATACTGTAAAGAGCGTAGCCGAATCCTGCCCCTAGGCCAATAAGGATACTGGAGACAGAAAAAGACGTTCCCCCCTGCCCTGTAATACCTGCGGCAAGCGTACAGCCGATGACTGTCATGACAATCGCAAACAGTTTCTTCCTGTTAATGCTTTCTTTCAGGAAAAGAAATGATAATACCGCAACAAAAGCAGGAGAAGTATACAGTAAAGCCACAGCAATCGGAATGTTCATCAGGTTGATTGCCGTAAAATAAGACCAATTAAAAAACACAATGCTTAAAATCCCTGTACCCACAAAAAGATACAAGTCTTTCACCCTGATTTTTAAATGACTTCGATAAAAAACAATTCCCACCAATATCAAAATAATGGCTGCAGTCAACACACGGATGGCCACAATCTCCATGGCACTGAATCCGGCATTATTCAGGCCTTTTACAAAAAAACCAATCAGGCCCCACATAGCCGCAGCAAATGCGATCATAAAATAAGGCAATTTCCCGTACATACATTCACCACACAGAAAAGATGGCAGGAAGACTGCCATCTTATTTTCTAAATGCTGTCCAAACACAAATTATTACTATACTAAAATTTAGGCTCCGTCCCCTGCGAGATTTCACACTCTTTTCAAAGGGTCATAGAAAACCAAAAGATCGAGGTACGGACTTTTAATGAAACGAGACTTTGATAAAGGGTCTTACTAGATCAGCTGATAAACTTTATTGTATTTTTCGTATAAATAATCAACTAAGTACTGAGCATTGAGCCCCTCTCCAGTTACATCAGTCATTATTTCAAGTGGTTTTTTCATTTTTCCATGTTTGTGGACGTTTTCTGTCATCCATTCTTTTATCGGCTGAAGGTTTCCTTGTTCAAGCAATTCCTCATAGTTCGGCAAATCTTTTAGCATGGCATTCTTGAACTGAGCGGCATACATGTAGCCTAAAGCATATGATGGGAAGTAGCCAAAGCTGCCCCCAGCCCAATGAACATCCTGAAGCACACCCTTTGCATCATTTTCTGGCCTTATGCCGAGATACTGCTCATATTTGTCATTCCAGATCCTTGGTAGATCCTTAACTTCTATTTCATCATTGAACAAGCCTTTTTCGATTTCATACCGCACCATCACATGCAGTGGATATGTCAGCTCATCTGCCTCAATCCTGATCAAGCTTGGCTTGGATTCATTGACTGCACGGTAGAAATCTTCTACCTTTACACCGGAAAACTGACCTGCTGAGAACTCCTGCAGCAAACTGTAGTTGTGCTTCCAGAAAGAGTAATCGCGTCCAACAAAATTCTCATAGAAAAGCGACTGTGATTCATGTATTCCCATTGAAGTACCTGAACTTAAAGGAGTTCCTACTAGCTCATCAGAAATGTTTTGTTCATAAAGAGCGTGGCCGCCTTCATGGATTGTACCGAAAACCGCTGTCCTGAAATCTGCTTCATCATATTTCGTCGTAACCCTTACATCTCCTGGGTTAAGCCCCATCGCGAATGGGTGGACGGTTTCATCAAGTCGACCTGCATCAAAATCATAGCCCATTTGTTTCAGGATCTCGAGGCTGAAAGCACGTTGCTTTTCTTTAGGAAAATGTTTGAACAAGAACTCTGTTTCAGGTTTATCTGTTGAACTAGAAATCTCCTGTACAAGCGGAACAATTTTTTCACGAAGGTCTCCAAATACCTGGTCCAAAACCTCGACCGTGACCCCTGGTTCATACATATCAAGCAGCGTATTGTATTTATTCCCTTCATATCCCCAGTAACCAACGAATCTCTTTGTGGTATCCACTAGTTTTTCAAGATAAGGTCTGAACATTTCAAAATTGGACTCAGCCTTCGCTTCCTCCCAAACGCTTTCAGCTTTTGATTGAAGTATCACATATTCACGATATTCCTCTGCAGGTATTTTCTTATTACGATCATAATCCTTCCTGCACTCATCCAGCGTTTTACGCGTAATCTCAGATAAACTTGGTTCATTCGAAAGCCTTGCTATGTAAGAAGCCATTTCTTCAGAAGTTGACATGTTAAACAGCTCGGATGAAAGCACTCCGATCACTTCAGAACGCTGGCCTGCTCCTTTTTTCGGAGCACCAGTCCTTAAATCCCAGTAAATCAAGGAAAGCGCCTCTCCATAGGCAGTCATTTTTTTGACATAATCCAAAAATTTCTTTTCTGTCTGCTTTACTTCACTCATCCATTTCACCCCATTTTTCTATTTCCTGTTTATCTTATCATACTTTTCTGAATCTTAGTTTTATGAAAAAATAAAAACAACAGGCGAACCTGTTGTTAAATAGAATCAGAGGATGTTTTTTTCTAACTGTTACTTCGTTTTTCCGATTGCCACACGCCATGTTTCTGGGCCTTCTTCAAGATACTCCCAAGAAAATGTCTCCGGACGCTCCATCATGAATTGGTATTGCAGCGGTCTAGGGTCATGATCATTGACTATTTGCATGAATTCTCCCTTTTTCAGAGAATCAAAGTTCTGGAATATCGTAGGGTGTTTTTCCCGTGGTGCATAATCAGGTACATTGATAATAACGTTGAAAGTCATATCCCTCTCTCCTTTAAGTTCTAATTTCTTTACATCTTCATTATAAATTCACTAAAACCCTTTTGTAGTGAGCGCGGTCACAGTTTGACTATGACTTCTTTCATTCAACAGGATTAGTTACATCAAGATTCATCTGTTAAAAAAAAGAAGATCTTCTTCTATTAGAGAGAACTTCAAAATCGGGAGGTGTTTTTTGTGAAAGAGTTAGTGGGCAGCTGCAATCGTTGTGGAATAGAAATATTTTGCATGGATGGTTTTTTGGAAGGTGTACATAAAGATGGAATAGTGCTTTGTTTTGAATGTGAAAAAGAAGAAGAACAAAAAACATCATAAAAACCGCAAAGCTATGGAGCTTTGCGGTTTTCCTATTATTCTTCATCTACAGCCAAGTCTTTTACTGGCAGCTGTTCCTCTTCTTTATGTGTCACTTTACGAAGGTTGAAGAGTGCTTTTACACTGAATACTGCCAGTGCGGCAACACCAATCAAGAAGATTGTATCAGGGATCGCTCTCAGAGTCAGGAGCATTTCAACCGTTTCTTGCTGTAAAAACTGAGATGAACGTGAAGCCGCATAACCGTTAAAGTATGCTTCTTTTAACTGTAGATATCCCACAGGCAGCAAGGACAGGAATACCATGCCAGCCAAGCCGACGTTCAGCATGATGACAATGAATTTCACCCACTTGTCGCTCCACTTTTCAGGCTTGACGATATTGCGCAATGAGTAGATCAAGACTGCACCTGCGAACATACCGTACACACCCATCATCGCCGCGTGGCCATGCGCCGGTGTAAGGAACTGACCGTGCTCAAGGAAGCTTACTGCAGGCAGGTTGATCAGGAAGCCAAGTACCCCTGCCCCAACCAGATTCCATATTGCTACTGATATCAAAAACCAGAAAGTACCTTTATAAGGGAAATCAACTCCCCCATCTCTCATCATTTTATACTGCTCATATGCTTCCAGAATCAGTAAAGTCAACGGGATAACTTCAAGAGCTGAGAATACAGAACCGAGCGCTATCCAGGCTTCGGAAGAACCATTGTAATAATAATGGTGGCCGATACCGATGACGCCTGCTCCCATTAGCAGGATCAACTGGAAGTATAAAGCCCTTATTGTTGATTTTTTTGTGACAAGCTTCATTTGGACCATCAAGAAACCAATGACCACGACTGCGAAAACCTCAAATATGCCTTCAACCCACAGATGGATGATCCACCAGCGCCAGTAGTCAGCAAAGGTATAGTGTGTACCAGGATTGATCATGAAAGCAAAGAAGTAGAATGCTGGTACTGCAATCGCTGAGTAGAACAGCAGGTGAATCAAGCCGCCTTTATCAGATTCCCTCTTCAAACCGCTCTTGATGCCGCGGAATACGATGAATAGCCAAATCAGCATACCGAGCGCAAGAATGAACTGCCATATACGCCCTAGCTCCAGATATTCCCATCCCTGGTGACCTAATAGGAACCAATTGTTTCCCAGATAGCCGTTTGCACCAAGCCATTGGCCAATCATGCTGCCGGCTACGAGTACAACCAATGCCCAGAATAGAATATCGACCAGCAATCCTTGCCTTTTTGGTTCATGGCCGCCGACTAGTGGAGCGATAAAGATGCCCATTCCAAGCCAGGCTGTCGCAATCCAGAAAATGGCGAGCTGCAAGTGGAAGCCTTTTGTAATGTTGAATGGCAGGATATCATGGACCCATTTCATTCCAAAGAAGCTGTCAGGCTCGATATAATAGTGCGCCAGCAGTGCTCCGAACATTGCCTGGACAAAGAACAGCACGGATACTACCGCAAAATATTTACCTGTCTTCAATTGTGAAGAAGTAAGCGGAAGCTTTCTCAATTCGATTTTAGGGAAGTTCCCAGCTGTATAAGCTTCTTGCATCCCTAAATGATAGCGATAGAAGACAAACAGGATTAATCCTACGAACAGAATCAATATTGTTACGCTAGCCCCGCTCCACCAGATTGCCGAGAATGACATCGTGTTTCCTGCGTCCTCATAATAGGGCCAGTTATTTGTATAAGTGATTACATCGTCTGGTCTTTCTGTACTTGAAAGCCATGCGGTCCAGAAAAAGAAATCACCGATTTGTTCAATTTGGTCGCCCTTCGATACCCATGCGCGCTCTCCGTCCGGCATATGCTTTTCCTGAATTAACCCTGGTTTTAGCCCCCACTGGTCTCCATCAGTAAAAATAGTATGATAGAATTCCCTGACTTTTTCGTGTCCATATATTTGCGCATCTGTCAGGACCAGCTTATCAGTATCAGGCACATAACGATTTTCACGCATTTCCTTCATGACAGTGTCTCGGATGATCGTTTGTTCATCCCCCGTTAATTCTTTGAAAGCTTTACTATATTTTTGTTGTGACCTGAAATCTTGCATTCCTTCAGTATAAATCTTCAGTGCTTCTGCTGTATAATCAGGCCCCATATATGAACCATGCCCTAATACAGTTCCATAATCCATCAAACCATATTTCTGGAAGACAGCCTGCCCTCCCATGATGCTTTCTTTCGTTAATATAATCTCTCCTTTTTCGCTTGTGACTTCAAGCGGTCTCGGAGCCATATCTTTAAAGATCCAGTAACCTCCTGTCAAGAGTACTGTAAAGCTAACTAATAATGTAATGATGAGTACGGATTTCAACAGTGAGTTTCTATTTTTCTTGACTGCCTTCGTGGATGTTCCATGCTGGATTTCCATCTACCATACATCCCCTTCCCTGTTTGATTTACACCATAAGCATAAAGAGAAACGGATGTTATGTTTGTGAAGTACCTCATTTGATTGGTGTGATTTTTCCCACAGCAGTGAGAATTATTTTCAAAAAAACTTCAAAATATGATTCAGGTCACTTAGCCCTCCTTGATAGCTTGATAAAATTTATGGTAGATACTTAATCCAATAAACAGAGGAGAAGATTTGATATGCATATATCTCAAATCAGGCAGCAATTGAAGGAAGTTCCTATTTTCAAAGAATTATCAACAGAAGAGCTGGATCCGATTGTAGAAATTGCCCAGCCAAGATTCTTTAAAAATAAAATGTATGCTTTCATGCAGGGAGATCCGCTTGACCGGGTTTTCTTCATCTATTCAGGGAAAGTGAAGATTTATAAAACAGATTCATCAGGCAGAGAACAAATCGTTTCAGTCCTAGAAACCGGTGAAATGTTCCCTCATGCCGGATTTTTCAGGAAAGGTCAGTATCCAGCGCACGCAGAAATTATGGAGGATACCCAGATGATCATCGTACCGATCTCAAAATTCGAGGAAATCCTTGTTGCCTACCCCGAACTTTCTATTAAGTTATTCCGTGTCCTTGGCGAGAAAATCGTCGACCTGCAGGCCAGACTCGAGGAACAGATTCTTCATAATACGTACGAACAAATCATCATGCTTTTGCTGCGCCTATGCAAGACAAATGGAGAAAAGAGAGAACATGGATATAAATTAACCACCCATTTTACCAATAAAGAATTCGCCAACATGATTGGTACCTCCCGGGAAACCGTAAGCAGAACCATCAACCATTTAAAAAAGAAAGATTACCTAAGCCTGAATCCTGAGGGCTATTACCTGATCGACCATGAAAAATTGCATCAGGAATTGTTTTAAAAAGGAATTATATTTTTTTACTGTTAAGTGATGCGCATCACGGAAGTAAAGAATGAAAATGATTATCATTTAATCATACCAACTACAGTATCGAGGAGCTGAATGATATGGAACACAAAACGATTGAATTGGATGTGCGTGAGGATATCAATAACAAGCTGGAGCCTTTCCAAAAAATCATGGAAGCCATTGGTGATTTGAAATTGAATGACGTCCTGGTGCTTCATGCTCCTTTCAAGCCTGTTCCGCTATACGGCGTTTTAAAAGCAAAGGGATTTGAGCACAAAGTTGAAAAAATCGAGGCAAAACATTATAAAATCACTTTTACCAAAACGGGAGGGAAATAAGATGATAATGGACAATAGAGGTCTAGAACCGCCACAGCCGATGATGAGGACACTGGCAAAGCTGGAAGAGCTTGAGGAAGGACAGACACTTATCATCATCAATGACCGTCGTCCGATGTTTCTGTTCGAGCAGCTTGATGAACTTGGGTTTCTGTATTTGACCGAACAGCAAGAAGATGGAAGCTATCGCGTGACTATTTCCCGAAATGCGGGGTGATTGAAGTGTTTCAGCATAGCAGTGGTAACGAGACAAATATTAAGCTTCCTTTTTCATTCATCGGCTTCAGCATGCTCGCGTTAATTCTTTCACAGCTGCTGATTCTGCTGAACGGTGACCTTCTTATTTCTGGCGTGTTCCGATTGCCGGCAATCTGGTCCGCTGCACACCTTTTCGTACTCGGCTGGGCTTTGATGGTCGCTATGGGTGCGATGTACCAGCTGGTCCCTGTCGCATTCCTTACACCGATTTGGAATGAGAAATTCGGTTTTTGGCAGTTGGCGATAACTACTGCAGGTATAGTATCTTTCTCTGCAGCACTGTATCTTCGCCCACAGGATGCCCTGATTCCAGGAATCCTGACATTGCTCGGAATTTTGATGTTCATTTTCCAGATGTTCATGACGCTTAAGAGCCAGGCGAAACCAAATATCCTAACTTTGTTCGTCGGTACTGCACTATTTTCTCTCCTGGCTACAATTTCACTGGGAATCACGCTGGTCATGAGCATGAAGACAGGTTTTGCTTCAGAATATTATCAAGCCATTTTTAAAACACATATCCTGTTAGGTACAGTTGGCTGGTTCTCATTATTGATCTTCGGCTTTTCTTATAAAATGGTACCGATGTTCTCACTTTCACACGGGTATCCCATGAAACCTGCACCTTACGTATTCGCTATTTATTTTGCTGGCATTATTATTTTAATAGCTTCATTCATGACGGGCAGCCACTTGCTCGAAGTGCTGGGAACTCTCATGCTATTTTCCGGCTTCATGATTTTCACCTGGCACGTCAAAATGATAATTGATAAGCGTGTGAAGAAGAAGCTTGACCGCCCATTCATGTTCGCCTTATTTGCGATTGGCTGCGGGGCTTTAATCCACTTTGCCACTTTTGCTGGAAGTGCCGCGAACCTTCTTTCAAAAATGGCAGGGCCGATTATTCTATTATATTTAATCGCCTGGATTGCATTCAGCATTATCGGTTACTTGTATAAAATCGTTCCATTCCTGTGGTGGACTCATAAATACAGCAAGGAAATCGGCAAAAAGAAGGTACCTGCATTAAAGGACATGATGGATGAAAAGTTGGCGCTTCCACTCTTCCTAATGTTCACTGCCGGTACGACTCTTCTTTTTCTTTCATTTATCATCAAGCTTATGCCCATCTTTTACGTCGGCCAGGGATTGATTGTTATCGGGGCTGTCCTGTTCAGTTACATTATCGCCAAAGTGGTAACTATATAAGGAGGAGTTAGAAATGACAGAATTAAAGGATAAAATCAGGGGAAATTTAAAAACTGTGATAGACCCAGAATTGAATATTAATGTTGTGGATCTGGGCTTGATTTATGAAATCGACGTTCCAGAACCTCGCACAGCAAGAATTTTAATGACACTTACGACTCCAGGCTGCCCTCTTCATGACAGCATCGCCAGCGGCATTAAATATTGCGTACAAGGCATGGAAGAAATTGACCATGCAGACGTACAATTGACGTGGGAGCCAGCTTGGACACCAGACCGTATGACGGAGGATGGCAAAAGATTGCTTCAGGGGTTTTAATTTAGTTTATGGAGAATTAAGAATCAAAGAGCAAAATAAAAAGAAACGCTTGGGATCCAAGCGTTTCTTTGCAAGTTTGTTTATTTAGCATTTGAAAGACCAAATGACAATGCCTGACGAAAGTTGTTCTCTGCTTCCTGCAATTCAGCCAGCTGGAATTCATCAGCCTGGAATTCATTACGCAAAGCCTCTGTACTAGTTGAAAGAGCTTTTGAGATCCTTTGGAAATCGATAAAAGAATAATTCATTGCCATCCCTCCATTTCATACAAAATACAGATATAAATGTATTTTATTCATCTGCTCCCTTATTTATTCCAGGAAGTTAGCCTTAGTTTTTCTTAAAGGCTTTTTCACATTGATGGCTGATATTCTAACATGTGCTTAAAAACAACAAAAAGCCTCCTGGTCGACAGGAGGCTTTTTCCTTATTTATCTAATCTTGGAGGGCGTTTGCCCCAGTACTGATAGTAATCTGTCCGGATGAACCCATTGAACAGCTTCCGTTTCTTTGTTGCCGGCTTTCCGTACACTTGTTCAAAGTCCTCATTGGATGTCAGGATATAGATGGACCATGTGTCAAGCGGAGCAAAGGCCTTTCCCATCTGGCTGTACATTTCTTCAACAGCTTTCTTTTCACCCAATCGCTCCCCGTATGGAGGGTTGCCAACAATGACGCCATACTCTTTTTTTGTCGTAAAGTCCTGGACACGCATTTGCTTGAATGAAATCAAATCGCCGAGCCCTGCTTCAAAAGCATTCTCTTCTGCGATTTTAACCATGCGGTGGTCGATATCCATCCCGCTGATATCAAGAGGCTGATCGTATTTTGCAAGGTCCTCCGCTTCCATCCTTACCTCGTCCCAAACTGAATCAGGAAAAATTGGCCAGGCTTCTGAAACAAATTCTCTGTTAAAACCCGGTGCGATATTTTGACCGATTAATGCAGCTTCAATCGGAATTGTTCCAGACCCGCAAAACGGATCAACGAATGGTTTGTCCGGATGCCAATTTGTCAGCTTGATCAGGGCAGCTGCAAGTGTCTCCTTCAGTGGAGCCTCCCCCTGGCCAGACCTGTATCCGCGCTTATGCAGGCCGCTTCCGCTGGTGTCGATTGTCAAAGTCACGACATCCTTTAGCAGGGCAACCTCTATTTTGAACAATGGGCCGTTCTCTTCAAACCATGTAGTTTTTTTATATGATTTTCTCATTCGTTCAACAATTGCTTTCTTGACGATGGCCTGGCAGTCGGATACGCTGAAAAGCTTGGATTTCACAGACTTACCCGAAACAGGAAATTCAGCATTCTCTGGTAAAAATTCTTCCCATGGGAGTGCCTTCGTTTTTTCAAATAATTCATCGAACGTATAGGCCTTGAATTCGCCAATCTTAATCTTGATTCTGTCGGCCGTACGGAGCCACATATTGCTTCTAGCTATTGCTCTGACATCACCTTTATAAGTGATCTTCCCATTTTCTACTTGACATTCGTATCCAAGGTCACGGACTTCCTTTGCGACGATTGCTTCAAGGCCCATCGCTGAGGTCGCGATTATATCAAAATTCTTCATCGTTTCACCCTTTATATCCAATATCTTATGTATCACATTATTAAATTGCCCAATCACACTAAATATACATAAAAAAAGCTCTCCTGGCAAAAGGAGAGCTTTAGTAAACACTCATACAAATCCATTAATAACGTTCTGTAAGCCATGTTTTGTACCTTCGTACTACAAACGACCAAAAGTCTCGTACTCCGGCGGTAATCATCTATCTACAGATGAAAACATCTGTCCTTCCCTTTGTTCAGTTCCTCCAGGAAGGTGCCCCTACCATCGTTTGGGTTTCTCGCTCGTGGGGTTTACCTCGTTCCACCCTTCCGATTTCTCGGAAGGCTCCGTCACTGTGGCACTTTTATAGGTATTCATGCCATATCGTTGCCGACTTAGGCATTTTCCCGGCCGTCAGCCGAGCATGAGCCCGACTGCCCTGGCTTATGAATTGGCCAGGCACGAACACTACAGGCATCTCAGCCTGTGCGAGCATGGACTTTCCTCTGCAGCAGAACTGCAGCGATTACCCGAACGCTATTAACAGCTACAAGAAACATTATATGAAATATAAGTTTAAAAAGCAATGGTAATACATTTCAAAAACTAGCAGATGCTGGATTAATCGTAAAGTTTATCCCCGAAAACATGCTTTTCTAGATTCGAAAGCCTTTTAAGGATATCGAAATTCGTTGTTCCAGCTGCCTGTGTGCTAGGGCGGCGTGAAGCTTCATCAAGCTGCTTTTTCAGGCGAAGATTGTCCTGTTGAAGCTCTTCGATCTCCTGCTGCATCGCTTCATAGTCCTTAATGATCGTATCCAGAAACTTATCAACATCTTCTGGTTTGTAACCACGCATAGCTGTTTTGAATTCTTTTTCTAAAATATCTTTAGCAGT
This sequence comes from Mesobacillus boroniphilus, assembly GCF_018424685.1. Taxonomy (NCBI): domain Bacteria; kingdom Bacillati; phylum Bacillota; class Bacilli; order Caryophanales; family Bacillaceae; genus Mesobacillus; species Mesobacillus boroniphilus. The sequence continues at coordinate 1,839,558 of NZ_QTKX01000001.1, forward strand.
TAACTGTATTTTATCGGATAGCATTCCATTCACCTCAATATACCCCAATCGTCACATTTATTTTTTCAAAAACAAGGCGATTTGTCAATTTTTCTTTTATATGGCTCTTTTCGTGGCTTCAAAAGCAGGAAATGGAGCCTTTTAGTTAGAAACCTTGCTGCTTCAATTGTTCCTCTTCAACCACCATTTGTAAATCGTATAATGTAATTAATCTTAAATCATATTCGTTTGTTTCTTGAAATTTTTTGGCTGTTTCGTATATGAATTTTGGACTGCCTTCTTTTTCGGGATCATAAAGCAGGACCAACAAGTCGCTTTTCTCTATAAAAAATTGATTCTTCAGCCTGAATTGCCACGGTTTTTCGTAAGGCTTTTTAGTGATGGAATCAACATGGTCAGCTCCAGCCAGAACGGATTCATACCACTCCTTATTGGCTTCTTTCCATGTTTCCTCCTGATTAAGGAAGGGAGTGAACACGGACAGTTTTAAGTCAGGATATTCTTCCTGGAGATCGAATACCGCCTCACCAGCCCATAATTCAACACCGAGCTGCCCGCTTATCATCACCCATTCAAGTCCTTCCTCAATTAATGGGATCAAACTTTTTTTTATCGCCATTTTTATGTATTCAGCTGACGGATGATCATGCTGGAATACGCCAAGTTCAAAAGGTTTATAACCAGATATTGCAGCTACTTTTGCCATGTGATCTCCTTTGAAACATTGATAAGTCATAACTCCATATTGAAGGTATTCCCTTTTAACAGTAAATATTACACCTGAAATTTTCAATTAAAAAGCTATTTACACACTGATTGTTGCTTTTTTAACATGTATTTGCTTTCGCAGTCTTTTATAGGCGTCGGGGCTCTTTTTGAGGAGACTTCTATACTTGAAATGATACAATACTCGTAAAAACCGAAGTGCCGGCTTTTACTCTTGGTTAACAAAGTAACATAATTTACGAAAAGAGCTTAAAAAAACAAGGGCTGCAAGAGCCCTTGTTGAAGTCATTTTATCGACCAAATCCTGGACCGCCAAATCCTGGTCCACCAAATCCTGGACCGCCAAATCCTGGGCGAGGTCTCGGACCAACTGGAGCCACTCCGCCTGGCACCGGACCAGGTCCGCCATAGTGGTTCTGGTGTGTCACCTGATTAACCGTGGACTGAGTTTGCGGGAAGTAATGGACATGATCATAATTGATGTGGTTTACGTTTGTAGTATGTGTTGGATGAACATGTGGAACCACATTATTGGTAAAACTATGGTTCACACAGCACTTAGTAGGATGAACTACTGTTGGCAATACATGTGTTGGCTTGCAGTGCATAGTGCATAACTCCTTTCATTTAGACTTATTCTTTACATTATCAGCCTATGTTGAAGTGATGCGCCTTGTACTAATGAAAACACCTATTTTTCAAGAGAAATTGCAGTGCAAGCAGCTAGTGATTTCAGTGAAATCACCTAATGAAATTCTTAGAGGAATGTGTAAAAGTTGTCCTTCAACCCGCTGAAAATAACAGCAATCAGGGTAATCACAACAAAATAGAGAACTAATACCGCTTTATACATCAAACCAGCCCCGTAAAATTATATTGTTTTAAAACACCATACAATTTTACATTTTACAATGTTGAAACCATTCATACAACAGGATATTACAGGATTTGAGCTGATAAATGTTAAAATTTTGTTACAATTCAAGGTTCCTTGACGAAACCTCAGATAATACGAGTTTATTTTGGCGAATTTTGCGCTTGCCCGGGAAATTCTTTTCGGGAAATCCTCTGAATCCTTTTTTCGAGCTCCTGGTTAAAAATCATGTCCCTTTTTGTTGCAGCCTTTTCTTCCTTCTGAAGTTCCTCGGCAATACGACAATATTTTAAAGCAAATTCAAGGTTTTTTTCACGATGCTCGAAATGTTTGGCCAGCTCGATGCATGCTTCTTTCCGTTGCTTTTTTGTCCCTTTGGCTGCACTTTCTTTCCACAGCGAGACTGCCTTCTGCCATTCTTTATGCTTTTTATGCTCAAAGGCAAGTGCGTGCTTAGCTGAAATTTCTTCCTCATTTCCATCATCCAGAAGTCCAGTGAAGGCTTCCTTCGCTTTATCAGACTCGCCAAGATAGGAAAACCAGCGTCCTACCTCGAAAGTTTCCCGTGGTGTTTGGCTGCTGTCCCTCCCGAGAATCTGGAAGGTTAAATGTGTATAGAGAGTCAGTAATGAAAGGATGTCAGTTTCATTGTGCTTAATGACACCCAGCAATCCTTCAGGGTTCTTCCTCTCCAGGAAGTCAAAATAAATCATTGGTGCCAAAAAGCCAGGAATGTCATCCTTTCTTTCAAGACCCAATACCTCCTGTTCCACTATGCTCAATTTCATCCGTTCAATCTTATGCTTCCATAATCTCCTCGCTGCATGATACAGATCAAAATGGCCATAGGATGGCAGCTTGGGCACATGGTCACGTACAAGGGTGTGCCTCGTTTTGACCTGAGGCCAATCGAAAGCCTTACCATTGTACGTAACCAATGTCCTGTAATCGGCATTCATCAAAAAGCTCTGGTAAAGAGCGACTTCTGCTCCCGGATTCGGCAGGATATGCTGTTTTAATTTCACCGAATCCCCTGAAATTGACGCATGGCCAAGCAGGAAGATGGTATTGCCTGTCCCTCCCCCAAGTCCGGTTGTTTCGGTATCAAAAAACACCAGTTCGGCAGGACCGTGGCCCACTGCAGAAAGCGGATGCTTTGTCTGCTCCTTGTTCCAGAGTGAAACAGCCTCGAGCAAATCTCCGAATTGGTAATGTCCGTGCTGATGGCCAAGCGGATAACTCACTTCCCTGACTAGACAATATTGCCCATCAAAATAGAAGGGGGAAACCTGTTCCTGCTCCCAGACGTCAAGAAACGGGATTTCTGGTGTTTCTTCAAATTTGGCCGGTTCGGCCTTTGGCTTTTCAATCCCGCTTTTTATATGGGGTTTCAGCCGGTTCAATTTATTCTTGAGACTCATATTCCCCCTCCTTCCCTACACAGCTGCTCTAATGAATAAATCCAGTAATTTTGATACGTCATTTTTAGAATGAATAGATGCAGTATCCGTTCCGATGCAGGACGGGCACCCGTCGGAACACTGGCAATTCATGACCATTTGTTTGGTTTGGTTCAGAATCTCTTCGATTCCGGTATATATTTTTTCGCTTAGCCCTATCCCTCCAGGGTAGCGGTCATAAAAGAAGATTGTTGGCTTTTCGTTATGGGCAGCCTTTACCTGCGGAACTACATGTACGTCAGAAGGGTCACACATCACGAATAATGGCGCGATATGCTTCAGTGCCTGAGATGTCCCAATTAACCCTTCCTCCAGACGGTCATGGCCAAATTCGGACAGTTCTTTATTCAGTGATATCCATGCTGAGCTTGTGTGGAGCTCTTCTTCAGGGAGAAAAATTGGTCCTGAGCCAATATTCTCATGTGTTTCAAACCTGATCTTCTTGAAAATCGTCGCCATTGCTCTTACGCTGACATCTCCATAGCCGATCTCTGTTTCTGCATTGCCCCTGTGCTTGTCTTCCTCCAGAACACTTAGCTGGACGGCGAGATTGGCATCTGTAAAATAATCAACATCGACTTCACGCACAAACGCCTTCTTCTCCTCCCAATCAAGCTTTTCCACCTGGAATTGGATTCCTTGATGGAGATAAATGGCTTCTTCATGCAGCAGCGTCATCGCTGAAAAAGTATCCATTTCTCCAATTACCCTGACATTGGCTACATCAGATTGGTCAATGATCACAACATTTTCCTGTGATGCTGAACGCAGACTGATATTGTGAGCCGGGAATGCATCATTCATCCAGAACCATTTATCTCCGTTCTGGTGGAGGATCCGCTCCTCCGTCAAATATTCAAGTATTTCTTCAATTTCAGCAGCACCAAAAGTGTCGCCCTTTTTGAATGGCAATTCATAGGAAGCACATTTGATATGGTCAATCAAGATAATTAAATTATCAGGATTGATTCTCGCCGTTTCCGGACTGCGGTTGAAAAAGTAATCAGGATTCTGGATAACGTACTGATCCAGCGGACTGGAGCTGGCTACCATGATGACAACCGATTCCCCGTGGCGGCGTCCTGCCCGGCCTGCTTGCTGCCATGCACTCGCAATCGTTCCCGGGTATCCGTTCATGATACACACCTGAAGCTGGCCGATATCTACACCAAGTTCAAGTGCATTGGTGCTGACAACCCCGTAAATGTCACCGGAACGGAGGCCCTTTTCGATTTCGCGCCTTTCTGTCGGAAGGTAACCACCCCGGTATCCTCTGATTGCTTTTGGGCCTAGCTTGTGTTTGACCAAATCCTGAAGATAAGTCAGCAGGATTTCTACCCTCACTCTGCTTCTTGCAAACACGATGGTCTGGATCTTATTTTTCAAAAATTCACCTGCAAGCCTTCGAGTTTCAAGAGTTGCACTCCTGCGGACATTGAGCGGAATATTGACAACTGGAGGATTATAAAATAAAAAGTGCTTCCTTCCTGAAGGAGCTCCATTATTGTCGATCAGAACCATGTCCTTTTCTGTCAGACCCTCAGCCAGTTCCAGCGGGTTTGCAATCGTTGCTGAAGTACAAATAAAAACGGGATCGCTTCCATAATAATTGCAGATTCTCTTCAGTCTTCTTATGAGATTTGCCACATGGCTGCCGAAGACTCCCCTGTAAATATGCAATTCGTCAATGACGACATACTTTAGATTCTCAAAAAGGGAAACCCATTTTGTATGGTGTGGCAGGATCGCAGAATGGAGCATGTCCGGATTGGTAATAACGATATGCCCTGCCCTTCTGACCTTCTGCCGAATATTAGAAGGAGTGTCTCCATCATATGTATAGCTATTGATCGCCAGCTCCGCCTCCTGGATCAGCTCATTAATTTCACTCTTTTGGTCCTGGGCAAGTGCTTTTGTCGGGAACATATACAGCGCTCTAGCATTTGGATCTTCAATGATAGTTTGAAGTACCGGCAGGTTATAACACAATGTTTTCCCTGAAGCCGTCGGCGTGACAGCAACAATGCTCTGCCCCTGCATGATTTGTTCATAGGAAGACTTTTGATGTGTATACAGGCGGGAAATCCCGCGTCTTTCTAATGCTTTTTTCAATATCCCGCTTAATTCCTCTGGCATTTCTTCAGTTTGGGCTTCTTTCTCTTCAATCGTATGCCAGTGGACAATATTTTTCTTTACCGATTCACTTACCTTCAATTCTTGCAAAATCTCGTGCATGCTTTTCCGGACCTTCATAGCGTTCACCTCGTTAACACTATTTTAGCGAATAAACGTTCGTTGCAAAAGATAAAAGTTAAATAAATCAAACTGCTATTTTTTGGCATGTATATTCCTCACCCTTTTAATCTACTATTCAACCGCCCTCGGAACAACAAGTTATGTCTTTTAATTCAACCTTTTGCTAAAATAGAGTGGACAAACAGCTAATAGAGGTGTTTTTTTTGGATAGAAATGAGATCAAACGAGTCCTGGCCAAATTTTCTTTGTTCAGAGACCTTGATGACCATGAACTAGATAAGATTGTGGATATATCAATTGCACGAGAATGGAAGAAAAATAGCCATATTTTTATGCAGGGTGACCCTCTTGAAAATGTGTATTTTATTAATGAAGGAAAAGTAAAAATCTATAAGAGCGATGCCAATGGCCGGGAGCAAATTGTGGCCATCCTTAAAAAAGGAGAAATGTTCCCGCACGTAGGTTTTTTCAGAAAAGGTGGCTATCCCGGGTATTCCGAGGTATTGGACCAGGCCAGCCTTGTCGTCGTTCCGATTTCGCAATTCGAAAAAGTACTGGTTGATAACCCTCACTTAAGCATCAAGGTGTTCAAGGTACTTGGAGAAAAAATCGTTGACCTTCAAGAAAGGCTTGAAGCACAAATCCTAAACAACACATATGAACAGATCATAAAGCTTTTGATTAGGCTTGGAGAACTTCATGGTGAAAAACAGGAGGATGGCACGGTTTGGTTGAAGGCTGATTTCACAAACAAAGACCTGGCCAATATGATTGGAACGACTAGAGAAACGGTGAGCAGGACGTTAACGAAAATGAAAAAGGATGAACTGCTCTCTATCGATTCAAATGGGAACATGATATTAGACCCGGACGTATTGATGGATGAGCTTGTTTGATTTCCATAAACTTTGTTGCTAAGACAACCTATATACTGCTTTTCCAGTACTAACCCCCCGGAAAAGCACCGAAGCTTATAAGAAAACAGTTTTATCAATCAGTAATAAATTCGAAAGCAACATTAATAAAACGCCCGGAGCATAATGCTTCGGGCGTTCATGTTATTATTCAGTTTTGCTTAATCCCATCATTGTTTCTAAATCTTCCTGTGCGCTTGTGATCAACTTCAGATTGAATGTATCCTGAAGTACTTGCATAACGCCCTCAGAAATGAATTCTGGCGGCTTAGGTCCAATGCGGATATCCTGGATTCCCAGACTGAACAATCCAAGCAGGATCGCTACAGCTTTTTGCTCGAACCAAGAAAGGACGATACTTACAGGCAGCTCATTTACGTCACATTCAAACGCATCAGCTAACGCCTTCGCGATTTTTACGGTGGATACAGAGTTATTACACTGGCCAAGATCCAAATATCTAGGAATGTCTGTTCCAGGAACCACACCATAATCCACATCATTGAAACGGAATTTTCCGCATGAAGTTGTCAGGATAACAGCTTCAGGAGGAAGGGATGTTGCAAGCTCACGGTAGTATTCTCCGCCTTTACCTGGTGCGTCACAGCCCGCAATGACGAAGAAGCGCTTGATTTTCCCAGATTTTACGGCATCAATTACCTCTGGCGCCAGGCCGATCACTGTTTCATGGTGGAAGCCTGTCACAAGTGTTTCTTCGGATTCCATATTCGCTTCAGGTAGCTCCAATGCTTTTTCAATAAGCATTGAGAAATCATCATTTTCAATTTTTCTCACATTCTCAAGGCCAGCAACTTCATATGTAAACATACGGTCTGCATATGAACCTTTGATTGGCATTACACAGTTTGTCGTAGCCAGAATCGCTCCTGGAAACTTTTCAAACAGGCGGCGCTGGTCGAACCATGCTTTTCCGATGTTCCCCTTTAGGTGCGGGTACTTCTTCAATGCTGGATAGCCATGGGCAGGAAGCATCTCGGAGTGAGTGTAGATATTGATTCCTTTACCCTCTGTTTGCTTCAATAATTCTTCAAGCGCGAACAGATTATGACCTGTTACTACAATTGCTTTTCCTTCAATCTTATTCTGGCTGACCTTCACAGGCTGTGGAATTCCAAGGCGGCTGGTGTGTGCCTCATCGAGCATTTCCATCACACGTACAGCTGATTGTCCAACCTTCATTGCCATATCGATATGTTCTTGTACATTAAAGTTTGAGTTGGTTAATGTCATATATAAGGCTTCGTGGGTTGTAGCGTCAACAAATGGATCAGTGAAACCAAGCTGATTTGCATGCGTTCTATATGCTGCGATTCCTTTTAAAGCAAAAATCATAGTGTCCTGTAGGCTTGCGATCGTTTCATCTTTTCCGCATACACCAACAACTTTGCATCCTCCTGTTGGCGTTTGTTCACATTGGTAACAAAACATATGTGTATTCCCCTCTTCTCCGTTATTTACTTTTTAAGCATACAGAGGATGAAAAGGCGGTTATGTGACCTAAATCACACTATAGGCATTTTTCACAAAGTGTTCAAAAAATAAGGCGAAGTGATGAAGCCTCACCAGATGTAAAGTTACGCAATCTTGAACAGGGACATTCTTCCCAACATAACCTATTATAAGAATTTCTGCAGAGGAGGATGTGCATCGATGGCAACCAACCATCCTGACCGCCCAAAAAGACAAGAAACCCTTGAACAATGGTTTAAATCTATGAACCAGCTGATGCAGGAGAAGCCGGTTAAAGGCATACTGCAAAGCATTGATGATTTTTTCAGACAGCCCTTCCCGCATTCGTCCTTCAGCGTGGGGCTGCATGAAACTGAAAAGGAGTATATAGTGAAGGCAGAATTGCCAGGGGTTAAAAGAGACCAAATTTCAATTAATATTATTAATAACTCCCTGACAATATTGGTCAATCAGACTGATGTCACTTCAGAAATCAATGATATTGCCAAAACGGAGAAGCACATGGCTTCGACGAGGCAATTGAGCAGGACGATTCCCTTTTCTGTTCCAGTCAATGAAAGAAAGACACGCGCTTCCTATCGTGACGGGCTGCTTGAAGTCAAAATTGCAAAAAAGCAAGGTAAGAAGATTGATATTTTAACTGATCCAGAAGAATGATGTGTATACCAAAATGAAAAAAAATAACAAGCAGGCTGATTGCCTGCTTGTTTTATTTACCAAATTAGACTTTAAACATCCCGCCAAAGCCTTTGACAAGTGAAGAGACCTGCGTTACTGCATTCATCATCTGTCCGGCCGTATCAACCATTTTGTTAACATCCAGATTGCCATCCTGGCTTTTAAAAGAGTTCATGATGGACTGCAAGCCAGAGGGCTGCTTAGGCATGAACGCATATTGTGGATATGGATTGTAGTTCTGATAATCCGCTTGAGGGTTATAGTACCCGTAAATAGGGTCCCCCTCAGGCTCAAGCGGGTTTTGGAAAAGCATTTTTGAATAGTCATTCTTGCTTTCATGCATAGGATTGGGCTGATTCCAATAAGAATTCCCTTGTTGCATATATGGATTCATCGGGTTGCCCTGCTGCATATATGGATTCACCGGGTTCTCCTGCTGCATATATTGGTTTGGCCAGTTTCCTGGCATCGCATTCCAATATGGAGTGTTATACTGTTGAGGGTGCGGTTGTTGCCGGTTCAAACCTTGATGATTCCCGTATAAAAGATTTGGATCCAGATTATATTGATGATCCCACCATTGTGGTTGATAGGCAGTCGTCTTATTCCTGCGGCCAAACATGGCGAACATCCTCCTCCAAGTTTTCATTACGATATTATATGTTACTGCCGCCCAGTTGGTGATAAGGCTGGAAGGGACTTCCGATTTTGTCTAACGGTGAAACATGTTGTCGGAAGTTTCAATTTTTGAAAAATAATTGACCCTTCCATTTTCATGATACGATTGTTTCAAATGATGGAGGAGGATGAAAAATGAACGTTCACGAACTAAAAAATCTATTTGCCGAGACAAAAGAATACACTCCGGAACATGTAAATGAATTGCTCGATTTCACTAAAAAATCGTATATTCAGAATGAAATTACCATTTTAGAATACCGGAACCTGGTTCGTGAACTGGAGTTGCAAGGAGCTTTCATTCCCGAGGATCAGAAAGAAATATCCATATAAAAAGTTTGAAGCACCAGAGCTCTGGTGCTTCTTTATTTTTCACTGCCTTGCGTTCTCGACGGCAATGATCATGCTGTTTAAGATGAATTCAACTGACTGTAATTGATCAAGGAATCTTTTCTTGCTTGTTTCAGGAAAAAAAGCCTGGACAGAAATGACTTCCAAATAATCAGCCGCTGTTTCGATTTGATTAGCATGAAGGTTTTTCGGTCTATTTGACTTTACCCATTGGGCAGCAATTTCTCTCCACGCATCCGCTGCCAATTTCACCTCATCAGCAAATGGCTTTACTTCTGTATGAAAGTCGCCTCTTACTCCCTCTTCCTTCGAATGTTGAAATCGTTTATGAGCCGTTTCCACATTAACCAGCAGTTTTTTGGATAATGTAAGAATGTTATTTTCCATTTCCACTTTAATCACACTTTCTTTATTTCTATTTTATTATTAATGCAGTTCTTCAATCATGATCTCGATATTGAACTTATACAAAAAAGTAGCCTTCTGTAATGAAAGCTACTTAAAGATGAATCCATTCTATATAAATTAAAAACTCAATTCAAGTTTTAAAGAGGATTGCTCTTGTAAGTCAGGTTTTATCTCCTGAAGCAGCTTCCCTTCCATTCTATCTAAAAAAATGCCGGTTTCTGTTAATTGTGATGAATGGAACAGGCACATCGTTTCTCGGATTTCCATCAAAGATTCATGCAGGTTGAAATCCGTCTCTTCAAGGCTATGGGCCATATCAGTTAACATCCCTAAAATTTCATCTTTTTCAATTCCTTGTTTCATTGGTCATCTCTCCTAACTACAGTTATTTTAAGGTCTGGCAGTATGCAACCCGCTGCACGACAACGAATCTTCTCTAAGGAAATATAGAAACTTAACTTGTAAATTCTACTTCTTACCTGAACCTCCTTCAACGTTGACAAAACTAGAAGGAATTCGCCAAACAAAGTGTTTTTCAGCAGCAATGTTTACAGCCTTCGACATTCAATTGCCGAATGAAAAAACAGCAAATGAACAAACTAATCTCGGGAGGTGTTCACATGAATAAAAAACAACAGAAAACTGCACAGCAGCCCAATAAAACTGCTGAGAAAAAAACAGGGTATGGCGACAAAAAGCTGGAAGGACCAAACCGACCAGCAGAGTGATGACCATACGCTGGAGCTGGATAAAGAAACAAAAAGCAAGGTGCTCCCTTGCTTTTTTGTATGCATCAATCTGAAGTGAATAATTCCTTCACCGAAATCAAGGCATGTAATTGTTTTTGTTTTTTTTTGTACCATCCCGTCAAGTGAACAGGATGTCTGTGGTTGATTTCCTGGCTGAACCACTTTTTGTGATACCCCCTCAGCTTATACCAGTCACCTTGTTCATGGAAATGATGCTGGATGATTGGAAAAGTACAACGAAGAAATGGAGTGTCTCTTTTTTTATCGTAAGCAAAGTACTGTTCATAATCATGTCTTGAAGCAGTATGTTCTGTCTGGACCGCGAATTCAAGAAATAATGGATAATAGCGGTGGTCAAATAAAATTGAGGCAAGCCGCTTTCCGAGGTTAATTCTTTTGCTGACGGATTTGAATCCATTCACGCTTGCCCCGTATAATTCTCCCTCACACGTTGGGAAAATGACCGTGCTGAAATGCAGATAATCTTCGAAGGAAAACATCAGGGTGTTGAATACTCTCTTTTTATATACTGGATGCCTTATAACAGGGTTATGGATCACGTTTTGTTCATTTATGATCAAAGCAGTCAATAGCCTTTTTTTATCTCCACGCTCCCAAAATACCTGCCATTCTTTTTCCATAAATATTGAAACATCCAGGAATTTCAGCAAGTGAAACATTGGTAACCTTTTTTTCGTCGAATAAGAGTATAAAAGAAGCTGAGAAAACGCATCGCGAAAAATCAGCCAATTAGCCCTTTCATATGTGAGGAATAACCGCTGGCGTATTGGAGGAGCCAGCATCTTTGGAAACCAGTCACCCTCCAGGTCGCACATATTATAGCCGCCATTCCTTGAAACCATGCTGGCCAGGAAAGCCCAGATCATTTCTGGATATTCCAGGTAAAAATCAAGATAAGCTCTTGTTCTTGAGATATTGTCCAAGTTCTTGTCATCTGTTTCAAACCTGATTTTTTGTATGACCTCGGCTTCATGGTCAGGGAGTTGATGAAATTGAGGATTTTGGGTTATTGACACGCCTTTTCTCTTCCTTTTCAATAGGTTCTTTATAGGGTGATTGGAAATGAGGCTTTTTATTCAACCAAAATCCGTCGATATTTGGTATGATATAGAGTAGTCTGCGAGGTGGTCAGCTTGATATTCAATTATCCAAACGGAAAGAAATATACGCCAAACACAAGTAAAGAGCCGCCAAAGAAAGCCAGAATGCACAAAAATGCAGCCTATAGCAATAGAGGGATGACATTAGAGGAGGACCTGAATGAAACAAACTCCTACTATCTAGACCGGGCGATAGCGGTAATCCATAAGAAACCGACACCCGTTCAGATCGTTAATGTGGATTATCCGCGCAGGAGTGCAGCAGTTATAAAAGAGGCATACTTTAAACAAGCATCTACTACAGACTATAATGGAGTTTATAAAGGAAAATACATTGATTTTGAAGCAAAAGAGACAAAGTTTTCAACTTCGTTCCCATTGAAGAACTTTCATGAACACCAGATTGTCCATATGAAAGCCGTGCTTGAGCAAGACGGTATATGTTTTGTCATTCTCCGTTTCTCCACGGAAGAAGAGATATACATGCTAGAAGCGAACCATTTGCTGACTTTCTGGGAAAGAATGAAAAGTGGCGGCAGGAAGTCAATCACAAAGGAAGAAGTCATCAATTTCGGCCATAAGATTCCCCTTGGGCTTCATCCAAGGATTGACTATATAAAAGTTATCGATTATCTTTATAAACTTAGTTAGTTTTTTATTGCGAGAAAGGAATGAACTATAAATGGCACAAAAACCTCAAACTAGAGAGGAGCGCCGAAGACAGCAGGCAGCCAAGAATAATAAGAAACCAAAAGGCAAGAAAGCGAATAAAGGAATGTTCAAGAAAATTTTCCTGACGCTGATCGCGCTTGGCATCATTGGCATGTTGACTGGAATCGCTACCTTTGCATTCATGATACAGGATACACCAAAACTTGATGAGTCCTTACTCAAAGATCCTATTTCTTCGAAAATATATGATAAAGATAAAGAGCTTGTAACAGAAGTTGGCTCACAAAACAGAGACTATGTTGCCTATGAAGATATACCAAAACTTGTGGAAAACGCATTTTTAGCAACAGAGGATGTCAGATTCTACAAACATAATGGTATCGACGTCATCCGTCTTGGAGGAGCCGTTATAGCAAACGTAACTGAAGGCTTTGGTTCCGAAGGTGCTTCCACCATCACTCAGCAGGTTGTCAAAAACTACTTCCTTGGCTTTGAAAAAACAATCTCAAGGAAGGCACAGGAAGCATGGCTTGCATACCAGCTCGAACAAAAATATACGAAACAGCAAATCTTTGAAATGTATGTAAATAAGATTTATATGTCCGAAAATATGCACGGTGTCCTGACTGCATCAAAAACTTATTTCGGGAAGGACGACCTTAGCGAACTTGAATTGCATGAGGCAGCACTGCTTGCCGGTATGCCTCAGAGTCCTAATAACTATAATCCTTTTACGAATCCGGAAAAGGCAGAACAACGCAGAAACGTTGTATTGTTACTTATGCATCAGCATGGTTTCATTACAAAGGAAGAAAAAGAGAATGCACAGAAAATCCCTGTTGAATCTACCCTCGTGAAAGAAGAAAACAGGAAGAATAAGAATGAAGAACCATTCGATGCCTTTGTTGACATGGTGATCGAGGAAGTTACAGAAAAAACCGATTTTGATATTTTTTCCGATGGGCTTGAAATTTATACAACACTTGATCAAAACGCACAGAAGCATGTAGAAAACATCCTGAATTCAGATGCCGCTGTACAATTCCCTAATGATGAAATGCAGGCTGGCATCACCTTGCTTGATACGAAAACCGGGGAAATACGTGCGATTGGCGGCGGTCGGAACCAACAGGTCAAGCGTGGTTTGAATTACGCAATTGATGTTAAAAGACAGCCAGGCTCAACGATCAAGCCTATCCTCGACTATGGACCGGCAATCGAGCATTTGCGCTGGGGCACTTATCATATGCTAGAAGATAAGCCTATGACCTATTCAAACGGAGAACCAATCGGAAACTGGAACGACAAGTATAACGGCATTATGACAATGCGAGCGGCTCTCGCCAAATCGATTAATATCCCTGCCCTGCAGGCTTTTCAGGCTGTAGGTGCTGAAAAAGCGAGGGAATTCGGGGTTAAGCTTGGTTTAACATTAGCTGATCCTATTTTTGAATCGGCTTCCATCGGTGCACATGACATTGCTCCTATCGAAATGGCTGGTGCCTATGCAGCTTTTGGTAATAATGGGTTCTTTACAGAGCCATATTCAGTCAAAAAAGTTGTCCTCCGTGACAAGACAGAAATCGATTTGACACCTGAGACCGAAGTAGTCATGAAAGATTATACTGCATTTATGATTTCGGATATGCTTAAAACAGCAATCAAGCAAGGAACTGGTGCAACTTACGCAAACATCTCCAACCTTCATGTTGCTGGTAAAACAGGTACAACAAATTACACGCAAGATGAAATCAATGATTGGGGAATTAAAAATGGCGGTGTCCCTGATTCCTGGTTTGTAGGCTATACAACAAGGTATACCGCATCCGTATGGACCGGCTACAAAGACAGAAAAACTGCGCTTTATGGTACAGAACAAAAAATATCACAGATGCTTTTCAAGGATCTGATGACATATGTATCTAAAGATGTAGATACTCCGGATTTCACCGTACCAAAGAGTGTTGAAAGAGTTAAAGTCGAAAAAGGGACAATGCCTGCAAAGCTTGCTAGTGAATATACTCCGAAGGATGAAATCCTTTATGAGTGGGCTGTTAAGGGTAATGTGCCAAAGGAAACTTCAAAGAAGTTTGAAAAACTTGAAACTCCTTCAAAGCTTGAAGCAAAATACGATGAAATGAAAAATGAAATCATCCTGAGCTGGGAATTCGAACAGGAGAATAAAGAGGATATTCAATTCGAGGTTACCGCATCTCTTGATGAAGGTCCTGAGCAAAAACTGACCACCACAGCCGAGACTGGCTTGAAAATCGCCAATGCAGTCCCAGGCGGTATTTACTCATTCAAGGTTACAGCTATTCGCGGTGAACAGCGATCTGACCCAGCGACCCTTAAAGTAGAAGTTCCAGAACCACTCCTGCCAGAGCCAGAAGATGGCGAGAATGAAGATGAGAATGATGAAGGCGATGAAAGTGGCCAAGGAAACGGTAATGAAACTGGAAACGGGAACGGGAACGGAAACGGAAACGGCAATGGGAATAATAACGGTAACAATAGCGGTAATGACAATGGTGATGGAGATGACACTTGATTTCCCTTTTAAAGTTTAATGAAACCAAAAAACAAACGTCCTGACTCAATCAGGACGTTTGTTTTTTGCTCCATATAAAACCGCTTGTTTAGCAAACTGCTTTTCCTGTTCAGCGAATAATTCAGCAAGTTGTTTATAAGAATGAAAGAGTTTTGGTCTTGATACAATAAAATCAAGTCTTTCTTCTACATTCACCGGTTTGATTTTACAGTCTTTAATCGCATATAAATCATCGTTCAGGCTATTAGAAAGAAAAAGGAACTGTTCAAATAAATCAATCCCTCTCTCCATTAATGGCAGTGCCTTTTCGCTATTCCTGTTCTTGAAATGAGTGGCGAGGTTTTCCTTGCACTGTTTCCATTCACCAAGTACTCTTTCCACTGCTTGATCACGATCTTGAGAGAAACTATCTATTCTGTCCATTACGCTTTTGCTCTCATCCTTTTCTTGCCCTCTCTGCATACCTCAAGTAAAGGACATGTTTCACACTTAGGATTCTGTGCTTTACAATGGTATCGGCCAAAGAAGATCATCCTATGATGTGTGATGGACCATTCTTCCTCAGGAACCTTTCTCATCAGTGTCTTTTCCACCTCAAGAACTGAATCCTTCCAGCGGCAAAAAGCCAGGCGTTTGCTGACCCGCTCCACATGTGTATCAACTGCAATTGCAGGTATCCCGAAAGCGACCGAAACCACGACATTTGCTGTTTTACGCCCCACCCCAGGAAGATTCGTCAATTCATCCCTGTCTTGCGGAACTTCTCCGCCATACTCATCAATAATCATCCTGCAAAGCTTTTGGATATTTTTCGCTTTATTACGATACAATCCAATTGACCGGATATCCTGCTGCAGTTCTTCCAACGAAACACTCAAAAAATCCTCAGGACTTTTGTATTTTTGGAACAAGTTTTTTGTCACCTTGTTCACTAGAGCATCGGTGCACTGAGCAGATAGGGCGACGGCGATCACCAGCTCAAAAGGATTGGAGTGGACAAGCTCGCAATGTGCATTAGGGAACATCCTTCCCATTTCATCAAGACAAAACCTGATTTGCTGTTTATTTAACAAAAATCTCACCACTTTTCTATATTTGCGACTTCCTACACATAAATAAAAAAATGAAAAAAAGAGAGAATGGATGAATTCTCTCGTTACAATTACTGTTCAAGCCAGTTATAAAACGGAACAGGATTCGCAGAAACTTTAGGTTCTTCCTTCCCTGTCTTTTGAGTACTCTGATGCTGCCTGAATTTCCTACCATAACTTTTGGCTTGTTCGATAGTCTTGATTCCATTCTTCTTCCATTCAAAAAGAATTCGGTCTATGTACCGAAAATTCAATTTGCCAGAGATGACAGCTTCTCTTAACGCAGCTTTAATGATGATTGGATCATGGTGATCATCATCCATCCACATTGCAAGTGATTCACATTCGAATGGGGATAACGGTCGGCCGAATTCCCTTTCAAACGCTGTATATAAATCTGTTTCTTCCTTTTGATCCTTAATCTCTTTTTCCTGTTTCCGTTTGATCATAAACTGATCAAATAGCTTTTCCCACAACGGTTCCAGGGAATATTTTTCATATCTGATTCCGTCCGTGGAATTCCCGTCACTTATCGATATAAAGCCTCTCTGAATAAGTGCTCGGAGCAAATCTGTACATTCGAAAGCCGATATCGTCATGCGGGCTGCAAGTTCCGTAGGCGTAGGAAATTCATTTCCTTTTTCAGAAAAATAGAAAACATGAAGTAATAGTGCCAATTCTTGTTCGTTCAATCTCATTTCTTTGTACTGCGTAAGCAATACAGCAGGAATTGTAACATTCCCCTCTTTCAGCCAATCTAACATATCTGCTTTTTTCATTCCGGACACCTCATTTCATAGTATAGCATGAACAAGCCCGGCTGGTAATAAAATAGAAAAAGATTAAAAAGGGAAATTAGTCGAAAAATAGCGATAAAGAAGGCTATATCAGACAAAATAAAACAAACTTCCCTAAAATACAACAAGGCCCGAAATGTATGGGCCTTATCATTGGGTGTGTAATTTCTAAATAATTTCAGAGATCACTCAAACTTGGAAAACGGAGAATCGGTCCATGATCCTCCGTCTGCTAATTTAAACTCGGCTTTCAACGAAATTATGAATCCTGCTGATCGCTTCCTCTAACTGGTCAAGTGATGTAGCATATGACAATCGCATATAATCAGGTGCTCCAAAACCAGAGCCAGGAACAACCGCAACATTTGCTTCTGTCAGCAATACTTCTGCAAACTCATCCACGTCCTTGCAGCCCGTCATCAAAGCGGCTTCTTTTGCATTTGGAAACAGATAAAATGCTCCCTGAGGCTTTATACAACTGATTCCTGGTATTTCATTCAGCTTACCATGGATGATTTCAAGTCTTTCTTCAAAAGCCGTACGCATTGTTTCTACAGCATCCTGGGATCCTGCGTAAGCTGCAATTGTCGCATACTGGGCAGGAGTCGTTGGATTTGACGTGCTGTGGCTAGCCAGATCGGTCATTGCCTTAATGATTTTACTGTCCCCTGCCGCATAACCGATTCTCCATCCTGTCATGGAATGGGACTTCGAAACTCCATTGATGATGATCGTCTGCCTTTTAAGCTCTTCTGAGAGTTCAGCAATTGAAATATGCTCAGCATTACCATAAATTAATTTTTCGTAAATCTCATCTGAGATGATCAGGAGACCATTCTCGAGACATACATCTCCAAGAGCCTTCAATTCCTCTCTGGAATATACCATACCGGTAGGATTGCTAGGGGAATTAATGATGACGGCCTTTGTCTTTTCTGTGACCTTTTCCATTAGTTGATCAGGGGTAATTTTGAAGCTGTTCTGTTCAAGCCCTTCCACATAAACAGGATTTCCTCCTGCAAGCTTAACCTGCTCAGGATAGCTGACCCAATAAGGAATCGGAATGATCACTTCGTCACCTTCATCCAGGAGCACTTGGAATAAGGTGTACAAGCCATGTTTAGCTCCGCTTGTAACAATGATTTCACTCAACTGATATTCAAGTCCTTGATCAACTTTTAACTTAGCTGCGATTTCCTTTATCAACTCCGGAAGACCGCCAGATGGTGTGTACTTAGTGAACCCTTCATTCATGGACTTAACTGCCGCATCGATAATATGCTGCGGCGTGTTGAAGTCAGGCTCCCCTGCTCCTAGTCCAATAACGTCTTTCCCTTGAGCTTTCAATTCTTTTGCTTTTGCGGTAATCGCCAAAGTTGATGAAGGAGTGAGCGCTCCCACTCTGCTGGCTAACTGGATCTCCATCCCTTTACCTCCTAGTATTTTTTCATATGGCTGTTATCAAATATTTAATCCATGATCCTTCTTGAACGATGAAAATTGGCTAAATGCGAATTACAAATTATCAATGGCCCTCAGTTTTTCACCTGTATCGAAATCAACATAATAATAATTGATTGTGTCGCTGTTATTCCGGTAATAAATTTCCCATGCCGGCCTGTCCGTCTTTTGGATTCTGGCCATGCCGAGCCTTACTTCAATGATTTCATTAGGATTTTTTTCCTGATATAGTTTATTTAAAGCTTCTTTTTTCGTGATACCCTTTTTAGCATTTCTCGTGATAACTTTGCTATTTTTTTCATTGATCCAAACATAAACATCTTCCTGTTTGACATTTTTCCCTGTCATCACATAATAAGTCTCTTCTCCACTGTACAAACTAAAGTTTGTGAAATCTGAGAGGTTTGTTTCTTTTAACGCAATTTGTACAGCCTCTTTTTCCGCTGCCTTCACTGGCTCAACCGCATTTAAGTATACATTGACCAGAATCCCCGTTATTGTAACAACTATGAGGATACTGAAAAATATCCATTTCTTCACATGTATCCCTTCTTTATGTATGCTCATTTCACTGCTTTTTCCGATTTTTTCATTTATATAACAAAACAGCAGTTCAGTCCACTATATTCTTTTTTAATCATGTGCGATAAATGGTAAAGATCGCTTTTTCTTTATCATCCTGATCCAATGCGAGACCGAACATGAGGTCTTCACGCTTCAATGTCCTGTTCAGAGCATCCACAATTTTATACAAATCAGGACTATTCTGGACCTTCACTGTCGAGATTACTTCAATTTTACTTTCCACGCCTGCTTCCACTCCTCCCACACAATTTTTGTCATTTATATATGAGTGTTCAACTGGCAACAATACAATTAACACCACTCATTATATCAGGAGATGGTCCTCACTGGTAAGAGTATTAATGACTCACAAAAATTTTTCTAGACCCCATATCAAAAATGGCTGCGCTGAATACGCGCAGTTTTTTTTAGATTATTTTACTGTTTATTTCCAAAAGTTATATCCGCAGCAAAAAAAGGGTACAGAAAATCCATTTCAATCAAAACAACTATTTAATTTTCACTCAAAATTGTAATGACATCATAGGTTGAATCGGTAAGCTTAATTGTAACAGTACCATGCTGCTTTGTGAAATAAACATCAATCCAGGCTTCATGCAGCATCTCCACTAAATCAGGATCTGGTTTAATCGTATTTGATTTGAATATGATTGCGAGTTGGGGATCTAAATGCTCGATCAGCAAATCTGAAAAAGACCCTTTTGCAGCAAAAAACGGCAATTTGACTATATTGACATTCTTCAATGGTTCGGCAAGAAAAGCTTGTTCAGAATTATGACTCGCTGAACTAACATAAAAAATCTGATGATGGAAAAATTGAAAAGAAATATCTGTCCCTTCATTCTCTTCATTGCCATCGAAAATGACTTCTGCAGTCAACCCTGGCATTAGTTTTAACAAATCTCCCTGCTTCCAGCTTTGAACCTTCACATCAGTAGGGATTGAAGCTTCTGCCAGAACCTGATTACCTGCTTTCCCTGTAAATATCCGGCGGACATTATATTTCTGGATTATTTGATCAAGGTTTTCCTGCCCAGCGTTCGAAGTCAAAATAATCGTGGATAAGTCCTTAACATGAAAAAGAACGAGCAGCCGTTCAAGCTCTTTTAAAGTACCCTTCCCACCAGTGTTCACCAGAATATTCTCGCCATTAGCGTGCTGGATTAGTGCCGCCTCTCCATCGCTTAATGCCAAAAAAGTAAACGCCAGTTCGTTTCTCTTCAGATTGACATCGACTCCTTCAACCTCAACGGGAGCAGAAGGTGATTCATACGGGAAATAATACCAATTCATAAATGCTAGTATTGCTAATAACAGCTTCATGTACACTCCTCCAATTACTTCTAGCTTTAGAGTGCGTCATTTAGCTGAAATTATAAAAGGCTTTTTAAAAAAGGCAGTTTTCTCAATCATTGTTGCTATCTTGCAGCAGGACTATAGCCAATCATGAATCGTATCGACTATTTCTGTTATTGATCCTTTTTCAACTGGAACATCAGGTACAGAATGTAAAAAGGCACTTCCATAAGATGTGGTAACAAGCCTTCGATCAAAGATAAAAATCAAACCTTTATCGTTTGATGTTCGGATCAGTCTTCCGAACCCCTGTTTAAATCTCAGGACGGCTTCAGGCAGGGATAGTTCAGAGAAAGGACTGCCACCGTTTTCCTTGATTAAAGAACATTTTGCGGCTGTAATCGGTTCATCTGGAGGTGTAAAAGGAAGCCTCACGATGATCAAGCATGAAAGATCTTCACCTGGAATATCGACACCCTCCCAGAAACTGCTGGTCCCGAATAAAATCGCTTTGTCGAAACGTTTGAAATTCCTGGTCAGTCTTGTCCTGCTGCCTGCAGTAATACCCTGGGCAATTAAGATGAATTCTTCCAGCAGGCCGCTCTCTTTGATTAGTTCATAAGCCTTTTTCAGCATCTCATGGGATGTGAATAATATCAGCATCCGGCCTTTAGTTGCTTCAGCAATCGATATGATATGTTCCGTAATGGCTGCCACATAGTCATCATTGGAAACAGACTTTATATCCGGCAAGTCATCAGGGACAATAAGCTTGACCTGAGACTCATAAGAAAATGGTGATGGAATCTGCTTTTCCATCAGCGTATTTCGCAGTCCCAATTCCTTTTTAATAAAAGTGAAGGAATTATTAACAGATAAGGTTGCTGAGGTAACGACTACACTTCTTTTTTTCGCAAAAAATTGTTCTGCCAAATATTCAGATACATATACAGGCCGTGAAAAAATGGTCGTTGAATTTTGCAAAGACCTTATATCTGCCTCGATCCATCTCACATAGCCGCTATCATCCATAAAAAGGGTCCTAGCCGTACTGCAGATCCGTTCCAAATCTTCTTTCACTTGTACAACCTCTTCAAGGATTGATTGCTGCACGCCTGTGTAGCGATTAGGGCTTTTCCCCGCCTCATCCAGCCTCTTTTCCAGAGAATTGATTAAATCCTTTAAGTGAAAATAAAACCTTTCTGCGGTTGTTTTCAATGCAGTCCAAATCCGGTTATCCTTGTCCGGAACGATGCTAGCATTCATTTTGCTTCCATAGGTTTTATTCTTCAATGCTTTTCTTGCATAGGTTCCCGCAAGCTTGAAGAGTTCTTCCGTTTCATATACCAAATCTGAAATTAACTGATTGATTTCAAACGTATGAAGCCTGCTGCCCAAATCAGCGTTATTATTGTTTAACAACATCTCCAATTTATAGAACAGCTGGTTTTGGTCATATAGGCCTAGCTGATTAAGTACTAACCTGACAGCAAGATAGTCCAGTGACTTCCCAAAGTACTTTCCTGCCGCCTTTTCGAACTGATGGCCTTCATCAAGTACTGCATAGTCATAATTCGGTAACGGACCTTTTTCTGAAACAAGGTCGGCAAGCAGCATCGAATGGTTAGTGATTAGAATATCCGCATTATGTGCTTTTTCGATCGCCCTTTGATAAAAATCATGGTCCTCCCAGTGCTTCGTCTTGAGGAAGAGCGCGCGTTCATTTTTCACTTTAATCCAGAAGAGCATACCCCCGCTAGACAAATTGAGTTCATCAAAATCTCCAGTTTCTGTTTGCGTAAGCCATACAAGGATTTGCATTTTAGTAAGGGCTGTATCATAATTCTCCTCTACCTCCCTCAGAGATTGCTCAAACCGGGCCATGCTGATATAGTTGTTTCTGCCTTTAATCAACGATGCATTTATGGTTGTTCCCAGTACATGAGCCAGTTTCGGAACGTCATTGAATAAGAGCTGCTCCTGAAGCTGCGTTGTGTAAGTACTAACTACAACTGGATTATTACTTTCCAATGAAAATATTGCCGATGGAATCAAATAACCAAGTGACTTTCCTACTCCCGTCCCTGCTTCAATCAAAGCATGGCCATTCTTTGAGAAAGCTTCGCGCACGCAGTCCATCATCTCGATCTGTCCATGCCTGAACTCATAGCCAGAAAAAGCTTTTTGGAGTAAAGACTTTTTTTCCTCCACTGATTCCGGATACTCAATAGCACTTTGTTCAACCTTACGGATTCCGGCCCTTTTTTTCAAAGCAATCCCACGGTATACCTCAATATGATCAGGCAATATTTCCAGTGTTCTCTCCTTCAAACTCAATACATCATCAAAAATTAAGTGAAGATCACTCTTCAGCCCTTCAGAAAGCTTTGCCAGCTCCTTGACTGTTACCTCAGGCAAGGCTTTTACAGCCTCAAGCATAATCAACAGCAACTCTGCCGTCACTTGTGCATCACTATCAGCCTGGTGAGGACGGTCATGATGCAAATCCTCCCTTGCAGCCAAATCAGTCAGTTTATAACTGTCTGCAGACGGATACAGGATCCTTGCCATTTCCACAGTATCTATAACAGGACCATAAAAACCTTCCTGGCCTGAGTTTAATAATTCTTCTTGTAAAAAGGAAAGATCAAACAAGACATTATGAGCCACAAAATAAGCATCTTCAAGCATTTCAGAAACCTGCGGAGCGATTTCCTCAAATAATGGAGCATCCTTCACCATTGGATCAGATATTCCCGTCAACTGTTCAATGAAGGCAGGAATCTCCTTCAATGGATTGACAAGCGAGGAAAAACGGCCGGTAATCTTGCCATCCTCAATGATCACTGCTCCAAATTGTATAATTCGGTCACCCTTTTTAGGGGAATTGCCCGTTGTTTCTAAATCTACAACCACAAATTTTTGGCTCATTCTTCAATACACCTCTAACATTCAGTCAAACAAAACCGTATCACAAAAAATATGAAAGTGAAAGCGGGACATTGCCCATATTGTCACAATCCCTTACGCTCCTGCTACTATTATTACCATTACAATTACTTTTGGATAATTCTTTTTTCCGTGGGTGGCGAAAACATACCAGCAGCCACATCGTCTCAAGATCTTTTTTTCATAGTTGCCCTGCCGCCTTTATACAAAATCCAGCAGGGTAAAAAAATCGACTTCTGGATTACACATTTGTCGTCCAAGCGACAAAGCCACGAACAGAGCATGTTATAAAGATTAGAGAAGTACTGTATGAAAAAACTCCCGACGGTTCGGGAGTTTTCTAATTTTATAAAAATACTGTTTTCTCAGGTTCAGCATGAAGCATTTCTACTATACGGTTATTCTCATCCATCAATGCAACTTTTGGCTGGTGAGACGGAATCTTTTCTTCAGGAACAAGCGCATAGGAAATGATGATCACCACGTCACCCTCATGGACTAGACGAGCTGCTGCACCATTAAGGCACACTACTCCGCTCCCTCTTTCTCCCGGAATAATATATGTTTCAAAGCGAGCGCCATTATTATTATTGACAATTTGAACTTTTTCATTAGCAACCATACCAACTGCGTCCAGAATATCGCTGTCGATTGTTATGCTGCCGACATAGTTCAGATTTGCTTCGGTTACTCTTGCTCGATGTATTTTAGCATTCATCATGGTGCGGAACATGGAATACAATCCCCCTAAATAAATTATTCTACTTCTAAAATGGTATTGTCAATCAGTCTTGCTTTCGAGAACTTCACCGCAAGGGCTATGATCACTTTACCCTTCAATGTCTCTAACTCTTGCAGCTCAGGATAAGAATAGATTTCAACATAATCAACTAAACCTGACGTATTCTCATGGATATGATGTTTCATCACTCCAACAAGTTCATCCGGATTTCTTTCGCCTCTCTCAACGGCGAGTCTCGCCATCTTCAGGCTACTGTTAAGTTCAACTGCCTGTTGTCTTTCATCTTCACTTAAATAGACATTTCTCGAACTTTTTGCAAGCCCATCTTCTTCACGTACTGTTTCAACTGGAATCAATTCTATCGGAAAATTAAAATCCTTGATCAGGCCATCGACCACTGCGACCTGCTGGGCATCCTTGAGGCCAAAATATGCCCTCGTTGGCTGGATAATATTAAACAGCTTGATTAAGACAGTCGCTACTCCGTCAAAATGCCCAGGCCTTGATTTGCCGCAAAGCACATTTGTCCTGTCAACAACAGATACTTTTACCGAAGCACGATCTGGATACATTTCTTCAGCAGAAGGATAGAATATAAAATCTACCCCCTCAGCCTTCGCTATCAAATGATCGCGCTCAAAATCCCGTGGATAGGCATCCAAATCTTCCGTAGGACCGAATTGAAGGGGATTCACGAAAATGCTCAGGACAACAATGTCGTTTTTCGGACGCGCCCTCTTCATCAATGATATATGGCCATCATGCAGGAAACCCATGGTTGGTACGTAACCGATGGTCTTTCCTTTAGATTTTAATCTTTGCATCTGTTCCTGCATCTCGGTGATTGTTCTTATGATTTTCATTCTTTTCCCCCGTACAATGCCTGCAATTCTTCTTCCTTCATGGTAAAGCTATGTTTATCTTCTGGGAATTCCTTATGCCTAACTTCAGAAACATATGCATTGAGGCCTGAAGAGATCAGTTCATTCACATTGGTATATTGCTTCACGAATTTTGGGACACGGTCCACGCCATAAGTGATAATATCGTGGTATACAAGTACCTGTCCGTCAACATCCGCTCCAGCCCCAATACCAATCGTAGGGATTGTAAGGGCCTGGCTTACTTGTTCAGCCAGCTGTTTAGGGACGCACTCGAGCACAACAGCAAAGGCGCCTGCCTCTTCGCATTTTTTGGCGTCATCAATCAGTTTTTTGGCCGCATCCGCACTCTTCCCCTGTACTTTATATCCACCAAGTACTCCAACAGATTGTGGGGTGAGGCCAAGGTGTGCTACTACAGGTACTCCTGCCTTGGTCAGTGCTTTTATATGGTCAATGACCTCATCAGCACCCTCTAATTTGACAGCGTTTGCTCCAGTTTCCTGCATGATTCTCGCACCGTTTATTAGCGTGTCTTTGATCGACAGATGATAGCTCATAAATGGCAAATCGACAACGATGAATGTATTGCCCGCTCCTCGCCTGACAGCTTTTGAATGGTGGATCATATCCTCCATTGTCACTGGTACAGTCGAGTCATAGCCAAGCACGACCATGCCAAGTGAATCACCGACAAGAATCATGTCAGCTTCTGCTTGCTCTGCATGTTTGGCAGAGGGATAATCATAGGCTGTTACCATTACAATTTTGCTGCCGGTTTGCTTCATTTTCAAGAAATCAGTTGTTTGTTTCATTTTCATTCCTCCCTTTTTCTTAAGAGGAGATAAAACAATCCATCAATGCCAGACACTAAAAAAGGACCCATCTTTGCCAGAAGGACCCTTTGAAGCCTGTACTTGTTTCATCCCTCTGTCCCAGTCCGCTACCGGATCCAGGCAGAACTATTTTTTTATAAAATAAATCAGCAAGGTGCAGTTCTCTCGATACCGCCCAGATTGATTATAGCAAATGACTGCTTTTTTGGCTACATAACGAAATTAACCTTCTATCTGGATATCTGCGGAGTAAATATTATGAATTTCGCCTGTTGGATCCTCGATCAAAAGAACTCCATCTTCAGTGATGCCGATGGCTTTTCCCTTGATTTCCCCGGTAAGTGTTCTTGCAGTGATCTGTTTACCGATGCTTATAGCGTAGCTTTCCCACATCAGCTTTATCGGAAAAAAGCCTTTTTCCAGATAAAGCAAATACAATTTCTCCAATTTTTCCAAGATCGTCCTGATCAATATTTCCCTGTCTATTATTTTGCCAGATTCAATGGAGAGCGACGAAGCGATTGTTCGGATATCCTCCGGGAAATCTTCTATGCCTGTATTTACATTGATACCGATCCCGATAATAATTGAATTAATGCGATCTGATTCAGCCTGTAGCTCAGTAAGGATCCCAGTTATTTTCTTGCCGTTAATGAGAATATCATTCGGCCATTTTATTTCGGGCAATAAGCCTGTTACTTCCTCTATGGCCTGCACCACTCCTACTGCAGTGATCAATGTCAGCTGCGGGGCTTTCGGGATGGGGATTTTCGGCCTGAGGATGATGCTCATCCATATTCCTGTATATTTGGGAGAATGCCATTTACGGTCCATCCTCCCTCTGCCTGCAATTTGCTCTTCGGCAATCACGACAGTTCCCTCTTCGGCATTGTCATAAGCCAGCTTATACGCTATTTTTTGAGTGGATTCCACGCTGTCATGGTAGTGCAGATTTCTGCCTAGGAATTCAGTGTTTAAGCCAAGGGTTATTTTATCTGCAGACATATTGTCCGGGATTGAGACGATCTTGTATCCTCTTCTTCTAACCGCCTCAAACTGAAAACCTTCCTTGCGAAGTCCCTCGATATGTTTCCACACCGCTGTGCGGGTACAGCCCGCAATGTCAGCCAGATGTTGGCCGGATAAATATTCAGTTTCGTTTTTCGTAAAAGCATCTATTAATTTTTTCCTGATTTCAGATTGGACGCGCTCAGCCATTTCTTTATTTTCTCCTTCTCATTTGGCACGACGCCATTGATTACAGAACGTTCGATTTCCTCAAGAATCTCGCGCAGCCAGGGACCAGGATGTTTTCCCATCCAGGTCATAACATCATTCCCCGTTACATCTAATTCCTTTCGATGCTTAATCGGAAGACGCTCATGCAATTCCCTGATTGTTCCGATACTGACATCCATATTTTGGAGGGACGCATACACTATTTCTGCACTAATCGCATCCTCCAGTCCTGCCTTATAAACCAATTCCAGATTCCATTCATTTTCAAGGCGATGTAATATCAATGAATGAATTTGTTTGATCCTTTTAATTTTCTGGACTGGAAGCTTCCATTCTCTCAGGAATCCGTCAATTTCTTTGTGTTGCAATCCTAATTTAAATACCAGCAAAACCCATGATTCCGCCAGTTGGAAGTTCTCTCTTAATTGTCCTGAGAATTGGATTACTTCGTCACAATGACCTTTCAACCCTGGCAGATATTGAATGATCCCACTATTCGCCAGCAATTGCACCGCTTCACTCCTGGCTGGCCCCATAAGCAATTTTTCAAACTCAACAGTTTTCCGTTCCACCGCTATGTTCTCCAGCAGTTTACAGTGAGCTGCAAGCGAATCTAAAGTGTGCTTTTCAATCGAAAAAGATAATTGTGACTGGAATCTTACTGCCCTTAGCATCCTCAATGCATCTTCACCGAAACGTTCATCAGGATTACCTACAGTCACAATCTCCTTTTTGTTGATCGCTTCTTTGCCGGCGAAAGGATCGATAATGTTCCCTTCCTTGTCCATAGCCATTGCATTCATCGTGAAATCTCGGCGCTGTAAATCCTCATTTAATGACCGAATAAAAGAGACCTTATCTGGTCTTCGGAAATCAGAGTAGTTTTGTTCCGAACGGAAGGTGGTTATTTCATAATGGGCGCCTTTATAATGGACGAGTATCGTTCCATGTTCAATTCCAACATCATTGGTTTTAGGGAAAATCTGTTTTATTTCCTCAGGCATCGCTGAGGTAGCGATATCAACATCGGATATTTTGCGCCCGAGGATATGATCCCTGACAGAGCCGCCGACAAAATACGCTTCAAACCCAGCATTCTCAATTAATTGAAGGACAGGTACCGCCTGTAAGAATGGTTCGCCAATCATTGTTCTTCCTGCCCAACGATATTGTAGTAAATGCTTTCATATTCAGAGACAATTTGTTCAGCACTGAAGCTCTTTTCTGCCCGTTCAATCGAGTTCTCAGCAAATCGCTTCTGGATTTCCGGGTTTGCAAGTATATCAACAGCTTTAACCGTTATCTCTTTGATATTTCCTAATTCGCATATGTACCCCGTCTTTCCGTCCACAATCACCTCTGGAATTCCTCCTACATTCGTTCCGATACACGGTACTCCACAAGCCATTGCCTCTAAAGCTACCAGTCCGAAACTTTCTTTTTCTGAAAGAAGAAGCATCAAATCACTTAATGAATATAGTTCTTCTACTCTTTCCTGTTTTCCTAGGAGCAGTACTTTGTCGCGAATCCCAAGTTCACTTGCAAGATTACAGACAGTCTTCATTTCCGGTCCATCTCCAACAAGCAAAAGCTTTGCCGGCATTTTTTCTGCAATCCCTGCGAATGTTTTAATGACATCTGGAACTCTTTTAACTGGCCGAAAGTTGGATACATGGATGACTACTTTCTCTTCAGGAAGGATTCCATATTCCTTTCTGAGATCTGAGGAATCGATCCGTTTGTTGACACGAGTGTCTATGAAGTTGTATACACAGCCGATTTCCTTGTCCGGTTTGATTAAATCATAAGTCTGCTGGATAAGCGAATTGGAAACAGCTGTAACGTAATCGGACTTTTCAATTCCAAAGCGAATGGCATCAGTGAGAGATGGATCGTATCCAAGAACAGTAATATCCGTACCATGAAGCGTGGTGACAATCTTCAAATCACGCCCACTCATCTGGCGAGCCAAAATGGCACATACAGCATGGGGGATCGCATAATGGACGTGGAGGACATCTAAATTCTCCAATACTGCGACCTCAGCAATTTTGCTGGCCAGGGCAATATCGTATGGAGGATATTGAAAAACAGAGTATTGATTGACCTCTACCTCATGCGAGTATATATTTCGGTACATTTTTTTCAGGCGGAAGGGAAGGCTTGAGGAAATGAAATGGATCTCATGACCTCTCTCTGCCAGCAGCTTCCCGAGTTCTGTCGCGACGACACCAGAACCACCCACGGTCGGGTAGCAGGTGATGCCAATTTTTAGTTTCTTCATTTTCCTTCCCCTAACAAATCCTTGTGGATTAACAATGGTTTTTTGGACATAAATCCTTCGGCGTATGCAACGCCGGCTTCTTTGCCGAATAGTTTCTCGCGCGCCTCGACCGTTTCGATATAACCGTTCACAAGCGGGGTGTCAAATGTGGCTTCCCCTTTCATGAATTGGCTTTCATAAGCATTTAGTGCATTGATTTTGATATTAATGAAATCCGAGACATCCACAACAAAATCAGGTTTATGGAATCCATTGATCATATAAAAGTATAAAGCTTTTGCCCTATGTGGTTTCAGTCCGTAATCTTCATCATATCTTCTTACTGCTGCCGAAAAGACCGCCTCCTCAACAAGGCGGGCACAGCTGCCATGGTCAGGATGACGGTCATCAAAATAAGGTGCAAAAACTATGTCCGGAGTATTTCGCCTGATCACTGCAACAATTTTTCTTATGTATTCTTCTTTTAAAAACAACCCTCTGTCGGGCAAATCAAGCGCTTCCCTCATCTTCACTCCGAGAATGCCGGCTGCTTCATTTGCTTCACGGCTCCTTATATCTACCGTTCCGTTTGAAGACATTTCCGCTTTGGTCAAATCACAAATCCCTATCACTTTTCCTTCGGCAGCATATTTTGCGATTGTTCCGCCCATTCCGATTTCCACATCATCCGAATGGGCACCAAACGCCAGAATATCAAGCTTCATCGCTTCCATGTTCATCACCAGTTTCTTTTTTCACTATATTCCGCCAATCCAG
This sequence comes from Mesobacillus boroniphilus, assembly GCF_018424685.1. Taxonomy (NCBI): domain Bacteria; kingdom Bacillati; phylum Bacillota; class Bacilli; order Caryophanales; family Bacillaceae; genus Mesobacillus; species Mesobacillus boroniphilus. The sequence continues at coordinate 1,869,404 of NZ_QTKX01000001.1, forward strand.
GTCTCCTCTTTCAATTCCCTTTACGAGTATCTCCGCTGTTCCCATATTGCTCGCCAGTGGAACAGAATATACATCACATAATCGAACCAGGGCAGTCACGTCAGGTTCATGCGGCTGGGCCGTTAGGGGATCCCTGAAGAAAAACACTGCGTCCATTAAATTATTGGCGATCCGTGCGCCGATTTCCTGATCACCGCCAAAAGGGCCGGATTGAAACCTTGTCACTTCCAAACCGGTTGCTTCAATGATCCTCAATCCTGTAGTCCCGGTTGCGTATAACGTATGCTTTTCAAAAATATTCTTGTAAGCAACTGCGAACCCCACTAGATCATCTTTCTTTTTATCATGGGCAATTAAAGCAATGTTCATGGTTTCTCCCCTATTCAATGATATTTTCTAATCCGTAAACAAAAGTATCCATTTTCATGACTGTATCGACAGCAAGTTTCACTCCTGACATAAACGAGCTTCGATTATACGAGTCATGGCGGATCGTTAATGTTTGACCGTCAGCGCCGAATAACACCTGCTGGTGGGCAATCAGTCCAGGCAGCCTAACAGAGTGTATGTGCATACCTTCATAATCCGCACCGCGGGCACCTTGAATCGTTTCCTTTTCGTCAGGATGGCCCTGTTTTTTCGGTTCGCGTACATCAGATATCATTTGTGCCGTTTTTACTGCTGTTCCCGATGGAGCATCAAGCTTCTGGTCATGGTGCAGCTCAATGATCTCCACGTCATTGAAATACCTGGCAGCCATCTGAGAAAATTTCATCATCAAAACTGCCCCGACCGCAAAGTTTGGGGCGATGATACAACCTGTTTCATGTTCTGCGCACAGCTGTTCAAGTTCTTCAAGGTCTTCCTTACTGAACCCTGTTGTCCCTACAACTGGGCGTATTTTATATTTCAAAGCGGTCTTTGTATGGAACATGCCTACTTCAGGTGTCGTCAGATCAATTAGGACATCTGGCTCAACTTCCTGGAGACATTTTTCGAAATCTGTGTAAATCAAGGCCTTGCTCTCAGGGAAGCCGTCCAGTTCCCCAACCGTTAAACCATCAAACTTTCTATCAACTACTCCCACTAGTTCATACGATTCAGTAGAAAGGACGAGGTTTACAGCCTCTTTTCCCATTCTTCCACGTGGTCCTGCAATAACAATCTTAACTTTCTCCATATCTTTAGTCTCCTTTAGCTGTCTTTTCTCGTCCAGCGGTCTTTGTCTCTTGTATTGAACTTTTTCATGACCATGTTATGTGCTTCTTCAAGGTTTATATTTAAAGAGTTGGCAAAACATATCATAACAAATAGCATATCTCCCAGCTCTTCTTCAATTGTCTTTTCTTTTTCATCATTTTTCTTTGGTTTCTCGCCATAATAATGATTTACCTCACGTGCCAGCTCCCCGAGCTCCTCGGTCATGCGTGCAGTCAAAGCAAGCGGACTGAAGTAACCTTCTTTAAATTGGCTTATATAAGTATCCACTTCCTGCTGGAGTTCTTTCATCGTTTTATTGCCACTCAAGAAACTCACCCAACCTTTTTATGTATGTTTATCTATATCGATGTTAGCTTAATGGAGGTGCTTTGACAAATATTTTTATTTCAAACTATTTTTCTGCAGACTGTCTCAAAGCATTTTTCTGACCAAATACTCCAGGCGCAAAATAAGAAATGGAACATAGAAGATTCCGACTTTTCAAGCCCCCTCCTGTAAAAGATTGCCCTTGTTGGTTATATTTTATATAATATAAGCGCTTTGTTAGGTAAAATTTCAGTCGTACTATTAGGAGGAATAAATCGTGCTTAACGGCTTAAAAATCAAAAACATCTTATTCATTTTGTTTGGTGCGGCTATTTTCTCATTCGGACTTGTTCATTTCAATATGCAGAATAACCTCGCAGAAGGGGGTTTCACCGGGATTACACTTTTGCTTTATTTTGTATTCGGGTGGTCTCCTTCCATTACTAACCTATTATTAAACTTGCCGCTTTTTTTCATAGGATGGAAGCTGCTTGGCCGAAATGTATTTATTTATACAATTATAGGAACAGTAGGTGTCTCTATTTTTCTGGGCATATTCCAAAAATATCAAATCGAGATGCCCTTATATGAGGACTTATTTTTAGCGGCCTTGTTTGCAGGGGTGTTCATCGGCATCGGTCTTGGAATCATATTCCGTTATGGCGGCACTACGGGCGGAGTCGACATCATCGCCAGACTGGCTCAGAAGTATTTTGGATGGACAATGGGCCGGACCATGTTCATGTTTGACTTTGGTGTCATTACACTTTCACTTATTACATATTTGAACTACAGGGAAGCCATGTATACACTTGTGGTCGTTTTTGTAGGGGCCAGGGTGATTGATTTTATGCAGGAAGGTTCCTACGCTGCAAGAGGAGCAATGATCATCTCGGAGAAAAATGAGGATATCGCAGCGAAAATCATGAAAGAAATGGACCGCGGAGTTACCAGCCTAAAAGCTGTAGGCTCTTATACGAAAGCGGAAAGAGATGTTTTATACTGCGTGGTCGCTAAGAATGAAATCGTCCGTTTGAAAAGTGTCATAAATTCAGTTGATCCCCACGCATTTGTATCGGTTACTGTTGTCCATGATGTACTGGGAGAAGGATTTACGCTAGATGAAAATAAACTGCCTCTTGAAAGATAAAAAATCCGGATGATTATCCGGATTTTTTTTATTCTTCACTACTAGTCATTCCTGTGTAAATCATTACTAAACGAACAAGTTCAAGAACCGCAACAGCTGCTGCAGCTACATAGGTCAAAGCTGCGGCATTCAATACTTTCTTCGTTTCTCTTTCTTCATCATTCCTGATGATCCCAGCTGAAACTACCTGTTCCATTGCACGGTTCGATGCATTGAATTCAACCGGCAAAGTTACCAATTGGAATACTACAGCCGCGGCCATGAAAAGGATACCTAGTAAAAGCAATCCGCTTAATTGAGCAAAAATCCCAATTAGGATCAGAATCCAGGAAAAGTTTGAACCTAAGCTTGCCACTGGAACAAGCGCATGGCGGAATCTAAGGTACGAATAGTCTTCAGCATCCTGAATCGCATGGCCTACTTCGTGAGCAGCAATTGCAGCGGCTGCGACTGAATGGCCAAAAAAGTTATCTGAAGATAGACGGACAACCTTTGAACGCGGGTCGTAGTGGTCACTTAAATAACCTCTGGTTTCTTCGACACCAACATTGTATAAACCGTTATTATCGAGAATTTTACGAGCCACCTCTGCACCCGTCATATGGGACGAAGAAGCCACCTGTGAATATTTCTTGTATGCCCCTTTTACCTTGAATTGAGCCCATAACGGGATCAAAATAATTAGCGCAAAATAGATTATTATAGACATCTAGTACCTCCCCTTACATCTCATGATGTTATCACTATTTTATAAATACTAGAATAAGGTGTCAATTCTTATGTTCTTTTTGGACATTTTTCTTTTTATCATGATCGCCTTTATATTTTCTCCAGCCTACATAGGACAATGTAAGGATTATGATGCTTCCAGTAGAAATCATTACCCACCACAGTGAAGGATCCGCTTCATCCTCCGTCATATCATCAAAGATATTCTGTAAATCCGATTCAAGTTCTTCAAGTTCTTCCTGGCTTGAAGCCTCTTGTAAAACCTGAGGCCGGTACTGGTCAATAAAACTTACTTTAGCATCGACTTTTTGGATTCTTTCCGGATTGATGTCAATCTTCATACTAGGATAAATCACATTGTATAAAGACAGGAACGAATTAAGGTTCGAATGGAATTGGTCATTGTCACCGTCATATGCAGCAGTCTTCATATCATTGAAAACAGTCATGATTGGCCCTTCCATCTCTGTCCATAATGGCTGGTGGGTAGAAGCAATCGCATCAATTACAAGCCTGAATTTTGTAACCCTGTTCATCCTTTCAGCATGTCCTAAATCCGCGTTTGCTAACGCTTCAACTGCTTCATCATGCGCTACAGTGATAATCCGCAATTCATCCATGGTAAATGGCCGTCCATCACCTGTGACCAGCAAGAATTCTTCTGAAAAATGATTCAACAATCTGTTTGCATCTTCATAACGGTGGAGTTTAACCATTTGCAGCGCTTGGTCTGATATATTGTCAAGTTCTTCAACAGGCGACTGTGGTTCTGCGTATGCTGCGAACGGCGCAAACAAAAAAAGCACCGAAAATAATAAAAGAAATTTTGCTCTCATTCCTGTCCCCCCTCTAAATACTATTAAAATGTATGAGAGGGTGGACAAGGTTAGACCAAAATTCAAGGGTTATCTTGATCTTTTTAGCGAAAGGGAGAATCGCTCGGGCCGCAGCCCGAAGTAATATCCAACAGCGATCGAGAATATGCTCAGCCAAAATGTAAAATACGCAATCTGGTCCATGTATAAATCTAGCGTATGGTACCTTGGCATCATTTCGAAAACATAATCAATGATTTCATTATGTAGAACGACTATTGCAGCTACAATCAAATGCCATGACTTCATTCGATAAAAAGGAGCATATAAGACCCCTTCCACTGCCATGGCAAAATGAGATGCCATCAGCATAAGCCCAATCAAATCAAGCTGACCTGAAACGAAGAAAACCATTAAATTCATGACTACTGCCCAAAGGCCATACTTGACTAAACTAACGATAGCCAATGCCTCCATAAGCGGCCAGTTTTTCCCCATAAGAAATGCCCCTAAAACGAATACAAAGAACAGGCTTGCTGTAGGACTATCAGGTACAAAAAGAAGAAATTCTGGCGGTGTATCAATAAGCTGCCATTTGTACCAATAGTATCCATAAGTTGTCCCTAATACATTTACCCAAAATAACAGCCATAAGACGGATCTGTTCCCTAGCAAAGGGTATAATCTTTTTATCATCTTGACGGTCTCCATTCCCAAGTTTTCTATCACTATTATTACAGTTTATAGATAATAAACCAAGTTTTCCTTGCATGTTTTTGAGGCTTTTTATAGAATTTCATCCATTCCTAGTTGAGTTGTCTTCTCTCCAACAGTTCCTATAAGAATATGGATGCAAGGTATAAAAAAAACAGCCATATTACGAATACAGATTGCATAAAAAAGAACCTGCAAGTTTCCTTACAGGTTCTTTGACATATTACTCGCTAAGGCCGTCGATGAATTCAGCAAGAGTCTGAAGTTCTTCGTCTGTTCCTTTGAAGACTGCAGGCATGCTTCCTTTACCATTCTTGGCAACATCAGCAATTTCTTCAGCATTCATTTTTGTATCTAACAAACTTGGCGCAGCTGCACCACCGGCAAGTTCGCCGCCATGGCAGGAAGTACAAGTTTGCGCCTGTGCAATTTTGTATCCATCAGAATTCTTGTCGATTTCAACATCCACAATCTGTCCCTGTTTCTTGGCTGCTTCCCAGTCATGGTGGGCAACAGATTCCCAAGTAAGGTAGAAGACTGAAGCGAGCGACAACAGCATGAAACCTGTCGCAAGCGGACGCTTTGATGGACGGCGTTCTGGGCCGCGGTCAATAAATGGAGCCAACATTAGTGCACCAAACGCAAGGCCTGGAATAACTAATGCCCCTATTACAGTATATGGACCAGAAGCATAAGAATATTTAAGCAATTGATATAAGAATAAGAAATACCAGTCTGGCAATGGAATATACGCTGTATCAGTAGGATCGGCAATCCTCTCAAGCGGAGACGGGTGAGCGATAGTCAAGCTCAAGTATCCGATTAGGAAGACAGCACCAACCATCCATTCCTTCAACAGGAAGTTAGGCCAAAACGCTTCCGTTTTGCCAGGGTATTCCGAGTAATCTTTCGGAATATTAGGCTTGCGTTCTGCAGGGACACGAGAGTCTCCTACGAACTTCATACCTTTACCACGATGCATCGAGCAATCCCCTCCTTTTTCCGTATCATTGGGCGAATCTCAATTCGCACAACTTTTTCATTCGAATTTTACAATGGACCAGAAATACCTTGCTTACGAATCATCAGGAAGTGCGCTCCCATCAAGCCTAATAGTGCAGCAGGCAAGAAGAAGACGTGGATCGCAAAGAAACGAGTCAAGGTTTGAGCACCAACGATTGTTGAATGTCCGGATAGCAGTATTTTAATGTATGGCCCAATTAATGGGACAGCTTCTGCAATCTGCAATGTAACCTTGGTTGCGAATAATGCTTTCATATCCCATGGAAGCAAGTATCCTGTCAAGCCAAGAGCCAACATTACGAAGAAAATTAAAACTCCGACAACCCAGTTCAATTCACGAGGTTTCTTATAAGCGCCCTGGAAGAACACGCGAAGCGTATGTAAGAACATCATAACGATGACAAGGCTCGCACCCCAGTGATGCATTCCGCGGACAATTTGTCCAAACGCTACCTGGTTTTGAAGATAATAAACAGATTCCCATGCATTCTTGATGTCCGGCACATAATACATTGTCAGGAACATTCCAGAAAGAATCTGAATGACAGTGATGAAAAACGTCAGACCGCCAAAGCAATACACGAACGCAGAAAAATGGTGCGCCGGGTTAACGTGCTCAGGAACCTCATGGTCTGCAATATCGCGCCACAAAGGCGTAATATCTAAACGCTCATCTACCCAATCGTAAATTTTGTTTAACAAAGATTACGCCCCCTTTCGTGGTTCGGCTTTTCCTACATAAAGGAACCCGTCTTTTTCTTTTGTTGGATATACATCCAATGGTGCCAATGGCGGTGTGCCTGGCACGTTCGTACCGTCCTTTTCGTAAAGGCCGTAATGGCAAGGACAGAAGAACATGTTCGGATTTTTCTTATCCGTATTCCAGTCTACAACACAACCAAGGTGTTTACATACTGGTGACAGGGCAATAATCTCCCCGCCTTCGTTCTTAAATACCCAAGCAGTTCCAGTTTCTTCGGATTCATACCATGCATCTTTTTGTGTGAAAGTAAAGTTGACTTTTTGCGGTTCATTTGTGATATCTGCGATCTTCAATGGAGTCGCGATAAAATCTCCCGCATCTTCACCCTTAAGTACAGGATCAACGGCAAAACGAACCATTGGCATCAGCATCCCTGCAGCCATGAAACCGCCTACACCTGTTAGAGTATAGTTTAAGAATTGACGTCTTGAAACACGATGCTTACTCACGCTATTCCCCCCTCTATTCCCAAGTTAAGTCCCCAACGGACATAATTTAAACACATTTTAAAACTAGGACATAACCATGATATATCAATCTCATTACAAAATCAATATAATACTATGTTGAAAACATTTTTCGCAGTGATAAAAATAACAACCCGGTTAATCCTCTTGCCATTTCTCAGTAAACAAAGATAATAGCTGATTTACCTGTTCCTTCACAATTGCCACCTTTTGCTGCTCCTGCATATGCTCCAGAGACAATGATGGCAGCCATAGCACGTTACCTGACAAATCCTTCTCATGCTGCCTCCAGCTGCTGTCAGAGGTGATATAAAACACATGCTTGAACTGCTTGTCCAATAAAGTGTTTTCCCATTCCTTCAAAGTTATTATGCTAGCTTCAAGTCCCTTTATGTACACAAATTCAGGCAATAAGAATATACGCCCCTTAAATTGCTTTTCTAGCTGTGTAGAAAGGATTCCGATGAATTCTGCCATCGAGGCATTTTGTTTCATGTCTTCCCCGAAAGAAACTGGCAATAGCGGTACGATTGCCGTGTCTACATACTCAGCGGCTTTCTGGTACATCTCTACATCTGCTGCCACCCATCTCATAAAACCAACTCCATCATTCTATTAGGATCCAGTCGTAAATAATCGCTATCTAAAGCCCTTATTTACATCCATTCTATAATATCATGATTAAAAATAGTTTTCGAATCGTTTGGTGAGAGAGGGGTTTTTGTGATTGAGATTTATGAAGCCGATCATTGAGTAGGCGTGTCTGCAGCTCTACGCTGAGGATTGGTCTTTATTTAGCAGGGTCAGACAAAATGACGGCTACTCCTCTTTGCTTTGTCCGAAGTCAATCTATGTTCAGACAAAACCCTAGCTATTCCCCATAGTTTTGTCCGAAGTCATCACGGGTTCACACAAACTCACTGCTCCAGCCCCGAAATCTTGTCCGAGACCACCCCAGACTCTAGCCAAACCGACGGCTTGCTCTCAAATGTTCCATCACCCAAAACATCTCGTCCCAAAAAACAAACAAAATAAAAAGCCTGCTATCAAAAGCAAGCTATAACGAATTGACTGCGCCTAATCTTTTTAATTGTTCTGTAAGATGTTCGAAGGCTTCCTGGTCCTGGCTGTCCAGTGCTTCATCAATCAAGGTCAGCAGTTTGTCTTTTTGGAACTTTTGGATACTTTCCTCAAGGAATCTTTCTGCTACCATCTTGTCACTTTCACTGATTTGGAGCTGGCCTGGAACATAAGGGTTTTCTTCCAGTACTGCCGCAAACTGGTGGGCTTTGTTTGAAGCATGGAAATTCAATTGGATGTAAATTTCTTCTTCCCTGTTCAAACGAATGTCGTGGAAAGACTTTTCAGCATCTGTCGTCATCACATTTTCCTTAAAGAACCGGAATGGTACTTCATCCACGCAATGGGTCGACATCACTAATCCCCTAGGACAATACTGTGCATTTTCCACAAAGTGCACTTTTTCCATCAGCTGGTCATGGCTCATCAAGTAGTTAAGGATCCAAACGCATTCCCGCCTTTTAAGCTGGTAATGGTTTAAAAACCAGCGGATAAAATCCTTTTTCTCGTTGACAGATACAGGGGTTGTCATTTTTGAATCCCTCCTCTGCATAACTCAAATTTTTTGTTAAGGTTACCGATTCTCCGTCAAGCGTTCCAACAATTCACGGAATTCTTCATTGCCAGGTTCTTTTTCAACTAACTTACTAAAAATTTCGGCAGCGTCGGCCATTTTTCCTTCTTCAATTAAAAAATATCCGTAGTCTGTCAAAAATTCTTTGTTGTCTTTAAAGAAAGTATATGCTAGTTGGTATTTGTTTAATGACTGTGAAAAATCTTCAATTTGCTGGTAAGCAACTGCCTCATCCCAAAGAATCTGTGGTTCCTCTTCTTCTTCGTGGATGTCAGCTGCCCGTACAAGTTCCAATACATCTTCATAACGTTCCTGCTTGAGCAACAATTTATTCAGGACAAGGACTCCTTCCATGAATCCGGGATCGAGAGCAATTGCTTCCCGAAGCAACTGTTCTGCAACTTCTTCATCGGGAACTTTAAGTGCCAATTTCCCCCCATAGAAGTATAAATCTTTATTGAACTCATCCTGCTCGATACCTTGCTTCACAGCTTCGAATGCCTCTTCAACCATTTCTTCGCGCTCATAGGCTTTGGCTAGATAGAGGTAAAGAGAATGGTATTCAGGATCTAGAGCCTTTAGTTCCTCAAACTTTTCAATCGCTGTTTTATTATAGCCAGCCTGCAAAGCTGTAAAAGCATAGCCGAACAATGTATTAATTTCCAGCTTTTGCTCAAGTGCTTTTTCGTAAAAATGGAGTGCTTCCTCAAACGAACCGCCTGCACTTAATGCTTCGGCCATTCTCTGGTTGATGTTCACTCCGCCAATTTCTTCATGCGACTTGAGTACCGTTTCATAATACTGGATTGCTTCAACAAGTTTTCCCTGGTGAGCGTATAGCTCACCAAGAGCAAAGTCAATGACTGGCTCTTCTGGTAAAAGCCTTTTAGCCTCAAGCAGTTTCTTTTCACTCACTTCAAACAAACCTTCCATCTGATACAAGTCTGCCAATAGAAGCAGTGCTTGAGGAAAAGAAGGGTCTTCTTCGCCAACCTTTTCAAGCGAAAGCATTGCCTCTTCCTCTTTTCCCATTTCGATCAGGGTTTCAGCGAGCAAAACATGGAGCTCCCCTTCATCAGGATAATTCTTCAATAAGCTTTCGATTAAAGCTTCGGTTTCTTCCATGAAACCGAAACGGAATAACTCCTCAGAAAGCAGGAATTTTTCTTCGTCGCTGCCTTTTTCAAGAATTCCTTTATAAGCAGCCATTGCTTTTTCAAGCTGTCCATTTTCAATATAATTTGTTATTTCATTTACTGCGATCATTTTTATCATCCTATCCTTACTTTAGGCTTTTCTATATTTGCCGGTTGGCCTCCGCCTGTCTGAGGAGCAATAATTCACGAACCGGATATGCCTGAAGAGATTATTAGTAATTGTCTGTAAAAAATCCTGGTGTCTTAATTATAACATTCTCTCCCTTTCCTGGCCGATAATAAACCTCACCCCCGGCACGAATGACATTTCCCTTGTCCACAGTGACTGCAAGATGCTTCGATTGAAAAAACAACCCGTGTTCATCACGGTATTTTGTTTCTGCGTTTATATTGTAGAGATTATAACTGAGTTCTCCGCCACTGTGAAGATTTGATTTTTCAGGGAAGATTCCGGTTTTCTTTAAAATCGACCTTGACACAGGACCTGGATTCGTTAAGTCTTCACACACCGCGGGAACCTTCTCTTTTTTCATCAAATCGCTCCAGGCATTTAGCTGCAACTGCCTCCCTTTTTTATGCTTACTTTCAGGAAAGACAGGAATAATTGGGCAGTTGTAAGGAAACAGCGCTTCCTTGATCCATCCCCATGGCATAGTCGTCAAGTTGGCCATCTCGTCGATCTCCAGAAATATCGCTGGGACTTTCATCTTTTTACACTTCCGGATAAATCCGGGTTTCAATAATCGTGGCGGGATGCTGACTCCCAGAACAAAATCAATCGGGCTGTCTAAAAAATCCCTTTTCGCCTGCTTAAGCTTTTCTTCAAGCTGCCGTTCAAATTGGATTTTTACAGTTGTGAATACAACTGTACTTCCCTTCAGAATAAAGTTTTTCAGGTAGTATTCTTTTCTCTCTTTAAAAGATTCCTTTACAGGGAGATTCGTATCAAAGAGGACATGAGTTGGGGTCATGATATATTTGTCAGTATCCATCCTCATGTGGTTATAACGTTCAAAGGTGGATGTTGCAGATAAGATTCGCTGGCCCTCCACCAGCATACTTGTATCTATGAAAGCTTGTCCCTTCATGAGATGGACATTTTCTATAATGTATGCCATAAAACCACTCCTTTAACGGTCTTATGACAAACTATGCTGAAATTCCGAGAATATAACGGCGGCATTTCTTTTTCCCGTATACTGCATACACGCTTAAAAGAAAAAAACGGCACCTGTATTTTTCAACAGTTCAGAAAAACCACCTTGGAAGAGCTGCGAGGCCTATTCGATAACAGATATCCGAAAAGCCACAATTTGCGATATAACCTTAATAAAAAGACAGAAGGCCATCCATTTATCATGATTGGCCTTCAAGACAAAACTATATTATGTTCGCACCAAGGAATACAAATCATCAAAAAAACCAGGATAAGAAACGGCGACCGCTTCACTTTGTTCAAGGACGACATCCCTTTTGCAGAGAATGGCAGCGATTGACAGCATCATTCCAATCCGGTGGTCTCCATGTGCTGACACAGTGCCACCATCAAGGCTTTGTTTTCCCTGTATAATCATGCCATCATCTGTAGCCTCAATGTTGGCTCCGAGTTTCTTAAGTTCATTTACAACAGTATCAATTCGGTTTGTTTCCTTCACCTTTAATTCTCCGGCATCCTTAATGACCGTCTTTCCCTCTGCCTGCGTTGCCAGCAAAGCAATGACCGGGATTTCATCTATTAATCGAGGGATCAAGTCACCTTCAACTGTTGTACCCTTGAGTTTTGAATATTTAATTCTTATATCTCCAGCTGGTTCAGCTGATTCGACTTTATATGGTTCAATCACGAAGTCGGCTCCCATTGCTCTTAGTACATCGATTATTCCCGTTCTTGTTGGATTTAACCCAACATTTCGCAGAATGATGTCACTCCCAGGAACGATTGCAGCTGCTACGAGAAAAAAGGCCGCAGATGAAATGTCACCAGGAACATTTATATGAGTACCTTTTAGCATTTGTCCACCGAATACCTTAACAGCATTTCCATTACGTTCTACTTCGCCGCCAAACTGCTTGATCATACGCTCAGTATGATCCCTTGTTTTCACTGGCTCAACAACGATTGTCTCACCTTCAGCCTTCAAGCCGGCAAGCAGGATCGCTGATTTTACCTGCGCGCTTGCTACTGGCAGTTCATATGTAATCCCGTTCAATTTTCGGCCTTCCACCGTCAGCGGAGCGAATTCCCCATTATTCTTTCCCATAATACTGGCTCCCATTTTGCCGAGAGGAAAGGTCACTCTAGTCATCGGCCTTCTGGCGATTGACTCATCACCTTCAAGGGTTGATTTGAAAGGCAATCCAGAAAGGATTCCCATCATCAGCCGTATGGTTGTTCCAGAGTTCCCGACATACAGAGTTTCCTCAGGCTGCCGCAACCCATCCATACCTTTTCCAGTTACCGTTACATCGCTTCCATTTTGGACAATTTCAACACCGAGCTGCCGGAAGCAGGAAATAGTACTTAAACAATCTTCTCCGGGCAGGAAGTTTTCGATACGGGTGATTCCGTTGGCCATTGACCCGAACATAACTGCTCTATGCGATATTGATTTATCACCAGGTACTTTAACCTGACCTTCCAAAGAGGTTCTATTAGTCAAAAGTGTTTTTACTGACATATTTCTGCTCCTTCAGTCTACTTTGCATCAGACATATCATAGTCTGTATTTCTTCCGATACAATCCTTAGCCCTGGCTCGGTCTTCAGGTGTCTGGAAACTGATGACCAGTACGCCGTAGATATCTTCACGAGTTTCTATGATTCTGATATTTGTTATACTGATGTTTTCAACCGCCAGGTATCCCGTGATTTCAGAGATCACCCCCGGGTAGTCAGGTACATCTACAAAAAGGTCATAGAAACTGGGAATAGCTCCTTTGTCACTTACAGGCAGGCCATCCCGGTATTTTTTGGCTGTATCAAAGAAATCATAGATGCTATCTTTATCGTTAGTAACCAATAATTCTTTTACCCGTCCCATTTCATCCTGCCAGTCAGTTAATAGAGAAATGAGAACTTCCCGGTTCTGAAGAAGGATATCTCTCCACATCCGCGGATTGCTTGAAGCGATTCGTGTTATATCCCTGAATCCCCCAGCAGCCAGACGGTTGACGAGAGAATTTTCTTCATCCGCCCTTGACGCCTGGTGAACGAGGGAAGCAGCGATGATATGCGGGAAATGACTGACCACCCCTGTAAGATAATCATGCTCTTCTGGCGATACATCCAGGAACTTGGCTCTCGTGCCAGAAAGCCATGCTTTTAGTCGATCTACCGTCTCACTTCGGACCGTTATATCAGGGGTAAGAAGATAGAATGCATTTTCAAACAGGATTTTCTTCGCTGAAGCAACACCGCTTTTATGAGAACCAGCCATTGGATGGCCACCAATGAATGCAATCCCTTTTGCTCTCAAGCACGATGCCTTCTTTGAAATGTACCCCTTAGTACTGCCAGTGTCCGTAACAATGACTTCTTTTTTCAATTGCAGTACAGCTAAAGATTCAATAATGCTTCCGCTGGTCAATACCGGGGTTGCTATAATAATTAAGTCCGCCTTCGGAGCTTCCAATTCAATACTTCCAGCTGCTCGGTCAATGACACCGAGCATCATGGCTAGGTCCATTTGATTTCCGTCAGCATCAAATCCGATGAGCTCTGCCCCCGGATGCTGAGCTTTAATACACATCGCCAGAGAGCCGCCAATCAAACCAAGTCCAATGATCAATACGCGGCCTTCCATAAGTCCACACCCTTATTTAGATATTACTGTATCAACACTCAAATATTCTTTGATAATCTCAATTACACCTTGGTTTTGTTCCTTTGAGCCAATTGTAATCCTTACACATGTAGGGAATCCAAGTGCTGTCCCGGAACGGACGATAAATCCTCTTTCGAGCAGGAATTGAAATACCTCCTGACCGTCACTTTTAAAATCGATCAAAATGAAATTGCCCTGTGACGGATAATAATCCAATCCAGCACCATCACAAAATTGGTAAAACTGCTCTAGACCAGCTTTGTTTTCTCTTTTGCATTCGTCTACAAACTCTTGATCATCAAGGGCTGCAATTGCCGCAGCTTGTGCCCATGAGTTTACATTAAATGGCTCCCTGACAGGCTCAAGTGCTGTAATTGTATCCTCATGGGCAATTCCATAACCAACCCTGAAGCTGGCAAGTCCGTATATTTTTGAAAAAGTCCTAAGGATAATTAAATTTTTATATTGTTTAAGCAATCGTAATGAATCATGATAATCTTTCGCGGTCACATATTCGAAGTAGGCCTCATCCAGCACGACTAGCACATCGCTTGGCACCCGTGCCATAAAAGCTGTCAATTCTTCTTCAGTTATATAAATCCCCGTAGGATTATTAGGAGAGCATAACCAGACAACGGATGTCCGGTCATCAATAGCAGCCGCCATCCCATCCAAATCATGAGCACCGTTCACCAATGGAATCTCCGTTATTTCACAACCCTCGATAATTCCATTATGTTTATACTGTGGAAATGTAGGGGCAGCCATCACAGTTTTTGTCTCAGGTGTTAGCAGGCCGCGGGCAATCATCTGGATAATTTCATCTGATCCGTTGCCAAGTATGATCTGTCCTTCTTTCACACCTAGATGGTTTGCCAAATGTGTACGAAGCTCGGTTGCATACCCATCGGGATAAACAGAAAATTTACCAGCATAACCTGCGATTTCGTTTCTCACTTTTTCTGAGGATCCAAACGGATTCTCATTTGATGCCAATTTCACAATCTCTGATAAACCATACTGCCTTTTCACTTCACTAATCGATTTACCAGGCTGGTAAGGTTTTAGTTTTAAAAGCTGCTCTTTCCATCTCATTTTATCCACCTCGACTATTCTACTCTTTAACTCACTATCTAATTAAAGCGATAAAGAAGATGTATTTATAATACACTGTTTTGCTCTGCAGAAAAAGTATAAAGCTATAAATCAGGTCTAAGTCCAGCAGCTCCCTCGAGATAAATATGCTTGATCTCTTCCTGTGTTTTTTCAGTGTTGAAATGGATCATGACTCTGATGCACTTCTGTAGCGAGCCGGGGACGGATAATTCTTGCATACACATGACTGGGACGTAGGTCCAGCCATCCAAATTTCTTAAAGCCCTTGCTGGAAAGGCTCCATCAACATCATCAGTAGCAGATATGAAAATGGAAGCAACTTCATCCGGGGCGATATTATTGGAAGCGACTGCATCTTTTAAAAGCCGTTCAGTCGCAGAAATGATTTCATGCTCATCATTCTCGTTTACTGTAATAGCTCCTCTTACTCCCCTAATCATCAAACTCCCCCTCTTCTACAAACTTCTTCATGTTCATCAACAATACTTTTTCCTCGACTTCTATGAGCGCAGGGACTCCGACCTTCTCTAGTAAAACAAAACGAATTGAACCGTTTACAGCTTTTTTATCCTGTTTCATTCTTTCAAGCAGCTGCTCATTAGAGAGACCGGCTGGAATGGTAGTTTCGTACCCAAGACTCTTCAGCCAGTTCTTGAATACCTCTATATTGAAATCAAGTCCAAGCAATTGTGTGCTTAATTGAAGGGCAAATAGGATTCCGATCGCAACAGCCTCACCGTGAGTCACCTTTCCGTATCCTGCTTCGGCTTCTATTGCGTGGCCAAGTGTGTGCCCAAAATTCAAATACGCACGGATTCCAGTTTCCCTCTCATCCTCTGAGATCACGGAGCCTTTAATTTGAATCCCCTTTGTCAAAAACTTGAGCATCTGTGAGTCATTCATTTTATCCAATGACAAGATTTCTTCCTTAAGCCAGTAATAGAATTTTTCATCACTTATCAGAGAGTGCTTGATTACTTCTGCAAAGCCCGATCGGACTTCATGTTCAGGGAGGGTCTGCAGGAAGTCCAAATCGTACACGACAGCTTCGGGTTGATGGAATGCTCCAATCATGTTCTTGCCTAAAGGATGGTTGATTGCCACTTTCCCTCCCACCGCACTATCATGGGCAAGAATAGTGGTCGGGACTTGTATGAAGCGAATCCCCCTCATATAAGTCGAGGCGACAAACCCTGCCAAATCTCCCACTGCCCCTCCGCCAAAGGAGATGATCAGCGACTTCCTGTCAAGTTTATTTTCAAGTGCTGAAGTAAGGCAATCTTCATAAACATCGAACGTTTTCGCCTTTTCCCCTGATGGGACGATTTTTTCAAACATTGGTTCCAGTGCTGTATGTTCATGAAATGCATCAAGATGGTGCTTTGCGACTGTCCCATCAGTAATGACCATGAAAGATGTATAATTGTCCTCAGCCTCATGAATAATATCCCGTAATTGTTGGATAGCACCGTTACCAATAAATACAGGATAGGTTTTAGTACTTGTATGGATATTCACTTGCTGCATCCTTAGAAATCCCTCGCATTCCTTCTCTGCTCTTCAATTGATGCCTTTAGTGTGTCAAATCGATCTGCATAAAATTGGTCGACGATTGCAGAAGCAAGCTCCCAGGCCACAACACTCTCCGCAACCACCGCAGCCGCAGGGACAGCACAGGCATCAGATCGTTCAATGCTCGCAGCAAAAGGTTCCTTGGAGTCAATATCGACACTCATCAATGGCTTGTAAAGAGTCGGGATTGGTTTCATTACCCCACGGACAACGATTGGCATCCCCGTTGTCATCCCGCCCTCAAGCCCTCCAAGCCGGTTCGTTTTCCGGTAGTATCCGCGTTCCTCTTCCCAGGCTATCTCATCGTGAACCTGGCTGCCAGGCCGTCTGGCCGCTTCAAAACCGATCCCGATCTCAACACCCTTGAAAGCATTGATGCTCATAATGGCCGCAGCAAGCTTCCCATCAAGCTTTCGGTCATACTGAACATAACTGCCCACTCCAGCGGGCATTCCCTCGGCAATCACCTCGACGACACCACCAATAGAGTCTCCATTTTGCTTTGCGTCATCAATCGCTGCCATCATTTTCGTTCCAGCATCAGGATCGAAGCATCTGACTGGAGAAGCTTCTGTTACTTCTTTAAGCTGTTCAAGTGAAGCGAAAGCCTGCTTTTCAGCTTTCACCCCGCCGATTTCAACTACATGGGCAACCAACTCGATACCCAGCAGCGACAGCAGTTTTTTTGCAGCAGCACCTGCTGCAACTCTGACAGTCGTTTCCCTGGCAGATGAACGTTCGAGAACATTCCTCATATCGCGATGTCCATATTTAATCGCGCCGTTTAAGTCTGCGTGACCAGGACGGGGCCGGGAAATCTTCCTTTTCACTTCTTCAGAGGATTGATCATCGAGCGGCTCCTGGCCCATAATCCCGGTCCAATGCTTCCAATCGTTATTTTCAACAACCAGCGCTATCGGCGATCCTAATGTCTGTCCATGCCGAACCCCTGAAGTGATCTGCACCTGATCCTTTTCGATTTGCATCCTTCTTCCGCGGCCATAGCCTTTTTGCCTGCGCGAAAGCTCTTTGTTTATATCTTCTGCTACTAGCGGCATGCCTGCTGGCATCCCCTCGATAATGGTTGTTAGCTGCGGTCCATGTGATTCTCCCGCTGTTAAATATCTCATACACTTTCTCCCTTCAACTCGCTAAAGGATTTGTTTTACTATATCACACAGTTTAAAATAAATAAATTAAAAATTTCGAAATATGTATTATTCCTTTTCAAGAATGAAGCCATTTTATCATGAAGGCTGCTGCCTCGCAAAAAACTGCTTCTTTAGAGCACGATTACTGGCATTCCAATCAACAGGTGTGCTGAAACCCTTGCCGATTTAAGGATTGCGCCCGGAATCAAAGCCAAAATCAAGAAGGAGCACGGATATCCGGCTCCTCCTGTTATTTCTTCCTGTAAAAGAAAGTATCTGCGGTTTCAAAGTTATATGTACCGGGGTTGAAGATTTGTTCAGTGCTTCCCACAAACAAAATCCCGCCTGGCCTTAATGCTTCGCTGAATTTATGGTAAATGCTTTCCTTGGCCTCCTCGGTAAAATAAATGAGGACATTACGGCAGACGATCAAGTCAAACGGACCACCAAAACGATCAGCAAGCAAATTTTGCTTTTTAAACGTAACAGTCTTCTTAATGTTATCTTCCACAGAATAATAAGAACCATCCTGCCGAAAAAACTTGTTAACCATTTCCTTTGGAGCTTCATTCAGTGATCTTTCTGAATAAATTCCGCGACTAGCTTTTGCCAAGGCATTGTCATCGATATCAGTCGCCTGAATCTGTATCCTCGATAATGGCATATGTTTTGACATCACCATGGATAATGTATAAGGCTCTTCACCGGTGGAGCAAGCTGCACTCCATATTTTCGGATTCGGGTTTCTGCTTAATAACTCAGGGACTATCGATTTATCAAGGACTTCCCACCGTTTTGCGTTTCTATAAAACTCAGATACATTGATAGTCATCCGATCAAGAAATTCGTTCATGAGCTGCTGGTCTTTATCAAGGGCCTGGAAAAACTCTTTAAAAGATGAGTAGCCTCTCTTTTGATAGAGCGAAGTCAACCTTCTCTTCATTTGCGCTTCTTTGTATAGAGCAAGGTTTATACCTGTCTTCTGATAGATTCTCGAGATAAAATGTTCATAGTCTTGCGGCATCATTTTGCTCCTTCTCGTTACTAGAAAAAGTTGGACATTTTCATTATATCGAAAAATAAGATGTAGGGTGATATATTTTTTTTGGAGCTCATCCATCATCTGTGCAATGCCCTAGAAATAGAAAAAGGACACTTGCATGTAACAAGTGTCCGGGGGTTATCTTAAAAACTAAGAAAGTAAAAATTTCACTACGAAAAATGTCCAGCTCCAGCGCTTGTCGGGGCTGACCAAGGCACTTACGCTTTTCTTAGTAAACCCACTCGTTGATTAGTTTGCTGTATTCAGCCAGTTCTTCTTGTTTGAAGAATAGTCCGATTTCACGCTCTGCGCTTTCTGGTGAGTCAGAACCGTGAATTACGTTCTTGCCTACAGTCACACCGTATTCACCGCGGATTGTTCCAGGAGCTGCATCCTTAGGGTTAGTAGCACCCATCATCTGGCGTGCAGTAGCAATTACATTCTCTCCCTGCCATACCATAGCAAATACTGGGCCTGAAGTGATGAAGTCTACCAATTCGCCGAAGAATGGACGCTCTTTGTGTTCGCCGTAATGCTCTTCAGCAAGTTCTCTTGGGATGTTCATAAGTTTTGCGCCAACTAGCTGGAAGCCTTTCTTTTCGAAACGAGCTACAACTTCACCAATAAGGTTGCGCTGTACGCCGTCAGGCTTGACCATCAAATAAGTCTTTTCCATGAGTTCCACTCCTAATTCTTATATGTATGTGAACCGCTTACAAAAGCAATCCTTAGAAATAGTATCATTTTTTTGAAAAATCCGCAACTTGCTAATACTTGCGTTTACCAATAAATTTGGCAATATCGCGCAATGACTTCTTTGCCCTATTAGATGGTAGCTCTTCAAGGATTTTAAGGGCTTTATCCAGATAACGATCGCTAATAGCTAGTGATTTTTCAATGGCACCGGATTCCTGTACAAGCTTCAGGATTTCATTAAGCTCTTCCATTGGCATACCTTCGTGGACATTCCTAATTCGGTTTTTAATATATTCATCCTGCATTGCGTACAGTACAGGAAGAGTGACATTCCCCTGGAGAAGATCCCCGCCAGCCGGCTTCCCAAGTTCCTTTTCAGTACCCGTGAAATCCAGCACGTCATCAGTGATCTGGAAGGACATACCGACATAGTAGCCAAACTTATACAATTTACGATGTTCCTGCTCCGGAACTCCTGCTACCACAGCACCAAGCTGGCAGCTCGCGGCAATAAGAAGAGCAGTCTTCCGCTTGATCCGTAACAAATAATTACGCAGATTCTGGTCAAAATTATATTTATCTTTTATCTGTTCAATTTCGCCAACACTTAGTTCGACTATCGTATCGGAGAGAATCTGATGTGCTGTCGGATTTTCGATGTCAGTCATAAGCTCCAGCGCGCGAGCAAAGATATAATCTCCTGTATACATCGCAATCTTGTTATCCCATTTTGCCTTGATGGTCGCCTGCCCTCTACGCAATTCAGCATCGTCGATTACGTCATCGTGAACAAGGGAAGCCATATGGATGAGCTCAAGGGAGACTGCTACATCCTTGATGATATCGATATCGTAATTACCGAATTTTCCACCAAGGAGAACAAAAACGGGCCTGATCCTTTTCCCGCCAGCTTTAAGCAAGTGAAGGCTTGCCTGTCTGAGCAGTTGGGAATCCGCCTGGATCGCCTCTTCCAGTTCTCTTTCTATCAATGTCAAATCAGAATTCAAATATGTATATAATAGCTTCATCTTCATCTTTATCCACCCAGCTTTTTACATCCTCGATATCCAATTGATGCAACTTAACAATTTCCCTTTCGCCGCCTCAATGAAATCAGGAGATTTCTTTTATGCTTGGAGCTTTCCAACCCGCCAAGCTAATAAGTTTTATCTTCCTTCGGAACCCTTCTAAAAAAGGTCATTCTGTCACTCATGAACAAAGTGCCAACACTAAATGAAAACAGGCTGACCTTCCTTGCCGAGCGAAAAAGAAAAGGACAGCCATGGTCTATTGTATATAGTATCATAATTGTATTTACCTGGAGAAAGGTCCATCTCAAGTGCATTTCCAGTCATCGTCCTTAAAGCGGCTTCGATGATCTTGAGAGAAGCAGCTCGACTGACCAGTTTGTAAGCACTCTTCTTATTTACGGCCGATATGCACGGCTGCTACTCCGCCGCTATATGGTTTATATTCAACGTTAACGAATCCTGCCTTGGAGAACATTTTGGCGAGTTCCTTCATGCCTGGGAAGTCTTTAGCTGATTCCTGGAGCCAGGAATACTCCTCATAGCTCTTCGCGAACAGTTTACCGAACATTGGCATGATAAACCTGAAGTAAAAACGGTAAGCTTGTTTAAATCCTAGCATGGTAGGCTGGGAAGTTTCCAGGCATACTGCCATCCCGCCTGGCTTTAGAACTCTGTACATTTCACGCAACACCTGGTTGTAATCAGGAACATTTCTCAAACCAAAACCAATGGTGACATAGTCAAAGCTATTATCCTCAAACGGGAGCTCCATTGCATTTCCATGGATTAAGGTTGCCTGGTCCAGTTTGCGGGCTTCCAATTTCTCCTCGCCTATCTTCAGCATATTTTTGCTGAAATCAAGCCCGACCACTTCGCCATCTTTCCCGGCAGCTTCTGCAAGCGCAATCGTCCAATCAGCGGTACCGCAGCATACATCAAGTGCCTTGGCTCCTTTTTGGACGTTCATCTTTTTCATTGTGTCATTCCGCCATTTAATATGCTGCTGAAAACTAATAACAGAATTCATTTGGTCGTAATTTTCATAGATTTTTTCAAAGACTCCATGAACACGTTGTTCTTTCGATTGCTGCATTGCATTACCCTTCTTCCGCGAATTTTTTAGACATGGTCTGGTGCTGACCTGCGATCAGGTCTAACCGTTCTATCAGCAAGCTGTTCATCGCTGGCATTTTCTTTAACGCTGCATTAATCTTCGACATTGAAAATTCAATGTATCGTGTGCAAATTGTTAAAAGGTATTTTTGCTGTTCCGAAGAAAGTTCTGTTGTACTTTGGTCCATTTTTGGCAAAGCAATCTTTTTCAGCGCATTGAAAACCAGTGAACTTCCGGACTTAATGAACTTCGTTTCTTCAGATAGCAGCCTTTTGACAAAAAGCCAATTAGAAGCGAACTCAAACCATTCAGCCGCATCAAAATGATCAGCGACCTTGCCTAAAAGAGTCGACTCAATTAACTTTACACTTTCCATTAACTTATCGATTGCTTCAGCTTCTTTTTGATACAACAAAATTTTCTGCTCATTGACTTCTTTTACACCAGAAGCCAATCTCTTGATCATTTCTATATCATCCAAATCAGCCAGCAGCTTGTAATATAGGCCGCTGAAATAAATCCCAGCGAGAACCGTCAGCTGGCGGCGCTTATGGCTTTCATCCTCTTCACCTGGTTGTGAGTTGTGGACCTGCTCATGGGTATCAAGGGCAATTTGCAGGAGCATTGTGGTCACAGTGTAATTCTTTGCTCTTTCCTGATTTACTTCCTGCTGTTCCAGCAATGAAGTAAGCAACAAGAGCCGGTCATCATCTATAAAAGGAGATTCTATATGCTCCCGCAAATAAGGATGTGAAAGTTTTTCGAGAAGAAGCTCTCTGGTGCCGTCTAATTTGTTTTGTAAATCTAGCAAATAAATCACCCTTGTTCCCCTTATTTATGTTGGATTGCCGGCGACGGGCCTAACATTGTTTTAATCAGGAAAGCCAGCTAGATATAGCTGTACTATATTTTAAAACAGACATAAAAAAAGCGCCTAAATAACTAGTTGCAGTTGTACCGAACATTCCAAGGCAGTGACAATTATATCACAATTAGTAAAAACATGAACGCGATATTATAAATTAAACACTATTTGAGAAGAATTGAGCTTGATTTTGTGACAAAATAGTTGATTTTGGACTTATTTACTTCTTCTCACTCTCAATTTCACCGAATGGTGTGACAATTTTTGCATGCCCTCTGATTTTAATGGCTGAAGTATGTTCTGTGAACTGGGCAATCATAACTTCTCCCTGATCAAGCTTTTCTGAATGATGGAATCGAGTGTCTGTTCCTCTAGTAAGACCGATCACGTTCACTCCATCCTCAATAGCCTTGATCACAACATAGTCCGTGTTAACACCTTGTTTCTTATCCATTATTATCCCCCTTACAGGAAAGAATATGTCGAGTTCGGGACGTACCCGGATTATCCCCGTTTCTTACGTGATAGGAAAGTATAAAATTTCACTTCGAGAATTGTCCAGCTCGAGTCGCTTGTCCAGTGTCGCCTCCTAGAAACTCCGAAACTTCAACTCCGCCGGCAGAAGCAAAAAGCGCTTGTTTGTCGGAGTCTCCAGTTTCTGCGTTTCTGAACAGTCGGCTATACTTTTCGATTTCGGTCCTGCCAATGAAGTCAAAGAACGACTTCACTGTCAGGCTCTCCAGCGCTTGTCGGGGCTGACCAAGGCGCTTGCGCTTTTCTTATTGTCCAGCTCCAGCGCCTAGCCCCTCGAGTCGCTTCGGTCCTGCCAATGAAGTCAAAGAACAACTTCACTGTCAGGCCCTCCAGCGCTTGTCGGGGCTGACCAAGGCGCTTGCGCTTTTCTTATAATATAGCAAAAGGCTAAAAGAATTCCTTTCAGCCTTCGAAATCTTTTGAATGTTACTTTACGGAAATCTTTGTTGCCAAAGCTCTTTAGCCTTTAATCAATGAGAGAATCTCAGCCCTTGCGTTTACATCCTCGGCCAAAGTTCCTCTTACAGCAGATGTAACTGTTTTTGAGCCCGGTTTCTTGACGCCTCTCATTGTCATGCACATATGTTCAGCTTCTACCACTACCATGACACCATGGGGATCCAGCTTTTCCATTATGGAATTCGCAATAGTAGAAGTGATCCTTTCCTGTAATTGCGGCCTTTTTGCTACTGCTTCTACAGCTCTTGCAAGCTTGCTGAGTCCGGTAACCTTACCGCCTCGTGGAATGTATGCGACATGTGCCTTGCCGAAGAAAGGAACCAGGTGATGTTCACACATAGAATAGAAAGGGATATCCTTAACCAGGACCAGCTCCTCATGGTCCTCACCAAAAATGGTTTCGAAATATTCTTTAGGATCCTGGTTCAACCCTGAGAAAACTTCCTCATACATCTTCGCGACCCGCTTGGGAGTATCAAGCAAACCTTCCCTGTTAGGGTCTTCACCGACTGCTTCTAATATTAAACGCACCGCTTCTTCGATTTGGGCACGATTGACGTTTGACATCTGCGTTTCCTCCTATGATTCAACAATCTCATTATAATCCTGTATAGTTAAGCAACTATTTGATTATAATATTTTCATCTTAGCATAACCAATTCTCAGCAGGCAAAACTTAATATTCATATGCAAAGAAAAAAGGCCGCGAACAGGTCGCGGCCTTTAGGGTTTAGCATACGCTCAGTGCGTCGTATGTAATTATTTCACTGCATCCTTAAGCGCTTTGCCAGGTTTGAAAGCAGGCACCTTGCTTGCAGAGATTTCGATTTCATCACCAGTTTGTGGGTTGCGTCCTTTACGGGCAGCGCGCTCACGAACTTCGAAGTTACCAAAACCGATTAATTGTACTTTGTCCCCATCTTTTAATGCATTTAAGATTGAATCAAAAACAGCGTCAACTGCTTTTGTTGCATCTTTCTTTGAAAGCTCACTAGCTTCTGCAACTGCATTGATAAGTTCTGTTTTGTTCATGCCATTCACCTCCTCCCAAAGAGATCCCATTGCTCAGAAATTAAGCATCTTTACTACATTTCTAAACAAAACATTTGAATTCTATACGTTGCCGGAAGATTTTATTATCACAGTTTTAAAAAAACTATGATAAAGAAACCTCAAATCGCTCGAAACCCTGTTATATAAGGGTTTTTAAGCAACAACGCTAATTCTGTTAAAAGATTATCATAATGTTTTCCTCTTATCAAGATAATTTCAAGAAATAATGGGAATCTTTTCTTCTTTGAAACATATTTGTAATATGTTGACCCTAATTCATTACCCGGAACAGGAGGAATCAAACATACAATAATGAATTTTATGCCTTTTCTCCTGAATACGCAAGCCATAATCAAGGTCTTTTCTCATAATTCACAGAAAGCAAGTTATATTAGAAGATTAATTTCGGATAAAAAAGTACTTGAATCACTCACTTAAGGAAGTATATATCAATATCGCCTGGCACAAAACAAAAAGACTCCAAAAAGGAGTCCAATTATAATATGATTGCTATTAATCCACCGGAACCTTCGTTGATGATTCTTTCCAGCGTCTCTTTTAATTTATAACGTGCATTTTCAGGCATCAAGCTCAATTTTGCCGAAATTCCTTCTCTGACGATTGAACTCAAACTTCTGCCAAAGATATCCGAATTCCAAATTGATAGCGGATCATCTTCAAAATCCTGCATCAAGTAACGAACGAGCTCTTCACTTTGTTTCTCTGTACCAATAATTGGCGAGAATTCGGATTCGACGTCCACTTTGATCATATGGATTGAAGGGGCTACTGCTCTTAAGCGAACACCGAAACGCGCCCCCTGGCGAATGATTTCAGGTTCTTCCAGGCTCATGTCCGTAAGAGAAGGCGAAGCGATTCCGTATCCTGTCTGCTTAACCATTTTAAGTGCATCTGAAATCTGGTCAAACTCTGTTTTAGCATATGCAAACTCCTGCATCAGTTCAAGCAAGTGATCCTTGCCGCGTATCTCTACGCCTACGATTTCTTTTAGAATCTCGTCATAAAGATCATCTGGAGCATACAGGTCGATTTCAGCCACACCCTGGCCCATTTCGATGCCCGCCAGTCCAGCCCTGTCAATGTATTCAAAGTCGCTGAATTGATGGACGACCCTGTCTACATCACGCAGCCTCTTAATGTCCTTTACTGTCTCCTTGACAGCTTCCTGATAGCTCTCACGCAACCAGTGGTTTTCGCGGAGAACCATTACCCAGCTTGGCAGATTGACGTTCACTTCTAGTACAGGGAACTCGTAAAGTGCTTCCCTCATCACACTGAGTACATCTGATTCCCGCATGCTTTCAACACTCATGGCAAGCACAGGGATATCATACTTGTCAGCCAGTTGGGCACGCAGTGTTTCCGTATTTGGGTGATACGGCTGTGCACTGTTGATCACCATGATGAACGGCTTGCCGACTTCCTTGAGTTCCTCAATTACTCTTTCTTCTGCTTCAATATAATCTTGTCTTGGGATTTCGCCAATTGTCCCATCAGTCGTAATGACGACACCGAGCGTAGAATGTTCCTGGATAACCTTCCTAGTTCCAATTTCTGCTGCTTCATGGAAAGGAATTGGTTCTTCATACCAAGGCGTATTGATCATCCTTGGCCCATTCTCATCCTCATAGCCCTTTGCTCCTGGAACTGTGTACCCTACGCAATCTACGAGCCTGATATTTACATCCAGACCATCATCAACGTGAACAGATGCGGCCTGGTTAGGCACGAATTTCGGTTCAGTGGTCATGATTGTTTTACCTGCTGCGCTCTGTGGCAGCTCATCAAGCGCTCTGGCTCTTTCAGCCTCGTTATTGATATTAGGTAAAACCACCAGCTCCATAAATTTTTTAATAAAAGTGGATTTTCCAGTGCGGACCGCACCTACAACCCCCAGGTAAATATCGCCGCCAGTCCTCTCGGCGATATCCTTAAAAATATCTACCTTTTCCAAGTGATCCCCTCCCGATCATAGAGTTAGTGGGAATAAATTCATCCAAATTAGTAATCTGGGACAGTATATATTTATGATGTTGTCCTATATCAATATGACAATTTTTTTATTTTTTTACCCCCTTAATGTTTATTTCAAAAAAGACTCCTTCAATTCCCATTTATGAGAACAATTGATATCTTTTTAAAGACAAAAAAACCCTGCTTCTACAATATATTTTGCAGAAGCAGGGTTATGACTACTTTATTAAAATGAGCAATCGTGTTATTCGGCCAGGCTATGAACTACCTACATTATTCCTTTACAAAAAAGACCGGTTCATTGGTCTCCATATCGATAGTATAAGGCAGAGAATACGCTGGAACGAACATGGAATTTTCAACGAGGATATCTCGAATATCCTCACCTTCTTCAAATTCTTTCTTTGATGATTTAATAGCCTGGTAGAGGTCACTCCGATAATCCACGTAAATTTCACCATCAGTCGAGATGATAAAATGCAGGTTCTGGCTCGTGAACGGGCTTGTAACGACAGGCTCCTCTTTATAGCCAATCTTTTTAAAATCTAGAGTATACACATTTTCCGAGATACGATCCTTGAAAGGAGGATATCCAGTTGCATTGATCCTCATTTTTATTTCACGGATTGTCTCTGCTATTCTCAAGTCGAGCAACTTCACTGTTGGATCTGTTTCTGCATCAACTAGGACATATTGAAACAAACCGCCATTTTCATAAGCATTGCCTGGCGCCTCAGCGATAAACCTTGGAACGATTTTTTTGAAATCTATTGGATACTTTTGATAAATCGGTGTCTCTAAATCCTTTGTCTTGATGGGCAGCAAGCCGCCATTTGCTTCCTTGTACTGATCAACCGCAGACTGGACACTGTCCAGCTGGTCCTTATAAGGAACCTGATTCTGTACAAGTTTTTCTTCCGGATACATACAACCAGTCAATGTAAGCAAGACCAGGATGACTGGCATAAAAATGCGGATTTTGTTCATTAATCCCAACCCTTTAATCCTATGTATTTTATTCGCTCGTCGGACCGCTGAAAACAACAAAAAAGATTATCAGCCCTGCAACGATCATCAGCAAATAGGCTATGATTGCCGTTGCAATTTTGAAAAAACCTTTTAGCTTATAACGGCTTAAATAAATGGCAAACAAAGACAGAATCATACTGCCCATACCAACAAAAGAAATATACATTTTTAATAATGCGGGTGACAAAATAAACCCCTCCCTTTTCCGAGAAGTATTATATCATAAGCAACAATAATGAATGCAAATAAATTCCTAATGAAGGCAAAAAAAAGCTGAAGTAAAGAAGGGGCGGACAACTTTACCTCAGCCTACATGACTAAAATACCCTAACACCCAGTTCAAACCACCAGTTTGCTTCGTTGCATCTTATGCAAGCATTGCAGAAATCGCATCCTCGAATGCCTATATTGGCAGCATTATTCATTAGAAAATTTTTCTAAATCAGATTCTGCCTCCGAGGACGTCAGCCAGGTCTTCCATCTCGTGGGTTTTCTCTCGTGACATCAAGCCATCAACTGCGTCCTTCGGATTGACGTTATTGAAGAGGATATTATATAGCGCATTCGTTATTGGCATATTGACTCCGTATTTTTCAGCAAGCTGATAAGCCGCCTTTGTTGTCCGGACACCTTCTACGACCATCCCCATGTTCTCAAGGACTTCCTCAAGATTTTGGCCCTTGCCAAGCAGGTTTCCAGCCCGCCAGTTCCTGGAATGGACGCTCGTACAAGTGACAATCAAGTCTCCTATCCCTGTCAGTCCTGAAAAAGTCAACGGACTGGCGCCCATTTTGACTCCAAGACGTGCTATTTCAGCCAGCCCCCTGGTAATCAAGGCAGCCTTGGCGTTATCTCCATAACCTAATCCATCCGAAATACCGGCAGCGAGAGCAATAATATTCTTAAGTGCCCCGCCAATTTCCACACCGATCAAATCCGAATTTGTGTAAACTCTAAAGTTATTGTTGATAAACAGGTCCTGGATTTTTTCGGCCTCTTCCATTTTTTTCGAGGATACAGTGACCGTCGTCGGGTGGCGCAGGCTTACCTCTTCGGCATGGCTTGGACCGGATAAGACTACAACACTTTCTAAATAGCCCTCAGGCATTTCTTCTTCGATCATTTCAGAAATACGAAGCAAGGAATCTGGTTCAATCCCTTTGCTGACGTGGACAATTACCAGGGGTTCAGAAGTAATTACTTTCATCTTCCTGATTACTTCACGAATCGCTTTTGTAGGAACAGCCATAATTACTGTTTTGATTCCGTCCAATGCCTCCTGAAGTGAATCATAGCCAATGATGGTTGCAGGCAGAGAAATTTCAGGAAGGTATTTCTTGTTGGTATGGTGCTGATTGATTTCATCAATTTGTACTGTATTATGCCCCCACAGACGAACCTCATGGCCATTATCAGCAAGGACCATTGCCAAAGCCGTTCCCCAGCTCCCGGCACCAAGAATAGCTATTTTCTCACTCTTCCTTTCCATTTAAACCACAACCTTTATATTATTTTCTTTGTCTCGCAAATATCTTGATTGGTGTGCCTGTGAAATCAAAGGCATCCCTGATCCTGTTTTCAAGGAATCGCTCATAAGAAAAATGCAATAATTCAGGTTCGTTGACAAAGACAACAAATGTAGGCGGCTTCACCGAAACCTGTGTCGCGTAATAAATCTTTAGCCTCTTCCCTTTGTCTGTTGGCGTCGGATTCATCGCAATAGCGTCCATGATGACTTCATTGAGGATATTGGTCTGCACCCTCATCGCATGGTTTTCACTTGCCATATCAATCATCGGCATCAAAGTGTGGATTCGTTTCTTTGTTTTTGCCGATAAGAAGACAATTGGTGCATAGCTCAGGAATTGGAAGTGAGAACGGATTTTTTCCTCAAACTCCTTCATTGTCTTTTCGTCTTTTTCGATTGCATCCCATTTATTAACAACGATGATAACTGCGCGGCCTGCTTCTTCGGCATATCCGGCGATGTGCTTATCCTGTTCGATAATGCCTTCTTCCGCATTAATGACAACAAGTACAACGTCAGACCGCTCGATAGCCCTTAATGCCCTTAATACACTGTATTTTTCGGTCGTTTCGTACACTTTTCCCTTTTTACGCATTCCAGCAGTATCAATAATGACATATTTTTGTCCATCGTAGGTTACTTGAGAGTCAATCGCGTCTCTGGTCGTACCCGCGATATCACTTACAATTACGCGGTCTTCTCCCAGAATCGCATTCACTAAAGAAGACTTGCCAACATTCGGCCGACCGATTAATGAAAACTTAATCGCATCTTTATCATATTCGTCTTCCTTATCCTTTGGAAAATGCTTAGCTGCCTCATCAAGCAAATCACCCAGACCAAGTCCGTGTGAACCAGAAATCGGGAAAGGTTCTCCAAATCCCAGAGCATAAAAGTCGTAGATCATGTCTCTCATTTCCGGATTGTCAATTTTATTGACCGCAAGGACCACTGGTTTGTTGGAGCGATAGAGGATTTTTGCCACTTCCTCATCAGCTGATGTTACTCCCTCTCTGCCGTTGACAAGGAAAATGATCACATCTGCCTCATCAATTGCAATTTCAGCCTGCTGGCGGATTTGATCCAAAAATGGCTCGTCCCCTAAATCTATCCCACCAGTATCAATAATATTAAAATCATGTGTCAGCCATTCAGCTGAACTGTATATACGATCCCTCGTTACTCCAGGAATATCTTCAACGATCGAAATACGTTCACCAACGATTCGGTTAAAAATCGTAGACTTGCCGACATTCGGACGCCCAACGATAGCTACCACTGGTTTCGTCATGAACATCACCCTTTCCAATTTCTATTGTGCAGGTCAAGGACCTGGGCCATAACAATGTCAAACTCAAAATTTCAATAGTTCTCATTATTAATTTAATACCGTCCTTAATGGTTGATCAAATCGGACGACACTTATAAAATAAACCCTTCTTGATATACAGAAGGGTCTGGCTTAATCAGTTTATCAAAAGATGCCTTAAACAGGCAATGAAAACATTTCTTGTCAGTGTTTTACGATAATATAAAGATCCTCCGTCAACGCATGGGCGATTCCATCCAGGATTGCTTCGAGGTTTGCTGCGACCTTCTCCATTTCTTCCTTTGAATCACAATGAAAAACGGCGGTTCCGGAAGGCATTTTTTTAGGGTTCGTTGTGATGGCAGCAAGGACGAATTTCTCAAGAATCATTGAGCCCCACTCCCTTCATTGCTCTTTTTTTCAGAGGGCATCCTAATCGCATTCTCCAGTGTTGGAACATCACCAATCACCGTAATTGCACGCTCGATATCCCGTTCCTGCGGCAGCACAAAAACTCCTACTCTGCCATCGTCAAGATCCCTCTTCGCCAACGGAACGAGTGCAGGCGTTCCTGAATCACGATAAACTCCCAGCGCGGTTGACAAATCATGCAGAACTGCTTGCCTCTGGCCAAGGTTGGCAATTGTAGACCGGGCATTCATGTTTTTAGGCTTTAAAATAAACCCCATTCCATAACGAATTACCTCTTTCTGCCTTTCAGGAAGACCTATGTTCATTATATAGATATTATCCACATACAGCCCGGCTCCTTCAAACCTGGGTTCCATATACTCGATTTCAACAATATCTCCCAGTTTCCCGCCAGACATCAGCTTATGGGAGATAATCACCGCAATGATCGCGGCGATGAGCCCAGCCCAAATGTTAAATATCAGGTATGCGAGTGTGCTGACAAGGGAGGTGAAAATCACCAGGTAATTACGGCTCTCAAAAGCAATCGCAATGCCCTCGATATATGTCTTTCCCCTGGAAACAAGTTCATAGCTATCGAGTTCGGTAAGAGTATTTCTCTCCATATTCCTGACTTCCCTGAATTGTGACGCAGCAAGGGTCAAGAAGGTGATCGCCGTGAACTCTTCCTCCATGATTGCAGGTCCTGCAACAGTGCCAAGTCCCGCTGCAATGAATCCGAGAGCAACATGAATGATTTTCCCATGCAAATATGTTGGATACTGACGATAATCGGTCCTTAGCATGAAAAGTCTCGATAACGTTCCTATTGCAATTCCGAATACGATTGGTAACGTGTATTCATTCATGAAGTCTTTTGTTCCTCCCCTTCAACTTGGTTTATTGTACTACCCGACATGACCGCAATCATCGTTTCAATAGCTGACCAGGCGAGAAGCAGTCCAAGAGATATGAACAAGATGTCCATAAAAGCCATGGATGCTGCCGGATAAGGAAAATTAAATTTCCACAGAATCGCAGAAAATAAAATATCCCCCTGCAAAAAGCCTGTAATTAAAGTCAAAATACGATCATGTCTATTTTTATGTAACAGGACTGCCAGATAAAATCCTACTGCACCAAGCATGATTTTACGATCGAATAATACCCATACCGGGTCGAATAATTCGAACATCAAAAAACTTGTGTAGGCAAGCATGATGATAAATGAAGATAAAAATAAATATAAAAATGAGCCTGTCTTTTTTCGCCTTGTTTCGAAAAAAATAAACAAAGCAATTGTAAAAGCTGATAGATGGAGCTCAAAAATAAGGACTTCAACTGTATATGGCGCAGCAAAAATGACGGCCAACAGCAAAATAGTCCATTTCAACCTTAACGGATTATCTTTATTCATGAAGAAAGTAGTCCAAACCCAACCTATCCAAGCCAGCCAATAAAAGTACAACCCTTCCATTCAGCCCCCTCCTATCATTTCCATTATGGTAATCTGATATGTAATTTAATCTTTTTTGCATAAAGTTTTTCACCTGTTCCATGTTAAGAAAAGCAGTATATTCATTACAGCTGAAAAATAGGTCAAAATTGAAGGACAATCGACAGGCAATAGACCCGATAATGCGGACTATTTCTTGTAAGGCTGTCAAATATAAATGATTAGGAGGTGTTTATATGGGCAAAGACAGACAGGAAAAGAAACTTAAAAAGAGCGGACGAGTGGAGTCTGACCGTGACCAGGCACTGCACTACCCAGGAGCTGCAAAAATGCAAAGTCCTGAAGAAGCTCGTTCCTTAAATGACGGCAAGTATAGTTAAAACCAGAACAACGGATAGTTTGTAAACTTGATGCATCTATCTCGTACAGGCTCGTCAACCGATCTGATTGTACCCACAGAAAGGCCCCCTGCAAAAGCAGGGGGCCTTTCTGTGTATGTTTTCATCTAAAATTTCCGCCTTCTTGCAAAGGTCTTCGTATCTATACCTCTTTGATCAAGCCAATGATGCGTATCTCCCGATATGACCAGAGGCACGCTTTTTAGCTCCTCAATTGTATGTACACCTACTGCTGTCATGATGACAGCAATTTCATTTTTCATCATCTGGATTTCCTGGATCAATTCTTCTGTTCCATTCTCCATTAAGGTCTTTAGCAAGTAACCAGCCATTGCAGCACCGTCGGCACCTGTTGCAAGTGCTTTGACAATATCCAAGCTAGACTGCATTCCACCTGAAGCTATAACGGAAAGTTCCTGAGACGCAGACTTGGTTTCAATTATTGAGGCAGCGGTCGGAATACCCCAATCCTCGAAAAACGTCAACAAACGATCTCTCCGCTTATTTTCTATTTCCGCAAAATTGGTACCGCCAAATCCTCCAACATCAACATAGCGGATTCCTGCAGAAACTAGCGCATCCGCAGTTTCGGCACTGATGCCAAATCCAACCTCTTTCACAATTACTGGAATTCCCACAATTTGTTGAATTTCAATAATCCTCTTTAACGCACCGGCAAAAGACCTGTCTCCCTCAGGCATTGTCAATTCCTGTACTACATTCAAATGAATTTGCAGGCCATCTGCCTGGATCATATCGATTGCTGCTTTCGCCTGCCCGGTTGTTGCCTCACTGCCCAAATTGGCAAGGATAATCCCTTCAGGGTTCATTTCCCTGACAACTTCATAACTTCTTCGTTCTGCAGGATCCTTAAGTGCAGCCATTTGCGATCCAACAGCAATCGCAGATCCGGTCTCCCGTGCCGCTATAGCCAATTCACGGTTGATTCGATAAGTTCTCTCACCGCCGCCGCCAGTCATTGCATTTATTAAAATTGGCGAACTTAAAGAAAGTTCGCCAATTTTAGTTTCCAATTTTACTGAATCAAGATTTGATCCAGGCAAGCTTTGGTTTACAAACTTAATATCGTCAAAACCGGTTAGCCGCTTCTGGCCTGTTTCGAGGGCATATTGAATATGGTCCCATTTACGTTTTGATCTTGACACTATTTATCACCATTACTGTTTTAGATTCTTTAATTTGTCCCCAATCATATCACCTAAGCTGAAACCTTTTGTTTCTTCAGGAAGTTCATAATCAAACGCCTCATTGCTTTCTCTTTCCTCGAACTCCTTCATGCTAAGTGAAAGTCTTTGGTCGCCCTTGTTTACGTCCAGCACCTTTACTTTTACAGTCTGCCCTTCTTGAAGGACTTCATGCGGTGTGCCGATATGCTTGTGAGAAATTTGGGAAATATGGACAAGCCCTTCAACTCCAGGGAATACTTCGACAAATGCACCATAAGAAACCAAACGTTTCACAGTGCCTTCCAGAGTGCTGCCCTTCGGAGCTTTCTCATCGATGTCTGCCCATGGTCCAGGCAGTGTTTCTTTGATTGAAAGTGATATACGTTCATTGTCACGATCAACGCTCAATACTTTAACTTGAACCTGCTGGCCTTCCTGAACAACATCAGATGGCTTTTCTACATGCTCATGGGAGAGCTGTGAAATATGGACTAGGCCATCAACTCCGCCAATATCCACGAACGCCCCAAAGTCTGTGATTCTTTGAACAGTACCTTCAATAACCTGGCCAGACTGGATAGCCGCAAGCAAGTCCTGCTTCTTCTTTCCTTGCTCTTCTTCCACAACTGCGCGATGTGAAAGAATCAGGCGATTCTTTTCCTGGTCAAGCTCTACGATTTTGAAGCTAAGTGTTTTTCCTTTGTAATCAGAGAAATCTTCTACAAAGTGAGATTCTACTAGAGATGCCGGAACAAAGCCCCTTACACCAAGGTCAACTACCAGACCGCCCTTTACGACATCTTTTACTTCCGCCTCGAAAACTTCTCCACTTTCAAACTTGCCTTTTAGTTCTTCCCAGGCTTTTTCAGCATCTACTTTTCTCTTTGAAAGAATCAAAGCTTCTTCCTCGACTTTTTGTACTTCGAGCTCCAGCTCATCACCGACGGATACTGCATCTTCAGCTTTTTCAACATGAAGGCTTGATAGTTCACTAATTGGGATGATGCCGTCAAGCTTGCTTCCCTCGATATCTACTAAAACTTGCTTTTCTTCCACTTTCGTTACCTGGCCTTTGACACGGTCGCCAGCCTCAAAGTTTTTTACCTCAATTTGGTTCATATCTTCTGACATATGTACTCCTCCTTAATCCATGACTGCTGCAAATATATGCTTTGTGGCAAAAAGCCACTTAAAAAACACAATAATTAGCCACTAAGTGAAAATTCTAAAAATATCTCTTCTTATTAACTTCTTATAAACAGACATTTTTGTCAAGCAAGAAACATTACTTATACTGGTTAATTAGGTCTTGGATTTCACTCATGATCAAGTCAGTTGTCTGTTCAGCATTTAATTTCTTTTCCTTGATTGATACCATATCGATAGGCTTTCCATATACCACCTTCAATTTCTTGAATGCTTTGTATGGACCGATGATTGCGCATGGAACGACATGGGCATCAGACCGGAGCGCAAAGAAGCCTGCTCCTGCAAGTCCCTTACCCATTTCACCTGTCTTGCTTCTTGTTCCCTCTGGAAACAATCCTAAAACCTTTCCATCCTTTAAAATTCCGAGGCCTTTTCTTAAAGCTTCCCTGTCGCTCATTCCTCTTTTGACAGGGAAAGCGTTTAGGTGAGGGACAATTTTCCCAAGTACAGGGACAGTGAAAAGCTCCTCCTTCGCCATGAAATGGACGGGGCGGGGTGCGGTGATCCCAACTACTGGGGGATCAAGATTGTCAATATGATTGGCACATAACAGCACGCCGCCCTCGGCAGGCATATTTTCTGCGCCAATCACCTCAATCCGATAAATTGGTTTTAATACTGTATTTACTAAAGACCTTGCAAACGAATAAACCGTCAATTTCATCCGATCCTTTCAAGCGCCAAACCCATGATTTTGTCTACCACATCTGTAATCGACAAAGATGTTGTATCAATTTCAATTGCATCATTAGCCTTTTTCAAAGGGGCTACTTCCCGCTCCGAATCAATTTTGTCACGTGCGGCAATCTCTTCTTTCAGCTTTTCCAGATCAGAAGGGAATCCTTTCTGGATATTCTCTGCATGTCGACGCTGTGCTCTTTCCTCAACACTTGCAAGTAAAAAGACCTTCACCTCGGCATTCGGCAGTACATGTGTGCCGATATCCCTTCCATCCATCACTACACCGCCATCAATGGCAAATTGCTGCTGGCGTTTGACCATCTCTTTCCTGACAAGTTCATGCACCGCTACATATGATACTTGGTTTGTAACTTCCGCACTTCTTATCTCATTGGTGACCTCGATACCGTCAAGCAAAACCTTTTGACCAAATTCTCCAGGCATAAGCTCGATTGAGGTATCGTTTAAGATCACCATCAACTCTGATTCGTTATCCAGGCTGGCTCCTTTGTTCAAAGCCTTGTATGTAAGTGCTCTGTACATCGCACCTGTATCGATGTAAATATATGTTAGTTTTTCAGCTACAATTTTGGCAACCGTACTTTTTCCTGCCGCTGCAGGACCGTCTATGGCAATTGAAATTCGTCTACTCATATTTCCTCCTGTTACACTCCTTGTTGTTACTTGATATACTCTTATATTTTAACACAAAAATCTTTTAATCCTCTCCAATCAATACTTTTTTTAAGGCACTTTTCTAAACTTTTCCTACACCCCCGCCACTAAAGGAATATTCGGGACTGGACATATAAAAAGCTCTATCGAATGCCGCAACATAAAAAGTAAGCAGGCTAAGCACCTGCTTACTCTTTGCTACTTATCGTATTCAGGACTTCTGAATGATTGTTGTCCGTTACACCCTCGTATTGAGTAATTTGTTTCAGTTCGGGAAAAGCATCAAATTCATGGAAAAATACTTGAGCAATGACCAAAAAAATAAATTGAATAATAGCGATCTTGATTAAGATTCTTTCAAATGTTTTCATCCTTAATGCTCCCTGTAAAAAACTTTTATTCTATTATTGGAGCATTTCCACTTATTTATTCCTTTTTAGACAGGTAGCCCTTTTCTCTTCATTTCAAGCTGCCTTTCGAAGCAGAACCTTAGGAGCATTTGCCTATCGGTGCCCGATGAGTCAAAAAATTGGACAGAAGCTTTGTTCATATGGCCTTGACCATCGATAATCCGGACAACCTTACCGCGGAACTTCCTGTATTCAAATTCTCCATTTTGCATCGGAAGGGCAAACCAGCATTCAATCTCCATATCCTGTTTCAAACTGCTGTTTTTATCAATCAGCAATGCAGCCCCTCCTGCACTGATGTCATCGGTGACTGTTGTAAATGGAGCAAAATCTCCCTTACCAGAGTAAACAGCAACATCCACCGAAGTTTCCACCCGGACGAATTGTCTTCTCTGGACCTTGATAAGACGCTCCTTTCCAGGATATGAAAGAATCACCATTGGGATGTTAAGCTTGATTCTTCCTTTAACTTCCGTGTCAAAAAAATAATGAGAACCTGAATCGGTTACAAAATTGGCCTTCAACGGTGTACCCTCTAACAAGAACACTGTTCGGTTAGTATTCATGTTTATAGGATAATCAATATACAGATCATTTCCTTTACGTTCAACCAGTTTACATTTGTATTGCTCAAAGCTGTCGGAATACTTATGCTCTAGGATTATGTTATCACCGATTTTTATCATACCTAATCCACTTCCCCACTTCTGTCTATGCTGTTTTACTATTTATTTGATTGGTGAAATATCCTCTTAATAATCTCTTCTTATTATGACATGCAGGGTTAAGCTGGTGCAATAGTCCTTTAATGGATTATTTTTACAACCCACTTTTCATAAACTTTGTTACTTTCTCAACAATTATCGCAAACCATGTTCAAAAGTATCCTCGAAAAGAGCCATTGACCTAGGTGTTTCAACCGTGAAAAAAAAAAACAGGGAAAGCACTTGGCTTTCCCTTAAACTACATCCTCATATACCGGTTCAGCATTATGAAGTTTTTCTACTTTTTCTTCTGTACCGTCTTCTGCATTAATATAAATCCTGAATGTGTCATTGCCAAGAGTTCCAGTGAATTCATAGCATAACACCTCTTCATTAAGGTCGTTCAGGATAATTGCTTTTTTCTCATCCATTACTTTGAGGTTTGGATTGATCTTCTTTTTTGCTTCTTCCATTTCAATGCCTGCCTGTGGAATTTCCCTTGCTTTATGTGATTTCAAATAATCCTCAGCTGAAAAGCCAATAACATCACCATTATCCAATGCCACCTTCATATTGATCGCATCTGGATAAATCCTTACGTTGTCCTGTGTCGCTACAAATGTAAAAACACCTATGTTATCATATTGAGCGCTTTCGAAAAGATCCAGGCTTTTGAAATTATGATCTTTTAAAAAGGCGATTGCCTTATTAGAAGCATCATTGAGACTAAGTTTTTGATTCTTCACATCCCGATCAAGCAAGAACCAGATTGGATACCCACCTTTTTTGGTTATATCCATATTCGCTTCTAGCTTTGTTTGTGTATTTTGGATGGATACACTGAAGAACCCATAATCCGATCCTTTGCCGTTTTCGGTTACTTTTACTTTACCGCCATTTTTGACTGGGGTATATTTCCTGGTAATCTTGACCGCTTGTTCCTTTGATATTTTTTCGCCCGGCAGCTTTTTAAAGTTTTCGTCTTTTTTCTGAAGATTAATCTGTGCTGGTCCGAAATCAGTTTCCGTATACCCTTCTACTGTTTTTTCGACAGTCTTGAACCCATCAATGATGGTATTGTCAGTTTGACCTTTTTCTGTCGCAAGGGCGAGCTCTACATCCATCCAGCGAAGATTGTTTTCTAGTACCATATGCTGGACTTCCCTTAAATCCTGTTGAATTTCACCGGATTGCTCATATAGGGTCTTTAGCGTCGCATATTCCTTTTCCGTTAATGGTTCTTTATCAAGGTCACGAACCGCTGCTTTATAACTGAAATTCCCTATATTCGCCAAGAACTCTTCCGTCTTATTGAAAGGCAAAAGAGTCAATGGTAGCTGGCCGACATCATTATGAGCCTGTGAAGTGATTTTCCATACCTCCGCCAGCTGTGGCGACAATGAGCCTCTCGAATTCATCGCAAGCGTCGTACCAATCTTATCGTTCAATAAGTCCATTTGATATGTCAGGTCATGAAAGGCTCTTTGGTAATTGTTTTCTGCATTAATAAGTACTGCTGTTTTTTCCCTATGCTCCTGATAACCCCAGAATGCTGTTCCGGCAATTCCTACAACCAGGACTGCTATGGCTATTCCTCTTAGCAATTCAACTCACCCCTATTTACAAAAAATATGTTTCCCAATCTTTTTGATTTGCGGTCGCGACCAAATCCACGCGCTGGTTGCCGTATCGGGATTGAAGTAGTATAAAGCATTGCCAGTAGGATCCCAGCCATTGATGGCATCAAGGACAGCTTTTTTCGCAGTCTCATTTGGCGTTAGCCAAATTTGTCCATCAGCAACTGCTGTAAAAGCCCTCGGTTCGAATATTACCCCGGATATTGTATTCGGGAATGTGGCACTGTCCAATCGGTTTAGGATTACCGCCGCAACTGCTACCTGTCCGGTATACGGTTCACCTCTTGCTTCTCCATAGACCGCATTCGCCATCAGCTGAATATCGTTCTGGGAGAACCCATTCGGCGTATTTGTTGCTGCTGGTTTTGGTGCAGGCTTGGTTTGGCCGCCACCACCTGCTGCCTCACCACCCCAGGCAATTTTTGCATTTGGCGTAGCTTTAGCAAGCTTGAGTTTCGTTTTCCATCCAGCAACCCCATCAATTTCAAGACCGAATTCATATTGGAAATTTCTCAGAGCCCAATAGGTACCCCAACCGAATACCCCGTCGATCTTGCCATTATAAAATCCAATATGCTTAAGACGTGATTGGAGTTCGATAACATCGTCTCCTACCGCACCCTGCTGCAGCACCTGACTAGTAAAAGCCTCAGCCCTTTGATCAACTTCGCTAAATTGTAAAAAAGACATGATCAAAGCCAGCGCGGCCATCACCTTTAAGATAGACCGATAATTCTTCATTGAATGCAACCCCCAAAGATGTGAACTTAAAAGATTACTCCTATTTTTTGTTAAGAGATGACTTTTATTCCACAAAACAAAAAAACCCTCCATTTTTATTAAATGAAGAGTTTTTCAGATAGGATATTGTTTTTCAATGTGCTGCAGAGTCAACACTCTCGCTTTTTTAACTTTTCTCAGCCCCAGCCACCAAAGGAAAATCATGAACGGAACCATCAGCACGAGCCAGTCTTCCCTGGTCATCAGGATGTAATCATATACCCCGTGAAGCAGGACAGGCACCGTTAATGAAAGCGTGATCCACTTCTTTTGCACTCCCGGGGAAAACTTTGCCTTTCCTATATAGTAACCCATTATGACTCCAAAGAGCGCATGGCTGGAAACTGGCAGCAGCGCCCTCCCAAGTGCGTCCTGGAGGCCATTGGCAAGCAGATAAAAAATATTTTCAGCTGATGCGAAGCCCAGTGATACAGACACACTGTAGATGATTCCATCATAAGGTTCATCGAAGGCAATATGCTGAAAAATCGTGTAATAAAGGATAAACCATTTAAAAAATTCTTCTAAGAGGCCAACCGTCCCGAATGCTTTAGTAAAGTCGCCCTGGAACAATCCCTCGACAGAGAGTACATATTGAATGAACATAAGCGGAAATACAAGCAATGCACCGAATATAAACATTTTAAACACTAAAGATAGCGGCTCTGACTCGTATTGATCCTTTAAGTAAAAATAACTTAACAGTGCCAGACCCGGAGCTACCCCGGCTGTAACTATTCCCAGCATGCGCTGTCCTCTTTTCAATTTGTTTTTTTAATCGTATCATGTAATTAGAAGAAAGAAAATGGATTATTATTCTTTCTCATCGGTCTTTTCGGAGGTAATAGTTTTGAAGAAGAATATTTTATTAATTCATACTGGCGGTACCATTTCCATGAGCGAGGATACAAGCGGAGCAGTTAAACCAGGGACGAATAACCCTTTGACACAGGGAACTGATATTTTATCCAGTCTTGCTGATCTTGTTGTTGAAGAGCCCTTCAACCTGCCCTCTCCACATATTACACCTAGAGAGATGCTGGAGTTAAAATACATCCTTGAGGATTATGCTAAAAAGGGCAACATCGATGGAGCAGTAATCACCCACGGAACAGATACACTCGAAGAAACAGCATATTTTCTTGACCTCACCTGCCAGGCCAGCTTCCCGGTCGTCGTTACTGGCGCCATGCGGTCCAGCAATGAAATTGGCTCTGACGGACTCTATAATTTAATTTCGTCCATAAGGGTAGCTTCTAGTCCTGATGCTAAGGGAAAGGGTGTCCTTGTTGTCCTTAATGACGAGATCCATACGGCAGTGAACGTCACCAAAACTCATACAAGCAATATCTCAACCTTTCAAAGCCCGCAATATGGTCCGATTGGCATTGTGACAAAAAGGGGGGTTCTTTTCCACCACACTCCTACAAAACATGAAAACTATCCTTTGCAGGACATCAGCAAGAGAGTCTCACTGATTAAAGCCCACGCAGGAATGGACTCATCCCTTCTCAAAGCAGTCCTAGGCTTAAAAGTGGATGGAGTGGTGATTGAAGCACTTGGACAAGGCAATCTTCCACCGGCAGCACTTGAGGGAGTACAAGAATTCATCAAAAACAATATTCCGGTCGTCATTGTTTCCAGAAGCTTTGCCGGCATTGTCCAGGATGTTTACGGCTATGAAGGCGGAGGCAAGCACCTGAAGGAATTGGGCGTCATCTTCTCAAACGGCCTCAACGGCCAGAAAGCGAGAATCAAACTGCTTGTCGCCCTTGCTAAGACTGAAAAGATGGCTGAAATAGAAGAAATGTTCATGTTTTAGAATGAAGCAGCCAGGATAATATATGAAAAAGTGGTGACCTGAATGCAATCAGACACCACTTTTTTTATTTTTTTGCTAAAACTTTATTGGTTATGATTTCCATAGTGATTGGTGAACAAAATATCCAGTTTCCGGATAAATAGTGCACCAATGATGCTGATTGCTTCTACCACTTCGTACAATAGTAACCTAGCCCTTTTACCCCCAAACAAATAAAAAGGCGGGATTCCCCCGCCTTTATCCATCCATGCCTATTCTCTAATCGATATAGCATCTGCAATTTGTCCGCCATGGAAACGTCCATTTTCGATGAATATTTCGTTTGCATTGTTCCCGGCCGCAATGACTCCTGCAATAAATATCCCTGGTACATTCGTTTCCATTGTCTCAGGGTTAAAATATGGCCGCCCTGTTTCTGCCTCGATCATCACACCCATCTTTTTAAGGAAGTCGTGGTCCGGCCGGTATCCAGTCATCGCGAATACATGATTATTTTTTAATTTCACCGTTTCCCCTTTATGTTCATAAATAATGGATTCTACTGTGATTTCTTTGACTTCTGCACTGAATACCATATTTACAGCACCTGATCTTACAAGTGCCTCGAATTCTGGCAGTACCCATGGTTTGATGCTTGGTGAATATTCTGCTCCACGGTAAAGGACTGTCACTCTCGCACCCGCCTTCTCTAACTCTATCGCAGCATCCACGCTTGAGTTTTTACCACCAATGACCGCGACATCCATATCAAAGAAAGGATGAGCCTCCTTGAAATAGTGTGATACCTTTTTAAGCTCTTCGCCCGGGATTCCCATGAAGTTGGGATTATCATAATACCCCGTGGCGATGACGATATTTTCCGAGGTGTATCCCCCTTTATCTGTTGTAACCTCGAAAACGGATTCGCTTCTTTTTACTATTTCAATGACCCTCTCATATTTATTGATTCTCAGCTTTTCCCGCTTGACGACTTCCCGATAATAAACCAGCGCCTGATTTCGCTTTGGTTTAAGGTTCTCGGTGATAAAGGGTACGTCGCCAATAGCAAGCTTTTCACTGCTGCTGAAGAAAGTCTGGTGCGTTGGATAATTATAAATTGCATTCACAATATTTCCTTTTTCGATAATTAGAGGATTCTTCCCTTTTTTCTTTAAGGCAATCGCGGCAGCAAGACCGCAGGGACCGCCCCCGACAATAATGACATCTTCCTTTTTCATGTAGCAATTTCACTCCTTATGGATGTATATAAACCGTATCGGAATATAAAAAATCTCCTATCATTAAATGATAGGAGATTTCATCTTAAGATTCAATGAAGAACCCTTTCTAAGGTTAAATCCAGCCTCTGAATCTGCTGGCTTCTGCCATCTTTCTAACGCCAACCATATATGCTGCCAAACGCATGTCAACTCTGCGAGTCTGCGCAGTGTCATAGATGCTGTCAAAAGATTTCACCATAACCTTTTCAAGCTTGTCTTCAACTTCTTCTTCCGTCCAATAGTACCCCTGATTGTTTTGTACCCATTCAAAGTAAGAAACGGTTACTCCACCAGCGGAGGCAAGAACGTCCGGCACAAGCAGGATGCCACGCTCTGTCAGGATTTCTGTTGCTTCCAAAGTCGTTGGCCCATTTGCAGCCTCAACGACGATGCTAGCCCTGATATTACGGGCATTTTCTTCGGTAATCTGATTTTCTATCGCAGCTGGAACAAGGATGTCACAATCAAGTTCCAACAATTCTTTATTGGTAAGTGTATTATTGAATAGTTTGGTTACTGTACCAAAACTATCACGACGGTCAAGCAAGTAATCGACATCAAGTCCTTCTGGGTCATGCAGCGCCCCGTATGCATCTGAAATACCGATGATCTTCGCACCAGCATCATGCATGAACTTGGCTAAGTAGCTTCCGGCATTTCCAAATCCCTGGACAACCACTCTTGCGCCTTCAAGCTCGATTCCCTTTTTCTTTGCAGCTTCGCGGATACAAATTGTAACCCCTTTTGCTGTTGCTGATTCACGACCATGTGAACCACCGAGTACCAGCGGCTTGCCTGTAATGAATCCTGGAGAGTTAAATTCATCTATACGGCTATATTCATCCATCATCCAAGCCATAATCTGAGAGTTCGTGAAAACATCAGGTGCCGGGATGTCTTTTGTTGGTCCTACAATCTGGCTGATTGCACGGACATACCCTCGGCTCAATCTTTCCAATTCCCTGAACGACATATCACGAGGATCACAAACGATCCCGCCTTTACCTCCACCGTACGGCAGGTCGACGATGCCACATTTCAAGCTCATCCAGATTGATAAGGCTTTTACTTCTTTCTCCGTTACGTTTGGATGGAAACGTATTCCTCCCTTTGTTGGACCCACTGCATCATTGTGCTGCGCCCGGTAGCCAGTAAAGACTTTAACAGATCCGTCATCCATTCTGACAGGTATTTTCACTGTCATCATCCTGAGCGGCTCCTTTAAAAGCTCAAAAACCTCATCTGGGTATCCGAGTTTTTCCAAAGCCTT
Source organism: Mesobacillus boroniphilus (assembly GCF_018424685.1). Classification (NCBI taxonomy): domain Bacteria; kingdom Bacillati; phylum Bacillota; class Bacilli; order Caryophanales; family Bacillaceae; genus Mesobacillus; species Mesobacillus boroniphilus. The sequence continues at coordinate 1,913,619 of NZ_QTKX01000001.1, forward strand.
GTGAATAACAGTTTGTGTAGATCGTAAGACGTCATGTTTGTCTTCTTTATTTGGATTTTCATTACCGTTTGCGGCTACCATTGATAAACCTCCTAAATCACTTTTGCGGATGTTGTCTGCTTTCATGGATTAGTATACACCTTTGGTTATTTTATGCAAGAAGAAAAAAACAGTTTTCCGCATTTTTTGATTATTAAATGAAAACGCTACCATTCAAGTCCTTATTATTATTGAGTTGATAATAAATTGACTGAATAATAAGACATTCCTTGGTAACAAAACTGTATTTTAAGAGTTAGATTTGAAAAAACTCCAAAAAAATTCTCTAGTAATTCCCCTTCGGCAATCAGGCATATTTTTCACCAAAAAACTTAATCCCACAAGCACCTTTACAACACAATATCTTCCAATAAAAAAGCCGAAGGCCATCCATTATTTCATAAAATAATGGACAAGGCTTTCGACTGCACGTTCTTCCATAATCTCGTTCCCATACTCGAGCAGTCTGTGGATGCTCAATATTGATGGAACTCCGTATTCTGCCATTAAAGACACTGTCTTATTGGTCTCATCAGGCATTATTCCATTCATAAGCAAATAATAATGGTCATTCATGAAATGCAGGCTGCCTCCGTCAATCCCAGCGTCCAAGAGTCTTTTCGCCAGATGGATCACGTCATCGATATTTTCGAATTCAAACAAAATGTCTTCGCTTCCATCGACCGTGACCTGCATTTCTATAATCCCATCATCAAACTGTTCCTCATCTTCATCCTGTTCGATCATTGTGACGATCATGACCATCCCCTGGGCATGCAATGAAAATATTTCCACTGCTACTGAACCGATAATCTCCAAATCGAATTCCTCGCTGGCCTCCTCGAGCATATCATGAAAAAGCTGGTGCCACTTCAATGAATCCTTCCATATATCCTCTTTGGTCAATCCCCGGTCGGATAAGTCATCTATCGTAAGGAATATCTTAATTTTATTGTTGGTTAATCGTTCTAAGCGCATATTCATGCCCCCTGCCATCGACAAAGCTCTTATTGTAGTTTATGAAAATATCGCAGGTTGGTGAGTTATTTAAATTGATCGATGCGCTTTTTCAACCATTTTTCCCATTCCGCCCTTGTCATGCCTACAATGTGTTCCTGATATTCTTTTTGCTGCTCTAACGGCATGGAATCAATCGCTATTCCACCGAGCCCAACAATAAGATTTGGATAGATTTTATTAACCTCCTCGGCAAGTTTCAAGGTTGCCTCTCTATTTTCATCAAGAGTGCAGGATAAAAAGAGAAACTTGGGTTTCACTTTTTCCACCACTACTTCAAGATCATTCTCAGCAAGGCTTGTGCCAAGGAAGACAACCTCAAACCCTTTCCGTCTAAGGTACATCGTATAGATTAACAACCCTAGTTCATGTCTCTCTCCAGGCCCGCAAACTGCAATGGACTTTGGCAGGAAGGAATTGTGCGGAAATGAATTTGATAATCCTTCAATTCTCGAACGTATAAATGACGAAGCAAAATGCTCATGTGCAGTCGTTATACTTCCCTCTTCCCATAAATCGCCCACCTTAATCAAAATTGGGCCTAATAAATCAATAACTGTTTTGTCAATTGTGAATAGACTAAAGGCCTGGTTGATCAATTCATGAGCATTGGAACTATTGAACTCCAGAAGTGCAGTCAACAGCTTGTCTCCAATCTCATCAAGTCTGTCCCTTTTTGGCATTTCAGGATTTCCATTGGATAAAGCTGAGTTTTCAAGTAAAGACACAGCCTGGCTGATCGTAAAGCCTTGATTAATTTTTGAAATCAGCCACCGTAATATTTCTATATGTTCTTCGGTATACAATCGATGACCGGATTCATTTCTGACAGGGGCAATCATCTGATATCTTCTTTCCCAGGCCCTAAGGGTCCCAGGCTGGATACCAAGCATTTTGGATACTGCCTTAATATTATATTTTCCTGCGCCATTCCCCATCCTAAAACCTCCGTTATTACCTGTACTACCGATTATATCTGTGTTGCTGCATACGTGTAAAACTTCAATCTGCTTGCCTGGAATCCGCAACCAATGTAATTAGATGCGTCTCAGCCCTGGCTCCCAGTCTGAGAGGCACCCCTGTAGTTCCATATCCATTACTGGTCAGCAGCGTTGTACCATTCTTCTTTTTAATCCCGCCTAATTCATAAGGACCGCACCCGAATATCCTGATCTGTCCCCCATGTGTATGCCCACTTAAAACAAGGCTGATATTATCATCCGGCTTGAGGCTGTTGATGATGGCGGGGTTATGGCTGACAAGGATACGGAAGCCTTTTTCGTCTGCATCAAGCATTGCCAGGTCAAGCCTGCTTTTACCAAGACTTAAGTCATCTATACCTAAAACATGCAACACGTCCCCAGCTCCCGATTCAAATTTCACTGCTGTATTGTCTAGTACTTTAACACCTAAGTGGTAAAGGAGGGAGTCCAGTTCATGGAAGTTGAATTCATAATCATTGTTTCCCCAGACGAAAAAAACAGGGGCGATTGTTTTTAATTTTTCTATATTGGCAGAAACCCTCTCGAGTGGAACACCTTTTTCAGCAAGGTCACCGCCGATAATGACGAGATCTGTCTTCCCCTTCACTTCGTTGATAATAGAGTCAGCAACAATCCGCTTATGGACGTCTGAAATAAAGAAGATTCTGACAGACCCAAAACTCTTGGGGAAATCTTTCAAGCTAATTTCCTGCTTTAATACTCTGTCTGTAAAAGCCTGACGGTACATATATATTAGAAGGAAGCCGCCAATCAGCAGCATCCCCATTATAAAATAGACAATCTCCATCTCTGCCTCCCGTAATACTAAATCTGGTCTTCACACTCGTCCTCAGTTGAGCTAAATGACATCATACCATAAAGCAAACAGAAAACGAAAAAAATTGCTGTCTGCCAGACTCCGAGAGCAAGCAGTAAAAAAAAGCACCCTAGACAGGCTATTGCTAACATTAAATCCAAAGCCGACCATTCTATTCCTTTTAATATACTTATTACTGCAATAGCACCTCCCCGGATCAAGCCTCCCATTGAATACATGCCAAATACAAGTGCAATTGTCATTGCAAGGAATTCAAAAGGATTAAAGATGAACTCACCCAGGAACTCATCTGAGTGAAAAGGAATGACAACCGTCATCCAATTTACCACAAGGTAACCACAAAACAGCCCAATGACCAGCCTGAAAACTTTCCAAAGCATACAAAAACCTCCCATACACAGTGTATGAAAGGCCCTTGTCTTTATTTCCCTATGGAAAAATCAAACATCATGGATATCAAGAATTCGGAATCCTGATTGCTCCAGCTTCTTAATAAACTTATCGATATTGTCTTTCTTTTCAATTTTCATGACAATCCTGCGAACTAGTTTGTCTGTCTCGTCAAACGTAACCAATGAGATGATATGCTCATGGAACTGGTGAGCAATATCAGCCAGCCTTGCGATTCTGCCCTCGGTTTCCACCGAAGTAAACGCAATCCTTACACCCTCCCTATGGACACCGAATGCGCTCTGGAACTGATCGAGAGCATCAGATCGGGTAACGATTCCCTGGAACTTGCCATTCTCATCAATTACAGCCATTAAAGGTATATCTTTCAGTTTCACTAAAGTATTCTCAAAAATCTCAATGCCATGCAGGATTTGATCCTGTAAGCACAAAACATCCTTCGCTAATTTATTTTGGAGGAATTCATCTTTTTGGCCACCTGTATTAAAGTACTCCTGAAAAATTCCATATCTTGTGACTACACCAGCATACTTGTCACCATCCAATACAGGAACACCATCAATTTCATTTGAATCCAACTTTTCCAATACACTTTGCAATGTTTCTTCTTGCTGCGCTGTTACACACTTGTACTTCGGTATCATGATACTTTTAACAAACATTCCACTCACCTCTAATTTAAAGTACTGCCATAGGTTATATATTTCTGCATATTTTTAAAAATCCCTGCTTGAGCAGATAAATTTAACATGAATTAAAATTTTCCTCATAAAATGAAATGAAGTTTATGTAGAGGAGGGCTTAGTTTGTCAACATATAGAAGAGTATGGTACCCGTACGCCAGTCCCTTCGACCCTTGTCCGCCTATTAAGGCAAAAACGTATTCCACACCGCCAAATTTATTCCTGGGCTTCCAACCGCCCAATCTTGAACAATTCACACCAATGCAAGCATTAAGAACCGGGACACTGTGGAAGGTTTTTTATGATCCTTGGTATTCTCCATACGAAGCTCCAAGGGAGGATGATCACTCATGAAACAATTGCCAAAGGAATTTTATGCAGCCATGGAAGAACTCCAAGCAGTAGATTTTGTTCTCGTGGACCTTACTCTTTACTTAGACACCCATCCAGAGGATTACGATGCCATTAACCAGTTTAATCAGTTCGCCAAAGAAAGGCGCCGGCTAAAGAAAGTCGTTGAAAGCATGTATGGACCTCTCCAGCAATATGGCAACAGTTATTCAGGTTATCCCTGGAACTGGGATGACAGTCCTTGGCCTTGGCAGATTTAAAATCCAATTAGGAGGGGGTAAGGAAAATGTGGCTTTATGAAAAAAAATTGCAATATCCCGTAAAAGTTAGCACCTGTAACCCCACGCTCGCTAAATTCCTGGTGGAGCAATATGGCGGAGCTGATGGAGAGCTAGCTGCAGCACTGCGATACTTAAACCAGCGCTATACGATTCCAGATAAGGTAATCGGGTTATTGACTGACATCGGTACGGAAGAATTCGCCCATTTAGAAATGATTGCCGCTATGATTTACAAATTGACTAAGGATGCCACACCTGAACAAATGAAGCAGGCAGGACTTGACGCGCACTATGCGAATCATGATAGTGCCCTTTTCTATCATAATGCCGCTGGTGTACCATGGACTGCATCCTACATCGCTGCTAAAGGTGACCCGATAGCAGATTTATATGAAGATATCGCAGCCGAAGAAAAGGCTAGGGCGACATATCAGTGGATTATCAATATGAGTGATGACCCTGATTTGAATGATAGCTTAAGATTTTTACGGGAACGGGAAATTATCCATTCACAGCGCTTCCGCGAGGCAGTGGAAATCATCAAGGATGATCAAGGTAAAAAGAAGATTTTCTAATAAGAAATGCGCTAGCACCTTGGTCAGCCCCGACAAGCATTGCACGCCTAAAAACGCACGTCCTCCCAAAAGCTACCGCTTTCGGTCGTGCGATGAATCGCTTCGAAGCCTTTCTTGTCCTGTGGCTGGCGGGTCTAGCACATCGTGTGCCTCAGAGAGCCGACCAGTAAAGTCGCTCTTTGACTTCATTAGCAGGACCGAAGCGTCTCGAGGAGTTAGGAGCCGCAACTAGACAAGCGTCTCGATGGGCTTGGCGCTGGAGCTAGACACTTCTCGAAGTAGAAGATTATACTTTCTTATCTTTTAAAGGAAGAAGCATCCGCTTTGGATGCTTCTATTTATTTTCATGAAACAGATTGATATCAAACTTTTTCTTCATCATCTCAAACACAATATGGCGGTTCTTCCATTCCTCTTCTTTTTTCCATAAATCCTTACTTCGGTCTACTATTTCACAACGAAGCGCCTGGTATTCTTTCTCTGCCTTTTCACGCTTCTCCTTAAACAGGATCATCAACCCATAGGTCCCTACCGTCAATATAAGGAAATATAAATTCGCAGAATTTTGGACATACACTGAAAAAATCTCAGCGAAAGAATAAGAATACGGTTTCAACACCGTTATATAGAGATAGTAGAAATAGATGGAGATTAACCCGATCGTCACCCATACTGATAAAAGATGCCGCGATTTAAACCGGTCAAACTTTTTCTTTCGATCAATCAAATTCTGCAACATCCTTTTAGTTGCAGGATCCGTACGGTCATCCAGATTCACGATTTCCTGTTCCATGACAAGCCCTCCCCTTTTTATATGGCTCTTTTCTCAAACTTTGTTGCTATTGACTACAAAATAGGAGTGAATGAACTATTTTTCTTCTCAAAGCAGCCCCTTTTTATGAGAAAAGAGCATGCAAACTTAATACCGAACTACAAAATAGCATTATATTGCGTTAAAATCGGCATTAGGATTTTAAATCTTTACGAAAACAGCCTTTTATAATTTTTATGAACTTGTCCATGGAGTTATGATATTCCCATCCAAAAAAGAATCAAGCCCAACTCCACACTATACTCTCTCCAGCAAAAACCGAAGCGCAAGCGCATCGTTTAGCTTTGACAAAGATGCACGTCCCTTTATAGATTCCA